>CAMASH010000115.1 GCA_945860745.1 Chthoniobacter flavus | reverse complement strand
TGAATGGGTTGTGTTCCTCGCCCGATGCAACCCATTCAGGGTTGGTTCTATTCTCCTGTCGATACCCAAGGTAGCTCATTCTTCGCAACCTTGGGCTGTCGGATTGATCCCCTTCGGGGATTCCTGGAAGATTTTTGTCCTGCACCCCGCGAGGAAGGGTGCGTATTCGTGTCATTGCGTTCCACCGGCGATCATGATAATTTTTCAGATGCAGTTCACTATGACCTTGCGAGTTCTCCTAGCCACGTTCGCAGCGTTCCTTCTCCATCCCTGTGGGCCGTGTTGGGCGATCTCCAAGGATGAGGCCAGGAATGCGATCAACACCCTGCTGCAGAATCCGGCGTCGTCTGCCGCCAGAAATTCCGGGCGTGTCGTTCTGGAGTTTGCCGAGTCCACCCCCGACCACAGGGTTCTCATTAACCTCGGCTATCTTCCCTGGGCCAAAAGCCGGAACCTGCCCGACGGCAGCCAAATGCTCCTGGCCGCCTTCGTGGCCGGCAATCTGCAGGCGCAAATGAAAAAAAATTCCTCCAACCCCGAGCCCTACGCCGGCACCCTGGCCGTGATTGCGGTGTACCAGAAAATGCGGCAGGCCAATCCCCGCTTCAAGATTCCCAAGGTCGAGGAATTCATCGCCATGGAGAAACGCGGCGTCCTGCGCTCCCACATTAATTCCATCAAGTAGGAATCTCCCCGCCATCCCGGTCTCGACTTTTTTCTCCCCGGGCCATGAAATCGTGACTATGCGTGATCCTTTTCTGCAGGCGGCGATTGATGAGGCGAAACGGGGCTTGTCCGAAGGCGGTATTCCGATCGGATCCGTCCTTGTGCATCACGGAACAATCATCGGACGCGGGCACAACATGCGCGTGCAGAAGGACGACCCGCTCCTGCACGGGGAGATGAGCGCGTTTCAACAAGCCGGACGTCAGCCGGCCGGAGTTTACCGGGAATGTGTGCTCTACACGACCCTTTCGCCCTGTCCGATGTGCAGCGGCACGTCGCTGTTGTACAAAATTCCGAAAATCGTCATCGCGGAGAATGTCACTTTTCTGGGGGCGGAGGACTGGCTGCGTAGTCAGGGCGTGGAACTGACGGTGGTGCAGGACGAGGAATGCATCGCCATGATGCGCGATTTCATCAAAGCCCGGCCGGAACTCTGGCACGAGGATATTGCCGTTTAGAGCATTTTAAAAAATGTCGTGGCCGCAGGAATTGCCGCCGCCCTGCCGGGTCAGGGCGTTCTCCCGGCGCGGGACCGCGGCTCCAGGAAAACGAAGACCGCTCTCGTCGCGCTTTCCCTAATCCGGCCAGGTCAGAAGCCGCGCGAAACGTTTGCCGGAATCCGTCAGTCGCGGGGCCGCGGGGGAACCGGTGATGAGGCCCTTGGTGGTGGCCACCACGGCCGAGCCGGTATCTTTCACCCACACGGCGACGGGTTCGGCGACCCGGTCCTTCACCGCCTCGACTTTCATCGGCAGGCCCGCGCGGGAGAAGGTGATCTTCCAGGCCGGGGGATTGGCGATTTCTCCTTTGGCCACCAGCCAGGGATAGTTGCGGATGAGGGAAAAATTCGGCGAGTCATTCACGATGAGGGAAAAGAACGGTTCGCCGCCCGTCAGATGGTCGGAGATTTTGAGATTGGGATTCCGGCGGGCCTCGAGCAACAGGCGGGAGGGATCGGTCCCGGCCAGATTGAGTCCGTTGAAGAGGCCGTGCTGGTTGGGGCTGCCGGCAAAGTGGGCCTCGTGCCAGGCCTCGAAGTTCTGGCTCAGGAGCAGTCCGACCTCAAAGTGGACATGCGCGCGTTCGCGGTTGATGCCCGCGCCGGTGTAACCCATCACGCCGATGGGTTCGCCCTGCCGGACGGTCTGGCCGGGTTCGACCGGGATGCTGGCGAGGTGGGCGTAGAGAGTGTAGTAGGGAGCGTTGTCCCAGCGGTGCTCAATGACGACATAGCGCCCGTAATTCGAGGCTCCGGGCGCGCGGCTGGTATGAACGACTTTTCCCGCCGCGGCAGCAAGCACCTGGTCCAGGGGTTCGCCCTGGGCGTCCCGGCGGACGGGACGGATGTCAATGCCCTCGTGCAGTTGGATGAAGGTCAGTTGGTCGCTGGAACGCCGGGGTCCGCGCACGAAACCAAATTGCCCGCCCTGCCAGGGCCGCGATTTTTCGCCCTCAAAATCGCGTTCGACGAACATGTAAAAATCCTGCGGCCGGCCCTCCACGAGGGCGCGGTTCCCGGTCGGAAAATCCACCAGCGGCTGAGCCTGCAGGCCCGAAATCGCGCCGAGCAAAACCGCCAGGGCCACCCGCCTCATTGCGCCGGCTTGGGGGTGGGCTTCGGCTTGGGAGTCGGCTTGGACTCCTTTTTCTGGTCGGCCTTGAGGGCGGCCAGGGCCTTCTTCTTTTGCTCGGGAAAATCCTTTTCCTTGCCGACGGTGGGCAGGGTGGTCTGGAGCTGCGCGATCTCCCTGCTCTGAAAACCGGAGGGAACGTAAAAGATCCCGTCGTGGATTTTCTTGTCCACCATCAGGGCGCAGGCCACGCGGCCATTGATGAGGATGAGAGTCAGGGTATCGCGAAACTCGGTGGTGTGCTGCGCCAGCTTGTTTGTGCCGTGGGCATCGAGCTTGAAGTAGGCGCCCAGCGTGCCGTCCTTGACGGGGAAGGGGTAAAAGGCGGTGAAGTCCTGCTCGGTCACCACGGGCACCTTGTGCACGATGATCTTCTTGGGCGGGTTGATGAGGGTGACGGGTGTGCCGAAATTTTCCCCGTCGCTTTCCTTGCCTTCGGCGTGCAGTCGCACGGTGACGAGGGGGCCCTTATCGGCTGCCGGGCAGGCGATCACCAGGCCGAGAAGGAGCAGCGGAGAGAGTAAGGAACGCATGGGCGGATCATAATAATCGAGAAGGGATTTGCAACAGCGTCCAGCGTGGGTTAGCACGGGGCTCCATGAAAACTGTCGTGCTGCTTTTCTCCTTGATCACGCCGGGAATGCTGCTGGCCCAGGCGCCGGGGGCGAAGCCCGCCCCCAAGCCGACCCTCCAGCAGGGTGCGGCGGCTTTTGCCGTGGGCGCTCCGGATGAAGGCAGTCCGTTTTTTGCCGAGCGCGAGGCGGCCCGCTATGCCTTGAGCCCGGAGGGCCAGCAGCAGGCCCGGCAGGATACCGTGGCGGTTTATCCCCGCGTCAAGGACAGCCCCGACAGCGCCTCGGCCATGTTCAAAAGTTTCTTCACCGAGATGTTTTCCTCGATCAAATGGGGTGCGTTGCGGGCCGATCCCACGACGCAAAAACTGGGGCTCGAACCGGACAATTTTTCCGTGCAGGACCAGCGGGGTCTGGACGCAATCTACACCATCCGCAACAACACCGGGAAGATCATCCGCCTGGATTTCCCCACCACCCAGCGCATGGACATCCTGACCAAGGATCCCTCGGGCAAAGTGCTCGAGCGCTGGGCCGACGACCGGGCCTTCCGGCCTCAGGAGGGCATCGTGATCATTAATCCGAAGGAGCGCATCGAATTCCAGGAGAAGGTGGCCACCCGCGATATGAAGGCGAATGAGACCTACAGTATTCAGGCCGAAGTGACGGGCTATCCCGAGTACTCCACCGTGAAGACGGTCACGCCCGCGCCCTGAGCGGATCACGTTTGCTTTCTTTACGCTTGACCTCCTCTCAGAAAACGCAATTTTGCGAGCCCGCGATTGGCTCCAAATTATTTGTTGCCAAAGCACACGACGAACACTAGTCCTACGCCTACCTCTTAACCATACACCGTTATGTCCGAAAAATCCATCGAAGAAAAAGTCAAAGACATCATTGTCGAGCAACTGGGAGTCAATCCCGAGCAAGTCACGCCCACCGCATCATTCATCGAAGACCTGGGTGCCGATTCCCTCGATACCGTCGAGCTTGTCATGGCCTTCGAGGAAGAGTTCGGGGTGGAAGTTCCCGACGAAGATGCCGAGAAGCTCCAGAGCGTCGGTGACGTCATCAAATACATCGAAGAGCGCAGCCCGAAGTAGTTCCGGCTCCCTGATTCCAAGAAACCTTTTGCGTCCCGAGCCCGCCCTGCGGGTTTCGGGACGTTTCTTTTGGGGGAATCTTCCCGGGAAGCGGGAACCGAAGCGACCGCGAAGATCCGAGTCCCGCATCTGCGAGACGAGTCAACCCGCCTCCCTCCGCTGATGGCCGGCCTGATCATTCGTCCCCGCGCCCGCATTCTGCACGGGCACGACTGGGTCTATGCCAGCGAGGTGCTGAAGGTTTTCGGCAGCCCGGCGGATGGCGATGTCATTTCGCTCAAGGACGGGAGGGATCGTCTGCTCGGTTCGGCCATTTACAACGCGAAGTCGCAGATCACGGCGCGGCGGTTTTCCCGCCGCCGGCAGGATCTGGACGCGGATTTTTTTTCCCGGCGCATCACCCAGGCCGTGGCCTGGCGGGAGCGGACCGGATGTGATCCCTTGCTCTGCCGCCTGGTCTGGAGTGAGGCGGACGGCCTGCCCGGCGTGGTGGCCGACCGCTATGCCGACGTGGTGGTGTTGCAGACGCTCACGCTGGCCATGGATCAGCGCAAGACGCTCATCGCAGAAGCCTTGGCTGCGCTTCCCGGCGTGCGCCACGTGGTCGAGCGCAATGATGCCCCGGTGCGCGTGGCCGAGGGACTTCCGCTCGTGACGGGGCTCCTGATCGGCGGGGATCCGGGGGAGCGCGAGGTGGATTTGCGCGGGGTGCGGTTTTTGGTGGATTTTCTCCGCGGGCAAAAAACCGGCCTCTATCTCGATCAGGCGGAGAATTATGCGATTGTGGCCGCGCAGGCGCGGGGCCGTCGCGTGCTGGATTGTTTTTCGAATCAGGGCGGCTTCGCCCTGGCTTGCGCCTTGCAGGGCGCGGCCGGGGTCACGGCGGTCGAAAGCGGGGCCGGGAGCGCGGCCAAATTGCGCGAAAACGCGGCGCGCAACGGCCTGACCATCACCACGCAGGAGGAGGATGTCTTTACGTTTCTCAAGGAGGCCGCGCGACGCCGGGCCGAGTATGATCTCATCATTCTCGATCCCCCGTCGTTCACCAAGGCCCGCGGGAAAATCAACGAGGCCCTGCGCGGCTACCGCGAACTGCATCTGCGGGGCGCGGAGTTGCTTTCGGCCCAGGGCCTGCTGGCGACGTTTTCCTGCTCCCATCACGTCTCCGCCGGCGAGTTCGAATCCGCTGTGGCGGACGGCCTGACCGATGCCCGGCGGTCGGCCCGCGTTCTCCACCGGCTCACCCAGGCGGCCGATCACCCCGCCGTCCTGCACCTGCCCGAAACGTGCTATCTCAAGGGCCTTTTGCTTGAGGCCATGCCTGGGCGCTGATTGTTTGTGCTGGAATTTTCCGGCTGCCGCTCTAGTAATTCTTCAGCCCGCGATTTTTTATGCCATCGGATTTCAGCAAAGACCCGGATCCCCTCCTCGACTTGGATGTCGATACTCCCGAGGACCTCGGGGAAGAAGTTCAGAAAACCAACACCGAACTGGAAAAACTCAAGCGCCAGCTTGAGGACATCGAAAAGCAAAAGCAACGGCTGGAAGGACTGAAACGCCGCCAGGACGAACTCGAGACCGGCCGCAGCGACATGCTGGACAAATTGACCCGTTCGCTCGTCTCCGTGCAGCGCGAGGCGGAGGAAGCGCAGAAGCGGTTGGAACAGCTCAATGCCATCCACAACTCCTTCACCCAGCACCTGCGCGGCATTGAAAACATCAATCCCAAAGTCTGGGGTGCGAACGAACTCCCGCGGGAATTGAGCAAAGCCCTCAGCGCGGTCGAGGATGCGCGGGCCGATTATATCAAGGCCCAGGCCAAGATCGCGGTGGATGCTCCGGTCGAATCCTCCGCCGCGGCGGGGGGATCCTATGAGCCGGAGTATTCGACTGAGGAAGAGCGCGGGTTTTCCTACTGGCTCAAGAGCGGGGTAGCCTTCACACTTCCCCTCTGGCTGCTCGGTCTCATCGCCCTCGGGGTCTGGATTTTCTCCCAAATGTCCACCCGCTAAACCATGGCGCGGCCCCCTTCTTCCAAGGCCTCACGTCTCTCGGCCGAGGAGCGACAGTTGGAACAGCTCCACGCCGACATCCTCCGCCAGCAACAGGAGTTGGAGAAAAAACTCAAGCGGCTGCCGGTCGAGATCGCCGCGCAGGCCGAACAAAAACGTGCCCGCGACCATCAGCGCAACCTCTCCGCCGGGCCGGTTATTTCGTCCCGCCCGGGCCGGGCCGGTTCCAGCCGGGGCCGGGGAAAAAACCGCAGCCTGGAAATGCCTTCACGCCAGCGATTTTACGCCCAGATCAAAACCGCCATCCTGCTCATCACTCTGGCAGTGATCTTTTTTCTTCTCTGGCGCAGCGTTGTTCCCTCGACGTGAGGGCTGGCCATGTTGCTGCGAGAGTCACGAAAGATTTGCAGACCCGCCCCGCCCTGACTTATTCCTAGTCTGATGTCATCTGCCTGCGGGCCAGCCGGTCCCACTCGAACCGAATATCTTCAAGCCCTCCGGGTCATGCTCCTGGCCCGGATCCTGGAGGAAAAACTCGCCAGCCTGTATCGGGCCGGGGCCATTCACGGCGGCGTCTTCCTCGGGCGCGGTCAGGAGGCCCTGAGTGTTTCGGTCGGCAGCAATCTGCGCAAGGGGGATATTTTTGCCCCGCTCATCCGCGATCAGGCCGGACGCATGGCCTTCGGCGACACCGTGCTCGACACGCTGCGGACCTATCTCGGTTCCCAACTGGGTTCCATGCGGGGCCGCGATGGCAATATTCACCGCGGCCGTCCGCGCGAGGGTTATTATGCCATGATCAGCCACCTCGGCGCGATGATCCCGGCTGTTTGCGGCGCCCTGATGGCCCGTCGCATGCGCGGCGAGACCGGCGTCGTGGGCGCGACCTGTCTGGGCGACGGCGGCACCTCGACCGGAGCTTTCCACGAGGGACTTAACGTCGCCGCGGTGGAAAAACTTCCCCTGGTGCTGGTCATTGCCAACAATCAATACGCCTACTCCACGCCGTCCAACCGGCAATTTGCCTGCGCCGACCTGATCGACAAGGCGGCGGGCTACGGGGTGGCCTCGCACCGCGTCGATGGCACCGATCTCTCCGCCTGCCTGGCCGTCCTCGGGGTGGCCGTGCGCGCGGCCCGCGAGGGGGGCGGTCCGCAAATGATCGTCGGCGATTTGCTGCGCCTCGTCGGCCATGGCGAACATGATGACGCCAGCTACATTGACCCGCGGTTGAAGGCGTCCCCCCTGGGCCGTGACTGTGTGAAGGTGGCGGAAAGTTTTTCCATCGAAAAGGGCTGGGCCACCGCGGAGGAAATTGCGGCGTGGCGCGCCGAGGCCAAGAAAGAAGTGGATGCCACCGCGGCCAAAGTGCGGCGCGAGGTCTCCCCCGATCCGGGGGACGAGGAATGGTCAGCCATTTCCGACACCCGGCTGGCGGACAATTTCCTCGAGGCATGATCACCTATCTCGAAGCCATCCGGGCCGCGCTGGACAAGGCGCTGGCGGACGATCCCCGGGTCTTTCTTTACGGGCAGGACATCGGGTCCTTCGGCGGAGCCTTCAAGGTGACGAAAAACCTGGCCGCGAAATTTCCCGGCCGCGTGCTGGATGCGCCGCTCAGCGAGGATGCCATTGTCGGCGTCGCCATCGGCGCGGCCATCGAGGGCATGCGTCCCGTGGTGGAGATGCAGTTTGCCGATTTCTCCACCTGCGGCTTCAACCAGATCGTCAATCACGCCGCCACCCTGTTCTATCGCACGGAAGTTCCCTGTCCCATCGTGGTGCGGTTGCCCTCCGGCGGAACATCCGGTAGCGGGCCCTTTCACAGCCAGAGCATGGAGGCGCTCTACGCCCATTATCCAGGCCTGATCGTCATGACCCCCGGCACGGTCGAGGATGCCTACAGCATGTTGCTTGAGGCCATCGCCCTCGATGATCCGGTGATTTTTTGCGAACACAAATTTCTCTACAACCACCTCAAGGCGGAAAAATTGCCCGGGCAAAATCTGCCCGTGGGCAAGGCCCGCCTGGCGCGCCACGGACGCGATGCCACCATCGTCACCTACAGTGCCATGGTTCACGAATCACTGGCTGCGGCCGAGGAACTGACCGGGGACGGTTACGAAATCGAGATTGTCGATTTGCGCACGGTCAAGCCACTGGACACCGACACCGTCCTGGCTTCCGTGGCCCGCACCGGGCGGTTGCTTTGTGTGAGCGAGGCCTTTCCTTGGGGGGGAGTTTCGGCGGAGGTCGTCGCCCGTGTCGCGGCGGAGGGTTTTGGACTGCTGGACGCGCCGCCCCAGCGCCTCAACGCCAAAGATACGCCCGTGCCTTATCATCCCGACTTGTGGACGGCTCACCGTCCCACGGCAAGCGCAATTGCGTCGGCGACACGACGCCTTTTGGAAATGTAATATTATGGCCCAGGTTCCTCTATTGATGCCCCAGCTTGGCGAGTCCATCGCCGAGGCCACCATTGTCAAAATTCTCTTCAAGGAAGGCGATTCCATTGAAGCCGATAAGGACATCATCGAGGTGGAGACGAACAAGGCCGTGATGGGCCTCACCGCCCCCTGCTCCGGTGTGCTTTTCCAGATCCACGCCGAGGAAGGCCAGAGTTATCCGGTGGGCGCGATCCTCGGCTATATCGAGGTCACCGCCGAGGAGGCCCTTCGTCTCGGTCTGGACGACAAACCCCCGGCCAAGGATGCGCCGCGCGCGAAAAAGGAAATGCGCCCCGCCCGCAATCCCGCGCCCCAACAGGTCGAACCGACCGTCCGCGGGCTGCCCGTCCCGGCCCACGCCGGCGGTGCCAGCTATCTCTCTCCCCGCATGAAAGCCCGCATGACGGAACTCGGGCTCCACGCGGCCGATCTTTCCGGTATCGCCGGCAGCGGTGCCGGCGGCCGCGCGACGATTGAGGATCTGGAAAAATTTCTCGAGGATATCGAGCGTAACCGCATCACGCCGGCCTCGTCCATGCGCGTGGCCGTGGCCGACGCCATGCGCCGCAGCGCGACCAGGCCCCTGGCCACGGTTGTCCTGCCTGTGCGGTTGGACCGCATGCTGGCCCATCGCAAATCCAGCGCGCCCCACAAGGCCGGCCCGGCCCTTTACTCCATGCGGGCCCTGGCCATCGCCCTCTCGGAAAACAGCGCCCCGGCGGGCCGGCTCATCGGCGATCGCATCATTCATCCGCGGTCCATCGACATCGGGTTCGCCGTCGAGGCGGAGGACGGCGTGCTGGTGCCGGTCATCCGCAATGCCGACCAGTTTCCCCTCGCCGACCTGATTGATCGCTACAATCGCCTGGTCGAACTGGCCCGGCAGCGCCGCATGCCTGCCGGAGACATGGGAGGCTCGATTGCCACGGTGACAAATTACGGGGTTTTCGGCCTCACCATCGCAACACCGATTCCTTTGCCCGAACAAACGCTGCTGCTGGGAATGGGCGCGGGCCAGATCGTGCCGCATTGGGATCCGGCGAAGAAGGAATTCGTGCCGGTCACCGAGGCGGCCTTTACCTTGAGTTTCGATCATCGCGTGCTGGATGGCGGCGCGGCCGGGCGGTTGCTCAATCGGGTGGCGGAGTTGCTGAACAATCCGGCCGGACTCTGAGGGGGCTTTTGAAATTGACAACCCGCCTGAGCGGGGCGACGGCTGTCCTATGTCACGTGGGGCAGAATCTTCGAGAGGGGTTCTCGATTCCCGGGTTTGGATTCGGCTGGGTGCCGTTTTTTTCCTCGCGGTGATCTCCCTGCCTGTGGTCGCCCTGTCCGGGGAGGCGAGTGCTCCGGCCCGGATCATCGTCGCCTTTCAAAAAACAGCAGGCCCCGATGAGATCGCGGCCCTGGAACGGCGCCACGCCCTCAAGATGGTCGGCGGTCTGCCGGCGGCCAATTCCCGCGTGTATCTTTTAACCGGCCC
>CAMASH010000114.1 GCA_945860745.1 Chthoniobacter flavus | reverse complement strand
CCTACGCCTCCCGAATCGGCGAGTGGGAGGAAGCGGCGCATTATCTCCTTGCGGGCATGGGCAGAGAGCTCAAGCCCTCCTACGGGTACATGTTTGCCGACCTCGACTTGGAACCTCTCTACCGCCACGCCGCAGAAAGCCCCATGGACCTCGCTACCGCCATCCACTTCGCAAACCCGCGGCTAGCGGCCGCGCTGGAGGCTCTCTCAGGGCGAGAAGTGGAGGTGGACGGAATCCTTCTCCGGGAGATGCCGCCCGCACTCCTGCCTTTCATCCGCCGAGACCTGGTGACCGGTTGCTACTCTTTGGAGCCATCTGCTCCAGGCCCGTCCAGGCGGGAGTTTCAAGCATGGATTCAGGGCGTGAATAACAGAATCGCATCACTGGCAAGCCGAGGGATCGCGCGAGCGCAGAAAATGATCATGAATTCCCAAATTGATTTCGCGATGGCCGCCGCAAAACGGGGAGACTTTTTCGCGGCCCGGAACCATTCGCTCTTTGCCATCGCCGCCGACCCGGCATGCTTTGAGGGGTTTGCCTCGGCATTGAGCCCGCTCGGCTTGGCTTATTTCTTTGACGATATTCGCGATACCTTGCGCGACGACGCGAACTTTTTGCCCCTGATAAGACAATGGACTTCGACCGACGTGATTCCTGCCTCCCAAAGGATGGACGTCTTGGAAGAGTGCGGGCCGGCTGGGAAGTCCACCACGTTCTGGATGCTGCTACGAGCCGGTGTCGCGCGCGATCTGGAGGGCAGGAAGGTAGCCATGGAATGGAATATCGAGGTCATTCGCCGCTGGCCGGACGACCCCGCCGCGTTCGTGAATTTGCTCCAGCTCTACGAAGATCTAGAATGCTGGGAATCGGCTGACCTCCTCCTGGCCAACATGCCACCGGCATTTTACTTCCTCACTTGGGCGGACTATCACATCAAGCAGGTGAAGGCTCGCGGTAAACTGAACGAATCCAAGCCTCGCATCAGATCGGCATTTTTTGGACAACCCGATCTCGGCGGCCTTGTGAATGTAGTTCCTATGCAAGGTGCTGAAAACGGAGCGCAGGCTGACGGTAAGAATTTTGAAAAACCAGTTGACCAAACGAGCCCGAAAACGTCTGAGCAACTGTGAGAAGAGAATCCCGGACGGGCAACAGAATCACGACATGAACAAATACGACATCATCGGCGACATCCACGGTCACGCGGACGAGCTCCATGCCCTGCTCGAAATCCTCGGCTACCAGCAGGGCTCGCACCCCGAAGGCAGGAAGGTCATCTTCCTCGGAGACTACATTGATCGCGGCCCGAAGATCCGGGAGGTTTTGGAAACCGTGCGCGGAATGGTGGATGCTGGCCAAGCACTGGCGATCCTTGGAAATCACGAGGTCAACGCCATGCGGTTTCACGCCATCGGCAGCGACGGCGAGCATCTCCGCCCTCATACCGACAAGAACACCAAACAACATCAGGCCACGCTCGAACAATTCCCGGACCCGGCGGAGTGGTCGGAATGGATCTACTGGTTCGCGGGATTGCCGCTGAGTCTTGACCTTGGAGGCATCCGCGCGGTCCACGCCTGTTGGGATCACGCTGCCCTCACGGAGCTCAGCAGCATCGGCCGGCTGGATGGCGCCATGCTCGAAAAATACAGCCGGAAAGGAACGCCCGGACACGAAACGATCAGCCAAATCATCAACGGTCCCGAGGCACTGCTCCCCGAAGGATACGAGCACGAGACGGCGGATGGAACCATGCGAGCCGATATCCGCGTGAAATGGTGGATCAATCTCAACGGGGCAACTTCCCGGGAAGCGATTTTCCCTCATCCTCCAGCGGGTCCCGGCCACCCAGTCATTCCCGACCTTCCGCCAAGGAATCTGCCCGCGACCTCAGCATATCCCGCGGATGCCCCGCCGACCTTCTTTGGGCACTACGCCCTCAAGGCCCCCTCACCCGCTTCGATCCTCCCCAATCTGGCCTGCCTCGACTACGGCACCGGGAAAGGTGGCTTTCTCTGCGCCTACCGGTGGGATGGAGAGCGGGAGATGGACCCCGCCAAATTCATCGCCACGCACCAGAGGAGGACGAGATGAAAAGCATCCGGTTTATCCGCCACGCCGAGAGTGCCGCTAACGCAGGTTTGCCAACTTCCGATCCGAACATGATCCCCCTCACAGAAAATGGGAAGAATGCGGCTGAACACGCCGCCCTCGAATACGATGGGGCAATCCCGAACCTTATCGTGGTGTCGCCCTACCTCCGGGCAAGGCAGACGGCAGAGCCCTTCATCGCGAAATTTCAGAACGCGAAGGTGGAATCGTGGCCCGTCCAGGAGTTCACCTACATCTGCGCGGAGAAATGTATCGAGACCACCTTCGCTGAGCGAAAACCCATGGTCGAAGCCTATTGGGAAAAGGCATTACCAGATTATGTGGACGGGCCGGGGGCGGAATCTTTCCGGGAATTTGTGGCGCGGGCGCTCGGTTCCCTCGCCAAATTACGCAGGCGCGAAGAGGAAAACGTTCTCGTGATTTGCCATGGCATTCTGATGCAGGCCATCGAGTTTTACCAAAAGTCTTCGGAGGATCCGGCTGACCCCGATTCCATGAGGAGATTCCACCAATACATGCCGAAAAATCCGGTGCCCAACCTGGGCGCGTGGAATTTCCCCAATCCCGCCGTCAACCGCGATCAGGCCGGCCATGGGCAGGGCAAGGGAGCGATAGGAAACTCAACGCGTCCGGCCAGAAGCCCGCAGCCGGCGCGCAAAATCATTCGGATAGAGAGAGGCGATGGGAACTCGTAACGCCCCCGCAATCGCAAAAAGTTCGATGTCGGTCGTGCCGCGAATCTGGGCCTCAATCTTCGCCAGAGTTCCCCGTGCAATCGCACATCCGGCGACTTCGCATTTCGCGGCAAGGGCTTCCTGCGTCCAGCCTCGCTTCGATCGAAGCTGCCGGACGGTCTCGCCGACCGCATTTCTTGGCGATGATTGCTCCATTACGGAGCTAGACCGCAGGCAAAAACGGGGGCTCAAATGCTCCGTTATGGAGCAAGTTCATGCGCGGGCATCCTTGATGAACTCATTTCCGGTGATCCGAAACTATTCGCTGACCCACGAGCCTCTGAAACGTATGGACCAGAGGAAATGAATTCTCTCTTGGTCAACTTCACGTGATATGGAATTTCCAGAACCCTGGCACCGATATGACCCCCGAGACTGGCCACGTCTTGCGATAGTCATTCAGCGCCTCAACTCCCTCCGCCGGCGGAAAGGCATTCCCATAGTTCTGTTCTCAAGCCCTCCGAGCCTCACCCCGCGACTGGATGGCGAAGGGAGTGAAGCCCCATACGCCGACGGACAGCAAATGGAGCTTTTCCCGAAAGACTCAGGCAGGCAACAGGCCAGTTCCGAGGGGACAAGGTATGTTTGAGAAGAAGGAGCTGGGACAGGCTAGGGAGATGATCGATGCCATGATCCAGATCACTCCGGAACTGCCGGCAAAATGGAATGAGATCGATTTCACTCAAAAACTCGACCGGCTCTCCGAGTTGATTGACGCCCTACGTTTCGAGACGGGGTTTCCGGACGAGAAAGACCCTCGTCGTACTTTTCTGCCGAACGGGATCTTTGCCGACGATTCCGCCGGAAAAATTCATTTTGTGAAGCACGGCCCCACCGAGAGTTTGGAAATCGATGCCTCTAAAAAATTGATGTTGCCCCTACTTGATTACCTCCACGCCCATCCTGGCAAAGGCAGGTCGGTTCTTTCGATTATCCGGGCATTTATCCGAGACTACTTTCCCAAGTGCCGCCTGAGAGATTTTCAGCGGACCGCAACCGGCGTTGTGAGAATTGAGACCAATGTGAGGTTTGCCGCGCACGAGCTTCGGAAAATTGGCCTGCTCCAATTTACTCAAACGGAAGCGTTCAAAACCTGGCGGCTTTCGGTGCTGGGTATTCTCGCAGCGGAGAACGCGTCCGTTCGCCGGCCCGACCCCGGTGAAAAAGTTCCTTCGTGGTTTTGGCTGCATATAATCCTGTCACGGCTGGAGCCACTTCGGACGATGGGTCAGTTGATATCGAGGTTGGAAAATATTGCCAAAAGTTTGTCAATCAACTGGTCTGAAAAGCAGGGATTTCTGGCCCTAACTATGCAGACGATTGCTCAATACCAGCAGATTCTCTCCCCTATGGAGAAGTCCAACCGACATGGCCGGGCGCGGGAAGCCGAAAAGCTGCTGATCAAGCTCAACGAATCGCCCGAGGCAGAGTTCGTCGTCTGCGCCTTCGATGGCGTTCCCGCCGAGCAACTCAACCTCATTTTAGCGAAGAAGTCCTACAAACCACGAAACCAGACTGGCAGGCGTTGACTCTCTGCGCCTGCGTTCGTATGGGAAGGTAGAGGATGAAAGCAGAGGAAACCAAAAAACCAGCGGACGCCAAGCCCCGCCCGAAAGGGCCGGCCGGGCAAACCTGGGAAGAGCAGCAGGAGAGCCACCGGCAGGGGATGGCAGCCTGGAAAGCCAAGCACGGGAACAAGGCCCCGAGGGTCCACTAAGGAACCTCCCCGAGGCCGACGCCAAGGCCCTTCTCACCGAGCGCTACGCGCGCTTGATCGCGGAATCCCAGTTCTCCGATTGGGAAAAAATTTCCGCCGTTCAGGGATTTCTCCCTGCTGCAACTAAGCAACTCCTCGCCCGGCGCAACGCCGACAGCCCGAGCAAGCAGGCGGCGCAAAAGATTCTCGAAAAACAGGCCGACTCTTCCACCGCCCAAGCGTATGAGGAAAGCGATGTCCGACCAGAACTTGCCACCGGAGACCCCGTTTCGACCTCCGACACCTTCATTGACGGACTCGACCTTGAGCCCGTCGCCGACGATCAGTTTAGTGGACCTGAGCGAAGAGCAATTGAAGGCGCTCGGCGATTTGTATCACGGACTTACGGGAGCAGCCCGGATGCGGTTAGAGGGATGGGACGCCGATTACTTCGGGGAGCTGGCGGACGAAGCCCTGATGCCTTATTTGCCGATGTATCGGGAGCACTACGATCTGCCTTTGATCGTCGGGTAGTCTTCATTGAGGGGATCCCCGCGGACAAAGCGCGCGGACTGCTTTTCCCCGGCGAGCCCGATGTCATCCTCCTGAATGCCCGAGCCGATTGGCCGACCATGTTCCTGATTGGGCATGAATTTGGCCACAGCATGAAGGCGGGGAACCCCGCCCTCTATGAGGAACTGAGCAACTTTGTCCTCTCTCTGGCCGGGGACCGCACGGCGCACAACGCCATGCTGGCGGAAAAGCAGTACGCCCCGGAGAAATGGGACGACGAATTTGTCAACGACTTCATCGGACGCGAGTTCAACGACAAGGGATTCTGGCAGGCCATGGCCGACCGCGACGCCGGTTTTTTCCGCCGCATCGCTGCCGCCGCCATGCAATACCTCAATGGGCTGGCCAAAACCGTCGCGGGATTTCCCCGCGATGTGACCCCGTATTTTGCCGACATCCTGTCCGCGCGCTTGGGATCTATCGACTCACGCCGGGCATCGAATCTTTCGGACAAAAAGGCGGAACAGCCGCCAACCCCTCTGACATTCATAAAATCCACATCCAAAAAAAACAACTGACGAATGATCTTCGAGAAAGTATCTGAAAAGTGTGGATGATAAACACCATGAAGGCTCGCTCGGGGAGGAGGCCCTTTTTCTGGAGATCCTGCCGCTTGCGATGGTGATCGCACAACGCTTCCAAAATATTCCGGGCTCAACTCCCGACGAACTGCGAAGCGAAGCCCAGTTAGCTGCTTGGGATGCAGCCTGCGCCTACAAACCCGGCGAAGGACGCTCTTTTACACCGTTCGCCAGGAGAGTCATCAATAACCGTCTGACCGACCTCTTCCGAAAGGAAAAAAACTTCCGCTCTGTCGTAGCAGTGACCCTCGATACGCCTCTTTCAGAGGACTCCTTCGACACTCAGGGCGGCTTAACCCCTTCGAACGAAAGCCGCCAAGGTGTCGACCTGGTGTGCATTCGGGAAGCGAATACAGTCCTGACCGAACTGATCAACGAACTGCCTGAAAGTCATCGCGACGTCCTCACGGCCTACATGCGGGGCCAAGCCGGCAGCGATATCGCCCGCGCGATGGGAGTGACCAAGCAATCGATTTCAGCAATTCGTTCAAAAGCCCTGATGGCCCTTCGCCAGAAACTTGGCGAGCGGGGAGTGAATCAATCCACCCAACTTCAGGCCCGCCGAAATGGCTCGCATCGAGAACCCAACATCGCCGAATGCCTGAACCGTGCGTCAAATGACCCGATTGAGGATATCACAGCGGACGAGGTGCTCGATGCCCTCCTTCCGACCCTCTGAAGACGAAGAGAATGTCCTCCATTTTCCTAAAGGCTGTCAGAAGTCGGGAAATGAAGACCTCAGGATTGCGTTCATAAAACGGAGCATCCACAGCATTTTTGAACAGAAGACGCCTCATCGATTCCCCGAAAAATCCCGCCCGCGAGCCCTCGCGCGCGCGCAGCCGCGCGCAAAGTTTTTTTGGTTCAGGGTCGAACAGCAGAGAACACCTACCGCAAAAGTGGCAAGGGAGTGGCGAGGGGGATTTTTTTCTAAAATCCGAATTCCTCGCAAGTCCTTGATGACCAAATATCGGGCTGACAGGATTATCCCCGCGGCGCGGGGCTCTGCGCGTTTGGCTGCGCTTGTGGGGTGCGCTCTCGCGCGGGCAGTCGAACTCCGTTCTTCATCCTGTCGGTTTCTTTTTTGTTTTGCTTCGCAAAAATATCGGGCTGACAGGATTCGAACCTGCGACCTCTTGAACCCCATTCAAGCGCACTACCAAGCTGTGCTACAGCCCGTTTTAAGGGAAGCGAAGACTCCACCATCATGCGGATGGTTTCAAGTGTTAAAGATTTCCGTTTTGAAAACCATCCGGTGCCGCTACGATTCCCGCCCATGACCAAAGTGGCCATAGTGGGTGCGAACGGATATTCCGGTGAGGAGCTTTGCGCGATCCTTGCCCGGCATCCTCGCGTCCATATTGCCGCCGTCACCTCGCGGCAGCATGCCGGCAAGCTTGTCCCGGACATCCTGCCCAGACTGGCGGGCTGCCCGTCGGTGGCGAGCCTGACGTTTTCGGAACCGTCGGTGGCGAATCTTCTCCAGAGTGAGCCAGACTTTGTCTTTCTGGCCCTGCCCCACGGGCTGGCCGGAGAGTTTGCCGCACCGCTGGTTGAAGCGGGCAGGCGGGTCATTGATCTCAGCGCCGATTTCCGGCTGCGGGATGCGGACATTTACAAGGAGTTTTACGGCGAGGATCACGGGGCCATCCATTTGCTGGGCGAGGCGGTGTATGGCATTCCCGAATTGCATCGCGCGGAGATCGCGAGGGCCCGGCTCGTCGCCTCGGCGGGATGTTATCCGACCAGCATTCTGCTGCCGCTGGTTCCCCTGCTGAAAGCCGGATTAATCAAGCCTGCCACCATCATTGCCAGCAGCGCGAGCGGAGTGAGCGGAGCCGGAAGGAAAGCGGAAACTTCACTGCTTTATGCCGAGTGCAATGAGAGCCTGCGGGCCTACGGATTGCCCAAACACCGGCATCTTTCCGAGATTGAGCAGGAGTTGAGCCTGGCTGCGGCTGAGAAAGTCGTCATCACCTTCGTGCCGCACCTGGCCCCGATGAACCGGGGCATTCACTCCACGATTTTTGCCGCGCCGTCCGCAGGCAAGAGTCTGGCTGATATTGAGTCCTGCTGGCAGGCGGCTTATGAAAAGGAACCTTTTGTCCGGCTGACCAAATCGCTGCCCGATGTGAAAAATGTCAACGGCACGAATTTCTGCGACATCGCCGGGCGGGAAGACGCCCGGACCGGGCGGTTGGTGATCCTGAGCGCGGAGGACAATTTGGTGAAGGGCGCAGCCGGTCAGGCGGTACAAAATTTTAATCTCATGGCCGGATTTCCGGAAACCGAAGCACTTCTATGATCGAAAAAATCCGTGGCGGCATTGCCGCGCCCGCCGGCTTCCTCTGCGGAGCCACTTCTAGCGGCATCAAAAACCCCCAGGCCACCCGGGACGACCTGTGCCTGATCGTCTCCGAAATCCCTGCCGCCGCCGCCGCGACCTTCACCACCAATGTCGTGAAAGCCGCGCCGGTGCGGGTTTCGATGGAGCACCTCAAAAAGGGGAAGATCCAAGCCATTGTCTTGAACAGTGGCAATGCCAACGCCTGCACGGGAGAGGCTGGTCTGGCCACGGCACGACGCATGGCCGCGGCTGCGGCGGAACGGACGGGTCTCCAGCCCGAGCAGATCCTGGTCTGTTCCACCGGACGGATCGGCGTTCCCCTCCCCGTTTCGCGGATTGAAACCGGCTTGAAAAAGACCCCGCTGGGCCACAGCCACAGCCGGAAATGTGCGAAGGCCATCATGACGAGCGACACCTTTCCCAAGGAGATCGCCTGTTTGGTGGATACTCCCGGGGGATCTTTTCGCATCGGCGGAATCGCCAAAGGCGCGGGCATGATTGATCCCAACATGGCCACCATGCTCTGCGCCATCACGACCGACGCGGTCATTCCCCCGGCAGCACTGCGTAAGGCGCTCCGCGCTTCGGTCGAAAACTCCTTCAATCGCATCACCATCGATGGGGACATGAGCACGAATGACACGGTCATCCTTCTGGCCAACGGAGCGTCCGGCATCGCTCCCCCGCCGGACGTTTTTTTGAAAGCGCTCGACGCCGTGACGCAAACCCTGGCCCGCCAGATCGTGCTGGACGGCGAAGGCGTTTCAAAGTTCGTCGAAATCGAAGTGGGGGGAGCCCGTTCGGCCAGAGACGCCCGCCGCGCCGCCGAGGCGGTGGCCAATTCCACTTTGGTCAAATGTGCCTGGGCCGGGAGCGACCCGAACTGGGGCCGCATCATGGATGCGCTCGGCTATTCCGGAGCGGCCCTGCGCGAGGAAAAAACCGCTATCTTCTACGACAAATTGCCCATCGTGCGGAATGGCACCGTGGCCGATACCCCGTGGAAAAAACTCAAGGCCATCGCCGCCCGCAAGGAATTCCGCATCGCAATCGACCTGGCCCTCGGCCCTTTCTCTCACACCGTCTGGACAACCGATCTCACCGAAGAATATGTCCGGCTTAATCTTGGCGAGTAACAATTCATGAGCAGCACCCACACAGCGGACGCGCACGCTGAAAGCCTGATCGAGGCTCTTCCCTACATTCAAAAATTCCGCGGCCAGACCTTTGTCATCAAGTACGGTGGCGCCGCCATGGAGGACGGCCAGATCGTGGAACGTTTCCTGCGCGATGTCGTCTTTCTCGAGGCTGTCGGCATCAACCCTGTGCTGGTTCACGGCGGAGGCAAGGCCATCACCGCCCGCATGCGCGACGCCGGACAGAAAGCCCGGTTTGTCAACGGACTCCGCGCCACCGATGCCCAGGCCATCATGATCGTTGAAAAAACGCTCGACCGCGAAATCAACCCGAGCATTGTGGAAAACATCATCAAATACGGGGGCAAAGCGCAGGGTTTCTCCGGGCGCAACGTCTTTGTCGCCACGCGCCTGGGCCCCCAACGGCTCGAGAGCGGAGAGGAAGTCGATATCGGCTTTGTCGGCGAAGCCACTCACATCCACATCAACGAAGTCCGCGCCGCCATTAACAGGGAAATCGTGCCCGTCATCAGCCCGATCGGAGCCGAGGAAAGCGGCATGGTGCTGAATATCAACGCCGACATCGCCGCCGCCGCGCTGGCCAGTTCGCTGCAGGCCTCCAAGTTGATTTATGTGAGCGATGTCCCCGGAATCATGCGCAATCCGGCGGAGAAGGATTCTTTGATTCCCTCGGTGAGCTCCGAACAGATTGATCAGCTCATCAAACAAAAAGTCATCGACGGCGGCATGATTCCCAAAGTGCAATCCGCGACCGCCGCCTTGAAAAACGGCGTGGAGAAAATCCATCTGATTGGCGGCCAGACGCT
>CAMASH010000113.1 GCA_945860745.1 Chthoniobacter flavus | reverse complement strand
GAGCAGCCCAGCCAGCATCACCGGCCCCGAGTGCTCCAACAGCATCTTGGCAAACGGAGTGCTCACCCCGAAGAGCAAAGCCGCTAACAGTCCGTAAACCGAGCCGATGGGATGCTTGGGCGTGGATGACATGGTGGATGCAGAGGCTAGTTCTCTACTACGTTCGCGCGCGTTGCATCACTTTCTCCGAAGCATGCCCGAAGGGAAAGAATTTCATCGTTTCTGGCGAAGTTCGGCAGTCACCGCATCCCGCTTGCTTCTGGCATCCGAGGCTGCTCCGCAGCCGACGTGCCAGAAGTGCCGAAGGCATGGGGGTTAGCGGCATCGGCTCGTTGGGCAGTATTTGTGTCGGGCTTTAGAATGCGGGCAATTGCGTCAAGCCGCTCGGTATTTGATCTTCCGTTTGCCGTCCAGGTTGGTTCGAGCCAGCCGCCTTCGTCATGCTCATTCCATGCGTAAATAATGATTGCATTCGCGACACAAACCCCGGGGTTCTTTTGGACAAACGCAAGAGCGCGCTGGAGATGCGCGGCTATTTCGGCTGGCGTAGCGGCCGAAGGGAAGACATTCTGTTGGTGATAGCTGTCCCCCTTCTCCCACAATACAGGGTTGTCCTTGCGCGGCTGTTTATCCCATCCTGTGGTCACAAGAGGCACATAGGGAACCTTTGCTGCGGCCGCGTTCTGCCAGTATCGTGTTTCGACGCCCCGGCAAAGGTCTGAGAAGGTTGCATCGGCGCTGCCATACGCATATGCCGACACCGCATCGAATCCCTTGGCGGATTCGTTACGGAAATCCGCTGCCGGATTCCATCCCATGAAGACATAATATGGATTGACGCCAGCTTCATGGGCCGCGCGCCGAAAATCAGTAAAGCGTTCTGCAGGAAACCCGCCCCTGAATCTGACCCCAAACGCAAACACGAGGGGGCGTCCGTCGAGCACAGTCTGATATCCGCCTTCCTTCAGCAGTGCCACGACCCGATCGCGTTCCTTGGGCCACTGCTCCTCTGGCACGCCGAATGAGTTGTGAAGAATTACACAGAAACGGACTTTTCCCCGCACGGCGCTTCGCAAGTAGCGCTGCAGGGACTGACTCATGGAATTGCTTTCCGGGTAGAGCAAAAACGCCCAATAATCCAACCCCGCGGTTGCCGCGTAGGCGATCTCCTGATCCATGATCTCTTGCGAACTGCCGTCAATATGCACCTGACTGTCACCTTTGACTTCGGCAAACCACGGCAGGCGGCTCTGGTATTTCCGCGGACCAAGAGTCCGTTCGACTTGCGCGGTGATTTCTCCTCCCGTCCAGGCATCCCAGCGGATGGCACCAACGATGGGCCGCGATTGACGTTCTTGCGCAAGACAGCATGAGACAAGCATCAGCATCGCTCCAGTAAACATGGGGATTCTCATCGAGGTTCCTCTGTCCAACGTAAAAGCGCATGCACCCCTATCAGCGGAGGAGCACGTCGATCACGGGGTTTAGGTTGTAATCACAAAAAATCGTGGAAACAGGGCGGCTGGTAGGGGTTGTCATGTCGCGTCTTGTTCGCTTCGGCGAATTCCATCGCCTAAGTTATCAGTCGAACATTGCATTTAGGACAAGCTCCGCTTGCATTGCCATACCTAAATCACCCGGATGCATTGCAACACCCTCATGTTTGAATCCGGAGTTGTGCGCTTGCATCGCACTTTCATCTCCACGCGACCCCAGGTCTGCGAAGGCCACACCAAGCTTTGCGGCGGCCTCCTTAGCCAAGCGATGCTTAATATCATTGTTCCAGAAGACGCTGCGATAGACTATCCTTGCGGTAGGATTTGCGTGCTTGTAGGCCTTACCCAGATCATAAAGCGCTTTGCCCCACGCCTCCTCTTCCCGGCGGTGTTTAAAGGCTGCGACATTTTCTCCTGCAGCAATTACCACGTAATGCGGCTTCCAAGCGATATCTTGCATTTGCAAATCGATGATGTCGTAGCCGGAGAGAAACTCTTTCTCCATCCCGTAGACGTTCCGGATACGATAATCAGCCCTCTTACCAGTTCGCTGTTCGATGCCAAATATGGTCAGATGTGCGAAATCCTTATCGGCAGAAGACGCCGCCATACCCCAGTTGTTACCCCAGCCTATCTCTGGAGCTGGAGCATGAAGAGCAATTGAATTGCCCAAGATAAGAATCCGAATCTCCCCGCCGTTTTCTCTTATTGACTTCGATATGCTCCGATTCATCTCTGCAGACTTGTTTTTTACCGCGTCATCGACTGCGAAAGACGTTAGTCTGTTAGGCTTATCGCATGAGCATATGGACGATGCTAGTATTGCCGTTATTAGTAACTTACTTTTCATGAAAGTTTATTAACGAACGTATGATAGAAGGATGTCTCGTTTTATTGAAATAGGAGGATGTCATCCTATTTCACGAAAAGTGACGGACCCGAAGTTTTCATAAAGCACAACGCGGCAGTGCTTTGCGGCAAGAGATGGGAGCACTTCAGGGTAGCTTTGACGCCGGATGGGGTGGAGGCGCGGTTTCATGACTACTACCGCGGCTGGGTTTTGGGATGGCTGAAATTCATAAAGCCTAAGCAGTTTCAGGACGCTGATGGCGACGAAGTGACACACCTCTTAGCAAGGCTGGCCGGCGAAGGCAAGAAAACCCGGCCGCGACGGTGACTGCGCGGTCATCGTGCGCTGGAGGCCGTGATCGGGGCCGTCCGGGTTGGCCCGCACGCCGGTTTTGTCGACGACGCGATTGACGGGACCCGGGCGCGACGTTGGCGGGTCCGGACGGAAGGTGTGGCAGGATGCAGGCCGGGAGCGCGACGGGAGCGGCACCGATGGGACCGTCCGAGATGAGGCGGAAGGGAGCTGGTTGCAGGCCGGCAAGGTTTCGGGTGGGAAAAGGCCTCGCCTCGGAAAAATCCCTGCAATTCCCTGTTGTCAAAACGCCCAACCCGCCTAGCTTCTCGCCTATGTTTCGACTTTTCGCGTGCACGCTGTGCGCGGTTTTTCTAGCCCCCTCCAGCCCGGCGGCAAAAGTAGCCAGCAGCCTGGTTCGCATCCAGGAAACATCGCAGGAACCGAACTACAAAGCTCCCTGGAACGGCGGCGAGGTCAATGGCGGCGTGGGCGCGGGCTTCATCATTTCGGGCCACCGGATCATGACCAATGCGCATGTGGTGAGCAACGCGCGCTTCCTCACCGTCTCCAAGGAGGGTGATCCCAAGCCCTATCCGGCACGGGTTTTGCATGTGGCGCATGATTGCGATCTGGCTTTGCTCACAGTGGACAATGCGGATTTCTTCAAGGGCACGATGTCCCTCGATTTCGGGGGCATTCCGGCCATCGAGTCCACCGTGTCCGTCTATGGCTATCCCATCGGCGGCGACCGGCTTTCGGTCACCCGCGGCGTGGTCTCGCGCATCGATTTCCAACCCTACTCGCACTCCGGTGTGGATTCGCATCTGACCATCCAGATCGACGCCGCCATCAATCCCGGCAACAGCGGCGGCCCGGTGTTGCAGGACGGCAAGGTCATCGGGGTGGCCTTTCAGGGCTACAGCGGAGACGTGGCCCAGAATGTCGGCTACATGATCCCGACGCCAGTCATCCGGCGATTTCTCCAGGACGTGGAGGACGGCCACTATGACCGCTATGTCGATCTCACGCTGAGCTATCATCCGCTGCATAATCCCGCCATGCGCCAGTCGCTGGGTCTGAGTGATGGCGACCCCGGCGTGGTGGTCGGGAGTGTCTTTGGCGGGGGCGTTTCCGAGGGTGTGCTGTCTCCGGGCGACGTGCTGCTGAAGATCGACGGACTGCCCATCGCCAGCGACGGAACCGTTTCCATCGACGGCGATGCGGTGGAGATGGCCGAGGTGGTGGAGCGGAAATTCAAGGGCGACACGGTGAACTTCGAGATCCTGCGCGACAGGAAACCGCTCCATGTCACCATCAACCTGACCCACGCCTGGCCGTTCACCCTCCAGGCCAACGCCTACAATGAAAAACCGCGCTTCGTGGTCTTCGGCGGGTTGGTTTTTCAACCGGTGGATGCCAATTTCATCTCCGAGCACAATCCCGACGATCTGCGCCTGCGCTATTTCTTCGATCAATTCATCACCCAGAGCATTTATCGCGAACGCGCGGAAATCGTCGTGCTCAGCAGCATCCTGGCCGATCCCGTCAACGCCTACGCCGCGGAGTTCCGCTATGACATCGTCAACAAAATCAACGGACAGAAAATCGACCGCCTTGACGATGTGGCCACGGCCTTCAAAAAGGAGGCGGACTCCTACGTGATCGAAATGCTCGGTCAAGGTCGCCCGATCGTGCTGGAACGCAAGGAGGTCGAGGAAGCGCGCGCCCGCATCCTCTCGCGCTACCGGGTGCTCAAGGAGGAGAATTTGCAAAAATGAAGTCTCTCACCGCCCTTCTCTTCGTCCTTCTCCTGCCCCAGGCCCTCCGGGCCGGCGCCGGATCGCCGACGCGGGAAAAAACCCCGGCCGCAATCAGCAACGACTCGCTCGTGCGGGTCAACTCGACCAGCCAGGCCTTCGATTTCTTCCGTCCCTGGACAAAGAAGGCCCCGTCTATGCGCCGCGGACTCGGTGTCGTGATGCCGGACACCCTTGTCCTGGTCACCGCAGAAATCGTGGCCAACCACACCTATGTCGAACTGGAGAAATCCTCCTCGGCCGAGAAATCCGCCGCCGAGGTTGTGGTGGTGGATTACGACAGCAATCTGGCTCTGCTCAGGCCGGTCAATCCGGATTTTCTGAAAAACGCCAAACCTCTGCCCCTCGACAGCGGAGCGCGCGTGGGCGACAAGGCGGTGATTCTGCAGCTGGAAAACAACGGACTGATTGCGGAAACCCCGGCCACCATCACCACCATCACCGTGGCGGGATATCCGTTGGACTACCTCTCGCTGCTGACCTACCGGCTCAGCTCTCCGCTGCAAAGCCGCGAGGGCAGCTTCACCGTGCCCGCCGTCCGCGATGGCAAACTGCTCGGATTGCTCATGCGCTACGACGGGCGCAGCCAGACGGCGGATTTGATTCCCGCCCCGGTCATCGCTCACTTTCTGGCCGACGCGCAGGAGGAAAAGTACTCCGGATTCCCCCGCGCCGGCATCGCCTTCGCCTCGACCCGGGATCCGCAATTCCGCCGCTACCTCGGATTGACCGAGGACGGCGGGGTCTATCTGACCGAGGTCCGCCCCGGCAGTCCGGCGGAAAAAGCGGGGTTGCGCAAAGGCGACATCATCCTGGCCGTGGCCGGCAAGCCGGTCGATCAGGATGGCAATTACGACAATGCGGAGTTCGGAAAAATCTCCTTCAGTCATCTCACCAACACGCTGGCCAAGGTCGGCGACACCATCGAATTCACCATTCAGCGCGACGGCAAACGCCAGGCCCTTTCCGTCGTGCTCGCCCCGCTCGACAAGAAAAACGTCGTGAGCGAACCCTCTATTTTCGGCAGTCAGCCGCACTATTTCATCCTCGGCGGTCTGGTTTTTCAGGAGCTTTCCCGTCCCTATCTCCAGGAATGGGGTTCCGGCTGGATGAAGGAGGCCCCCCAGAGGCTGGTCTATCTGGATGCCTTCCAGAACGAACTGCCCACCGACCGGGGCAAAATTGTGTTCCTCAGCCAGGTCCTGCCCTCTCCAAACACGCTGGGCTACGAAAATCTCGATCACCTCGTGGTCAATAAACTGAACGGCGTGGAGATCAAAAGCCTGGAAGACCTGGCCCGGGCCGCGGCGGCGCCGAAGGATGGATTCCATCGCATCGAGTTCGAACAGGACCCCGGCGTCATCGCTCTCGACGCGGCGGAAGTGGAGGCCGGCAAAAGCCAGCTCATGCAGGACTACGGCATTCCTGCCTTGGAAAATCTCGGGGAGAAGTAGAGACCGACTTTAGGCACCCCACTTTGCTGGGACGGCTCCCAAGCACGGCCAACTGTAGTCGCCCCACTCCGCTGGGGCGATTCCCAGGCACGGCAACAGCGTGCCGTGGCGACAGGATATTCTACCCCTTGCGCGGGCCGCTGGCTTCCCGCGCGCGGCCTTCCAATTCCTTGATCCTGGCTTCCAACCGGACAATGGTTTCCTCCGCCGCCATGAGCTTGCGGCGCTTGTCCAGCAAGCCGACCTCCAACTCGCGGATTCTTTTTTGGAGGTTGGCCCGCAAACCACCCGGACCGGGCTGCTGCAGAATCGCAAGGATGGAGTTTGAAGAAATTTTCTCCTCCTTGGGCTCCAACTGCGCCGCCTTGAAAAACGGTGTCTCCTGCAAAGACGTGGTCTCCCCGGTGCAACAATTGACCAGCGGAGTGCCGGGCGAGATTTCCCCGAGCTGATCGAACTCCAGCAAAGCCTCCGGCGTCGTGGGACCGTAGAGCAAATTTTCTCCCACCACCACCAGCCAGTCCATTTCCATCTCCGGGATCATCGGCGCCTTGGTCCAGATGGTTTTGTCATTGGAAAGCATGTCCTGCGGATTGACCTGCGCGGAACGCGCCCAGTCGCGGATCTTCCGAAAAGACACCGGACCGAAAATCTCGCCGTTCTCGTGTTTTTTCAGAAACCAGTTTTCCGGATTTTCGATGGGCATGGCAGGGAAGCGAAACTTCCCGTCACTTTGGCCCATGAAATCGCGAATGACAAGGAACTTGCGCTCTTTGCCGGTTGGAACGATGATTGCCAGCCCGCCATCAGGCGCAATTTCATCACGATTATGAGCAAAACATTGTTGGATAAGGTCTGGGAGAAGCACTCCGTGCGCTTGTTGCCCAATGGAGCCACCCAGCTTCTCATCGGCACCCACCTCATTCACGAGGTGACCAGTCCGCAGGCTTTCGGCATGCTGCGCGACCTTGGACTAAAGGTCCTCTATCCGCAGCGCACGTTCGCCACCGTCGATCACATTGTGCCCACCGACGAACGTGAAGAACCGTTTTCCGACCAACTCGCGGATGACATGATCAAGGCGCTGCGCAAAAACTGCGCGGAGTCCGGCGTCACGTTCTTCGACCTGCCCAGCGGCAAGCAGGGCATCGTCCACATCGTCGGACCGGAGCAGGGCATCACCCAGCCTGGCACCACCATCGCCTGTGGCGACTCCCACACCTCGACCCACGGAGCCTTCGGCGCCATCGCCTTCGGCATCGGCACCAGTCAGGTGCGCGACGTTCTGGCCACCCAGACCATGGCCATCCACAAGCCGAAAGTCCGCCGCATCAACGTCGAGGGTAAACTTTCGCCCGGCGTTTATGCCAAGGACGTCATTCTGCACATCATCCGCAAACTCGGAGTGAATGGCGGTCTCGGTTACGCCTACGAATACGGCGGCTCGACCTTTGACGCCTTCACCCAGGAGGAGCGCATGACCGTTTGCAATATGTCCATCGAGGGCGGCGCGCGCGTCGGCTACGTCAACCCCGACGAAACCACCTTCGCCTACCTGAAGGGACGTCCCTACGCGCCAAAAACCGCCGATTGGGACGCCGCCGTCGCCCGCTGGAAGTCGTTCGCCTCCGACCCCGGGGCGCACTATGACGATGTGATCACCTATCAGGCGGCAGACATCAGCCCGACCGTAACCTGGGGTATCAATCCCGGCCAGGCCATCTTCATTGATGAAAAGGTGCCCACCGCCGGCGAACTGCCGGAAAAAGACCGCGCCACCGCTGAAGAGGCCCTCGTTCACATGCATCTGAAAGCCGGTCAGCCCATCAAGGGCACCAAGGTGGATGTCGCGTTTCTCGGCAGCTGCACCAATGGCCGCTTGAGCGATCTGGCCGAAGTGGCCCATTATCTGAAGGGCAAAAAGGTCAAGGCCGGCGTAAAAGCCATCGTGGTTCCCGGATCGCAAGGCGTCTCGCTCATCGCCGAGCAAATGGGCCTGGCAGAAATCTTCCGCGACGCCGGGTTCGAATGGCGCGGCGCAGGCTGTTCCATGTGCCTTGGCATGAACCCCGACCAACTGGTCGGCGACCAGCTTTGCGCCAGTTCCAGCAATCGGAACTTTAAAGGCCGGCAGGGCAGCCCGACCGGGCGCACGGTCCTCATGAGCCCCCTCATGGTCGCTGCGGCAGCGATAACCGGCGAAATATCCGATGCTCGTGAATTGTTCGGATTGAGTTAATTAACTTTAATATTTACTATGGCGTTGGAAAAACTAATTAAAGTGGCCGGCCGCGGTGTTTACGTGGCGGGAGAGGATATTGATACGGACCGCATCATTCCAGCCCGCTTCATGAAGTGCGTGACTTTTGATGGCTTGGGCGAATATGCCTTCTACGACGAACGGCGAAATGCCGACGGATCGGAGAAAGCCCATCCGCTCAACGACCCGCGGTTTTTGGGAGCCAGCATCCTGCTCTCGGGTTCGAATTTCGGCTGCGGCAGCTCGCGGGAGCATGCCCCGCAGGCGCTCTACCGCTCCGGCTTCCGTGCCGTGCTGGCGGAGAGCTTTGCCGAAATCTTCTTCGGAAACTCCACCACCCTCGGCATCCCCTGCGCTGTCCTGTCCAAGGCGGACATCGCCGCCCTGGCCGATTTGGTCAACCGCGACCCTGCGCAGCTCATCACCTTGGATTTGCTCGAAGGCAAGGTCAGCGCGGCGGACATGGACTTCCAAGCCAGCCTGCCCAGCCATGCTCACGAAGCCCTCGTCAGCGGCAAATGGGACGCCATCGCCGACTTGCTGGAAGGCATCCCCGACATCAAAAAAGTGGCGGCAACCCTGCCCTATTTCGAAGCCGCTTGAGTTCGCGTTGAGGGTTCGGGGTTGAGGACGGTGAAACGTCGCCTGCCTTTCTTCCCCTCACCCATCAACTCTCAACCTTAGCTCCGCGATGACCGTCCTCGAGACCCTGACCGCCGCAGCCGGTTACCTCAACAAGCATGGCATCGAAAGCCCCCGGCTTAATGCCGAGCACCTCCTCGCCCATGTGCTGGGCAAAAAGCGCCTCGATCTTTATCTCGAATTCGACCGTCCGCTTTCCGACGCCGAGCGCGCGCCTCTGCGCGAGTTGATCCGCGACCGTGGAACCGGAAGACCCCTGCAGCACCTCCTGGGCACGGCGGAGTTTTTCGGCCGATCCTTCCTCTGCGACACCCGGGCCCTGATTCCCCGCCCGGAAACCGAGCAACTCGTCGAGATCGTCCTCGCAATTGTCGCCCCGACACCCTCGCCTTCGTCGAGTCTCAAGCCCAAACCCGTGGCCGTCTCCGGCGCCGCCCAAGGCGGGCAAGCCCCAACGCTCCTGGACATCGGCACCGGTTCCGGCGTCATCGCCATCACCCTCGCTCTGGAACTGCCCGGCGCTGAAGTGTCCGCCACGGATATCTCTCCGGCCGCCCTGGAATTGGCCAAAGGCAACGCCAGCCGGCATACCCTCGGGGATACGGTCACCTTTTCTGAGGCCGATCTTTTCCCTCCCGGAGAAACCCGGTTTGACCTGATCATTGCCAACCTGCCCTACATCGCCAGCGGCGACCTGGCATCGCTTCAGCCGGAAGTGCGGCAGGATCCCGCTCTCGCCCTCGACGGAGGTCCCGATGGTTTGGCGATTATCGAGCGTCTCATCACCCAAAGCCCGCACCGCCTGGCCGAGGGCGGCACGCTGGCACTCGAGATCGGACACGATCAAGCGGCCCGCGTGCACGAAATTCTGGCAAAAAACGGATTTCAAAAAATCGCCATCCGCAGAGATTTTCACGAAATCGAAAGGTTTGTGCTGGCCTCCCGAAAAGACAAAGGCGGGTTAGTCGCTGTCAATAAATAAAGGGAGCAACCTCGCTTGTTCTTTTGACCTCCGGCTGCGTTGCTTATCCCCCGTGCACCCTGGCTCTCTCCTTCGTCGAGTCTCATACCATCTCTGCCAAATAAATGGACTCAGAACATCGGCAGGATGCCGATGCCACGTGGCATTGGCTTCCAGCCAATGATCCAAACAAATCAGAGAGATGGTATCAGTCACAGAGTGCTTGGGCTCTGCTCCTTCGT
>CAMASH010000112.1 GCA_945860745.1 Chthoniobacter flavus | reverse complement strand
CAGGAATCCCCGAAGGGGATCAATCCGACAGCCCAAGGTTGCGAAGAATGAGCTACCTTGGGTATCGACAGGAGAATAGAACCAACCCTGAATGGGTTGCATCGGGCGAGGAACACAACCCATTCAGGGTTGGTGTATGGTTTGCTATCTACCCAAGGTAGTCCGGCAGCCGCGGGACAACCTTGGGCTGCGGGATGCAGCCACGTTGTGGCACAGAAGCTTACATGTTCCCAAAAAACGCCGATCTGGAGATCCCTCAGAAATTTGTCCCGCACCCTACGCAGGGGAATTCCGGTTTTTTCCCTGGGGGGAAGATTGATGCCGCTTTAGACTTTAAATTGTTCTCCCGTCGACTCAGGGATCTCTGTTAGGCTCCCCCCGCTTGCAGAAAAAAGGGGGTATAGCTCAACGGTTAGAGCAGGCGGCTCATAACTGCTTGGTTCACGGTTCGAATCCGTGTACCCCCATTTTTTGCGGCAGGGTGAAAAGTGACGGACTCCGAGCGGTTTTTCTTGTCACCCGGGGCCGATCCCTCATCACTTCTGCTGATGAAGTTTTCTCTCCGGTTCTTTGCGCGGATGGCCTTCCTGCTTTTTGTGCTGGTGCTGCTGGCCCTCGGTGTCGTGCTCGCATGGTTCACCTCGTGGCGCTCGGACAAACTGGCCGGGCTTGAGGCCGCGAGCGAGGTGGCAAAAACGAGCGCGGGAGCGGTGGAGTTTGTCGCCCGTGGTGAGGGTCCGGCTGTTCTCGTCTTTCATGGCGTGCCGGGCGGCTATGACCAGGCGATGCTCCTGGGGTCCGGCCTGCTTGAGGCGGGCTTCCAAATCATTGCGCCGTCGCGTCCGGGCTACCTGCGCACGCCTCTGGCCACGGGTCTCATGCCCGAGCAACAAGCCGATGCCATGGCCGCTTTGCTCGAAACCCTCGGCTTGCCCCGCGTGGCCGTGCTGGCCAGTTCGGGCGGGGCGCCCGCGGCTATTCAGTTTGCCGTGCGGCATCCGAAGCAGGTTTGGGCCCTGGTTTTGTTGTCCCCTGTGACGAAGCGCTTTGATCCTTTCGGGAAAGGCCGGGGTTCCGAGTTTGGCCGCATTGTTCTCAATCGGCTGACCGGCGACATCGGTTCGTGGCTGGCGGTCGAAATGGCGGAAAGGGATCCCCGGAAAATGCTGTCCTGGACGCTGGAGACGGTCAACACGGACAGCGCCACGCCAACCAGCGCGATCATCGGTTCCGTGCTGGGAGATCCCGCCCAACGGGAATGGTTCCGGAGTTTCTTCGGGACATTCGCGCCGTTGAGTCCGCGGGAATCGGGCGCCCGCAACGACCTCATCCAGATTCGGGCCCTGCCGGAACTTCCGCTCGCGCGCCTCGCGGTTCCGACCCTCCTTGTGCAGGGCACGGCGGACGCGTGTGTGCCGCTGGCCGAGGTGCAGGCCGCCGCCGGAAAGATCCCGGCGGCCACCCTCCTCCCGGTCGAGGGGGCGGGTCATCTGGTCGAACTCGGACCGACAGCGGCCGAAATTCAAAAGGCCGTTGCCGCGTTTCTCAACCAGCACTCGGGAGGACAATCCCCGCCATGAGGAGCCGGGAGCCGGGAGCAGGGAGCGGGGAGAAAGGATTCTTCCTCGCGGCTCCGGGCCTCGTGCTCCATGTTCTTTAAGTCATGGATTTTTTCGAACGACAAACCCACGCCCAAACCCGCACCCGCTGGCTGGTTGTCTATTTTGCGCTGGCCGTGCTCGGCATCATGGCTTCGCTGCAGATCGTGTTCACGCTCATTCTGGGGCGGCCGTTGGGTGATTGGGAAGTGATGGGCTGGGTGGTGGGTGGAGTCGCCCTGACCGTGACGATGGGCAGCTTGATGAAAACCGCCCAACTCTCGCAAGGGGGCCGGGTCGTCGCCGCCATGCTGGGCGGCGAACCGGTGGCAGGAAACACGACCGATCTCAATGAACGCAAATTACTCAACATCGTCGAGGAGATGGCGCTGGCCTCGGGGGTTCCGGTTCCGGAGATCTATGTGCTGCCGGACCTTTCCATCAATGCCTTCGCGGCGGGTCATGGTCCCGGCGACACTGCCATCGGAGTCACCCGCGGCTGCATTGAGCAACTTTCGCGCGACGAACTGCAGGGCGTGATCGCGCACGAGTTCAGTCACATCCTGCACGGGGACATGAAGTTGAACATCCGGCTGATCGGGATCCTCCACGGGATTCTGTGTCTGGCCATTGTCGGGGGATTCTTTCTGCGCATGAACATGTTTTCGTCCGCGGGTTCGCGCGACGACCGCAAGGGCGGCGGCCTGGTCTTTGCCTTGATGGCAGGCGGCATTGCGCTCTACCTCATCGGATGGATCGGGGTGTTTTTCGGCAATTTGATCAAGGCCGCGGTCAGCCGGCAGCGGGAGTTTCTGGCTGATGCCTCGGCGGTGCAGTTCACCCGCAATCCCGCGGGCATTGCGGGGGCCTTGTGGAAAATCGGGAAATTCGCCTCGCGGCTCGAGAGCCCCCGTGCGTCCGAGGCGAGTCACCTGTTTTTCGGAAACGGTTTGGCTGATCCGTGGCTTTCCCTCTTTGCCACGCACCCTCCGCTGGAAGAACGCATCAAGGCCATTGATGCAAACTTCGACGGCGCACAGGTCAGGGAGGTCGCTCCCCCGCCCCTGCCCGCGGAGAAGGGGCCGGTCGCGGGCGGAGCCATCCTGCCACAAGGTCTCGGCCGGGCCCGGGCTTTGCTGGCCGCGCTGCCGGCTTTTGCCGGTGAGAGTGTGCGCGATCTGCACGGCGGCTGCGCCTTCATTTATGCCATCCTTCTCGACCAGCGGGAAGAATTCCGCCGGGTGCAGTTGGACGGTCTGAAAGTCGATCCCCCCTTGCGGGCCGAGACGCTGGCCCTGTTTGAGCGGCGGGGGGAAATTTCCGTCGAGCAACGTCTGCCCCTGGTCGATCTGGTCATGCCGACCCTGCGCCATCTCTCGCCGGGCCAATACGCGGCCTTCCGCGAAAATGTGCGGCATCTGGTCGAGAGCGACAAACAAATCAACCTGTTCGAATACGCTCTGCAAAAGGCCCTCCTCCGTCACCTCGATCTGTATTTCACCCGCTCCACCGGTCCGGCGGTGAAGTATCGTTCGCTCGTTCCACTCCTGCCCGATGTCGCGGCCTTGCTGACCGGTCTGTCCGTGATCGGACATCCGGCCGTGCCGGATCGCGATGCGGCGTTCGCCGCCGGGGCGCGGGAATTGCTCATCAATACCTCCTCCCCCAATTTGCAACGCGGGGAGGTTTGCAATCTGGCCGCGATTGACGCCGGACTGGACCGCATCGCGCAGGCGGCTCCGGATGTGAAGAAGACCATCCTGAAAGCCTGCCGCGAGACGGTGGCTCACGATGGGGTGGTGGATCTGAAGGAATACGAACTCCTTCGCGCCATCGCAGATTCGTTGGATTGCCCGCTCCCGCCTTTGCCGCCCGTCACGGCATGAAGTGGATCGAGCCCGGGTTGGTGGCGGAGCTGGACGCCGGCGGAACCACCGCCCATCGCGTGTTCTCAGCGGAAGACGCCTGGATCGAACGCTTCGGCGGAACGGCGGTGATTTCGGTCAAGGAACGCGACGCGGCGGACCGGCTCCTGGGCCAACTCGATCGGTGGCTGGAACGCGCGGCTTTGTCTGTTCCCCGGATTTATCTGCGGCACCTCGTCCGCCAGCCGCGGGAGAATGATCAGCCGGTTTTGCTGCGCGGCGATGCGGGTGGGCCGACGAAGGAAACCGTGCGCGAGAGCGGGTTGCTCTACGAGGTGGACTTTGCCACCGGCTATTCCGTGGGATTGTTTTGCGATCAACGCGCCAACCGTCTGCACCTCCGGACCCTCGCCCCCAAGCGGCTGCTCAACACCTTTTCCTACACCTGCGCCTTCTCGGTGGCGGGGGCAACCGAGGGCGCGGAAACGCTCAGCATCGATCTTTCCAAGTCCTCCCTGACCCGCGGCCGCCGGAACTTTGAGCTCAACGGTTTCGATGCCGCCCGGCATCGTTTCCTGGCCGACGACGTGCTGGGAGTTCTGCCCCGGCTGGCCGGGCGCGACGAAAAGTTCGACGCCATCATTCTCGATCCTCCGACCTTCGGCCGCAGCAGTCCGCGCAAGGCCTTTCGCGCCGCCCGTGACTATGAGGATCTGATCGTGCAGGCGGTGGCTTGCGCAGCACCCGGCGCCTCCCTCCTGCTTTCCACCAACTGTTCGGCGTTAACTACGGACAAACTGTGTTCCATGGGAGCGCGCGTGGCCCGGGGCAAAGCGACGTTCCATCGCGAGCCGCCTCAACCGGATTATCCGCCGGGGCATGGTTCAGCCACGGTTTGGATGCGGCTTAAATCAACTCGTTGATAATGTTCTCGATCAACTCCTGGCGTCCGCTGCCGTGCTGGATGGGATCGGGCTGGCTGAGGGCGTGTTTTTCCAACGAGGCGAGAGTTTCCTTGCCGTCCTCGATGGACTTGCCCAGTCCGCTGTCCCAGGAGGCGTAGCGGGACTTCACGATGTCGCCCAGACGGCCGTCGGCCCGGATGGCGGCGGCGGCTTTCAATCCCCGCGCGAAGGCATCCATCCCGCCGATGTGGGCATAGAACAAATCCACCGGCTCGAAACTTTCGCGGCGCACCTTGGCGTCAAAGTTGAGTCCGCCGGTGGTGAATCCGCCCATCTTGAGCACGGTGAGCATGACCGAGGTCGTCAAATAAAGGTTGGTGGGAAACTGGTCAGTATCCCACCCGATCAAATCGTCGCCCGCGTTGGCATCGACCGAACCCAGCGCGTTGGCGGCGGCGGCGACTTCGCATTCGTGGTGCATGGTGTGGCCGGCCAGCGTGGCGTGGTTGGATTCGAGATTGAGTTTGAGATGATCGAGCAGTCCGTATTCGCGCAGAAAATTCAAACAGGCGGCGGAATCCGAGTCGTATTGATGCTTGGTCGGCTCCTTCGGCTTGGGTTCGATGTAGAACTGACCCTTGAATCCGATCTGCTTTTTGTAGTCGACCGCCAGGTGCAGAAAGCGCGCCAGGTGATCGAGTTCGCGCTTGATGTCGGTGTTCCAGAGGGTCGAGTAGCCTTCGCGTCCGCCCCAGAAGGTGTAGCCCTCGCCGCCCAGTTCGTGGGTGACCTCCATCGCTTTCTTCACCTGCGCGGCCGCGTAGGCGAAGACGTCGGTATTCGGACTGGTGGCCGCGCCGTGGAGAAAACGCGGGTTGGCGAAAAGGCAGGCGGTGCCCCACAGGAGCTTGATGCCGGTGCGTTGTTGTTCCTCTTTCAGGACCTTGACCACGGCGTCGAGGTTGCGGTTGCTCTCGGCCAGGGTCGCGCCCTCCGGGGCCACGTCGCGATCGTGGAAAGCGTAAAACGGGGCACCCAGTTTCTCGATGAATTCAAAAGCGACCCGCGCGCGTTTCTGCGCATTCTCGACCGAGGCGGATCCGTCGTCCCACGGCCGCAGCATCGTCCCGGCGCCGAAGGGATCGGAGCCCGCGCCACGGAAAGTGTGCCAGTAAACGACGGAGAAGCGCAGATGCCGGGCCATCGACTTGCCCTCGACCAGTTCGTCGGGGTTGTAGTGTTTGAAGGCGAGTGGATTTTTGGACTTCGGACCTTCGTAGGAGATCTTGGGAATGTTGGAAAAGTAGGAGGACATGGGATTTGGGTTCGTCCGTGCTAAATGAGATGATCGATCGCATCAAGGGTCTTTCTCAGGGCGGTGTAGCCGAAGTGGCCCTGCCGCACATGGATGAGTTTGGCACCGGGCCAGCGGTGCTTGAGGGTGAGTAGCTCCCCCGGGGGCGAAACGCGGTCATACATGCCCGCCGTGATGATGGCGCGTTCGGCCCCGCAGAGCGGGATGCCGTGCAAAGGCGAACAAATCCGGACGTGTTCGCCCAGGTCCCAGGGTTTGAATCCGCGGTCCAGCAGGAGGCGTCGCATGGTGGCCGAACCGGGATTTCCCCAGATGGCATGCTCGACGTTGACGATGGGCTGGATGAGCGCGAGGAACCGGAAATCCGGTTCCAGAAAACTCAGCAACGCCCCATTCCATCCCCCGTAGCTGGTTCCCATCATGGCAAATTCCCGGCATCCCTTCGTGCGCAACTGACTCATCAACTGGCGCAACTCGACCACGCCCTGGCGGATGGTTTCCACATTGCGGACGAGGTTGGCATTGATGGCGAGCAGGCCGTTCCAATACCCCTTCGGGTTCCGTGAATAGTGGAACGGCAAATGGGGAAACGCCACATTCCAACCGCGCTCGTTATACCAGCGGGCCAGCCGGAGATACCCGAAATCGCTGCCGCTCATCAGCGCATGCAGCAGCAACACCGTCGGCGCGGACGGCCCCTTGCGGCAGGCGTGATAACGCACCCGCACGCGGTCGTTCTCGGCGAATCCGCTGGGCCGCGGAGTGTCCCACTCCATCCAAACGCCGTTCTGCGAGGCATTCGCGACCGCAGGCATGGCGTAAAATTCCTCCCGCGAAAGTCCGGCACAACCCGCGAGGTAGGCATGGAATTCCTCCCGCGAGCAGACCTGGTCGCGGCGCTGCCATTGCAGCGCGTTCATCATGCCGCACATGGCCCCGTCCATCGCCCCGGCGACGGTTTTTTCCAGCACGCGTTTCATGGCTCCGACATGCGCTGTTGGGGAGATTTTGGCAGATCATCCTCCGTGAGTTGGAACTCCGCACCGAGGCGTTCCTGCAAGCGCAGGATCTCCGCCGCGAAGCGTTCGAGCACGTCCCGGCGTCTGGCTTCACCGGAAAGTTTGCCGTCCACCACGAGAGCCCGCCCATAGCCGATGCAAACGCGCACCCGCCGCCACGGCAGCCAGTTCTTTTTCTGATACAGCCGGTCGCTGCCCAGAATCACGCAGGGGATGATGGGCGCGCCGGACAACACCGCCAGCAAGGCCACGCCTTCTTTCATGGCCCCGCCATTGACGATGGAAGCCGCGCCGTCGCGGATTCCTCCCTCGGGAAAAATTCCCACCACACGCCCGTCCTGCAAGCGTTTCACCGCCGTGCGCAGCGCGGTGCGGTCCGAGCCGGTGCGATCCACCGGAATCACATTCAGGCCGGAGAAAAATCCGTGGAGCAGCCTGCCATGAAAAAGCTCCGCCATCGCGATCCAGTCAATCCGGCGGGGAAAATACGGCGTGAGAATGGGCGGGTCAAAATGGCTGACGTGATTCGAGGCCAGAATGAGGCCGCCGGTTTTCGGAACCGGTTCGTAGGAAACCACCCGCACCCGCGCGCAGACGCTGAAAAGCACGAACAGGGTCTTGATCACAAAGTGCCAGAGGAGATCGCGCCCGGCGCGCTCGAGGAGATTCACAGCGGCACGACCTGCCCGGAAACATCCTGAAACGGATACGGCAGCGCGTTCGGATCGATCAGGAAATCCGGCGGATTCCCCCCGTAATGCGCCACGTTCCCCTCGCTGAAGAGACTCGGCGTGTGGGAGGATGCGGCGAACGTGGTGACCGCAATCGGGTTGCCGGAAATGTCGCGCAACCGGCGCACCTCAGCCCGGGGTTCGATCTTCGGCCGCGATCCCCCGCCAGGCACCTCGTGACCCTCGCGCGGTCGCGGCCGGGCGCGCTGAGGGCCGAAGGTGGCGGGCGAAGAGGAGAAATATTCCGTCCGGTGCGTGATGAGGATGCGTTTCAGAGGAAGATGAGGGTTGAGAGTTGAGAGGATCAACCCTTGGTAAAAAACTGCCGCTGTTTTTCGCTGATGGGCTTCTCCAGTTTTTCCAGGACGAGGAGCATGTCTTCCCACACCTTGCGTTTTTCCGTGATGGACTCTTTCCGCAGCAGATAGGCCGGGTGATACGTCGTCATGACCGGGATGCCGTGAAAGTCGAGCCAGCGGCCGCGCAGTTTGCCGACGGGTTCCGTGTGGCCGAGGAGTCCTTCCACCGCCGTGGCGCCGAGGGCGACGAGAGCGCGGGGTTTGATCAGCGCGATCTGTTTTTCCAGCCAGGGCAGACAGGTCGTTATTTCCTCCGGCTTGGGCTGGCGTTTGCCGCTTTCGCCCGGCGGCATGTCGGGGCGGCATTTGAGCACATTGCCGAGGTAGATCTCCTCGCGTGAGAATCCCATGGCCTGGATGATTTTGGTGAGAAGCTGCCCCACCTCGCCCACGAAGGGTTCGCCCTGTTCGTCCTCATCCGCGCCCGGCGCCTCGCCCACGAACATCAGCTCCGCGTTGGGATTGCCCACCCCGAAAACGACCCGGGTGCGGGATTTCACCAGATGCGGACATTTCACGCAGGCCAGCGCGGCTTGGCGCAAGGTGGCGAGAGCCTGAAAGGATGGAGGGCCGGCGTCCTCGACGTCCGCGGCCCGTGCTGATGGGGCTGCGGGGTCCCCATCTCCCCCGCGAGCGGGCCCTCCACGGGAGGCCCCTGCTGCCTTCAACTTCGCCAGCGTGGCCAGTGTCGCCGTCGGATGCGGCCCGAAACCGACGCGGATTTTTTGCAAAACCGGCAGCGTATCAGCAAGGGCTTGTTGGAAGGAATCGCTCAAGGTTGCACAGCTTCGCAAAGGGAAGGCCTCCGGCTCAAGGATTCTCCGGCAGCGGGGTGCGAATTTTGAAGAACTGCATCGGCACGGAATCTTCCACGCGGGGAAAGGGGTTTTCCTTTCCCTCGTCATGAATGACCGGCGTGAGAAAGTCATTGTCCGCCGTCATGAGCAGGACGGCCTCCGAAGGGTTGGGCGAGGGGAGGAGGGCAAGACCCTCCCATTTCGCGCCAAGGGATTTTGGATCGGGAACCAGATCGGGAAGGTTGAAGAGCAGGTGTTTGCCGACGCTGCGGCGGCTGGTGGTTCCGTCCGCAGGGAGAAGATTTGTGGCCTCCCGCGTATCGATCCACCAGACGGATTTGTAGCGGGCGGTCGTGGGGTTTTTGTCGCCATTGCGTCCGAGTTCGTCGCGTTCCAGGAGAAGAAAGCGGTGGTCATCCAGCGCAGCGAGGTCGTTGACCAGAAGCTTTTCCGCCTTCGATCCCGCCTCGCCGGGTGACATCGCGTGCCGGAAAACGGCCGAGGGCTTCCCTGTTTCCAAGTCGAGGAAGAGCAGCAGGGCCTCGCCCTCCGACTTTCCCCCATCCTGAACGAGGGCACTCTGGAAGGCGAGGACGGCGGTTTTGCCATCCGGCAGCAGGCAGAGGCCCTCGGGTCCGCGATTGATGTCGCGCCCCGAAACGAGATCCGCCTTGTCTGTAAAATCCAGGCGTCCCTCCCGCGTTCTGGGCTGAAATGTTTCTGGCAATTCCAGGCGCCGGATCATTTTTCCATCGCGGGCAAACTGATAAAGATACGGTCCATACTCATCCGTAACATAGATCGAGCCATCGGGAGCCAGCGCGATGGCCTCCGGGTCGATGCAGGTGCGCCCATCCTGCCTGCGGGGGGTCCGGGCCTGCGCGTCATCCGGCATCAGGCCCGTCATCGGGCGCCCCGACTCATCGCGGAAGAGCACGGATTGCAGGACCTTCGGCGCCAAACGATCCCCCTCCTGAATGATCTTCAGAACAAGATAACGCGGCCGCCAGGGCACCGAACCATCCCCTGGACCGCGGTCCGAGACGCAGAAAAAAACATCCCCCTCCGCATCATAAACAATCCCCGACCCGATCCCGCCGATCGTGTGTCCGTGTTCGTCGCGGGCGTCGGCGGGAAGCTCGCCGCTGGCCTCGACCACCGCCGCGGCATTGAGATGGAAAACAGGCAGCAAAAAAAGAAGAGCCAGGAAAACACGCATCCGCATCCCGCTACCGCAGGCCCGCCCACGGCGCAAGGCGGCAAAGGTGAAGTTTTCTCCGCGTGCTCCCGCAGGAGAATCCCTCTCGGGATTGGGGTCGGTAGCTGGGGAGGCTCAAGAGGTTACCCCTGTCCTCGGTTCGCACCAGTGAGGAGCCGACTTTCTGACTCGGCCCACGCGAAAGCCCGACACCCACAACGGCTCAGACCTTGGCCTTGTCCAGCCATCCGTAATCAATCGTCTTGAGGCGTTTTTCCTTGGAGCCGAGCTTGGGGATGCAGGCGATGAGGGCTTTCGTGTAGGGGTGCTGGGGATTTTTCAGCACGCTGGCGGTGTCGCCGTATTCGACGATCTCGCC
>CAMASH010000111.1 GCA_945860745.1 Chthoniobacter flavus | reverse complement strand
TTCTGGGCCTTCATCTGGAAGTCCGGCCCCGTGCCCTCGGAGGCGTTTCCCAATGCCGCGCTGCGCTGGGAACTCCTCGCAAAGAACCAAACTCTTCTCTACTCCTCAACCTTCGTCCCGCCCGGCCAGGACCCGGCAACCCACAGCATTCTGGACAGCGAATTCATGCAGGCCATCCACCCCGAGATCATCGCGACCGGGTTTGGTGTCTCAGTGGTTCTATTTGCCGTTCTCAGTATTTTCGGACTACCCGTTATGTTGGTTTACGGGCTGGTCCGCGGATTTGGTGACCTGCCGCATGTCATGGTTCTGGAGATCGTCGGGGCGATGCTCGGGCGATTTTATTTCCAGAAAAAATTCGGCCCGCAAAATTTCCTGCGCATGGGACCCACGATTCTGGCCGGGTATTTCACGGGTGTAGGACTCATTGCCATGGCCACTATTGCGATCCGGCTGATTCAACAAGCCGTGTCGGGAACTCCATTTTAGAACATGTCGTCCAACCACAGCGCGATTCAAGATCAGGTCCGGTTGCCCCTCCGGGTGGCTTGGGGCATCGTCGTGCAGGGCATCCGCATCCGCCTCGGTCGTTCTGTGGTCACGCTCCTCGGCGTGGTGCTCGGCGTGGCCTTCCTCATGTCGATCCTGTCCTCCAGTTTGCTTCGCAGCCGGGTGGTGGGCGAAATCCAGGCCCGTCAACAAACCGCCGCCATGGTCGGATTTTTGCTCGCCGAATCGGGCAATCTTTCCGGACGCACGCTGGTGGTCTGGCGGGGGGCGGAACCGGATGACATCGAACAGCGGTTCCTGCGGGAAATCTTCCGGCCCGGCGCGGCCCGCCCCCTCGAGGTGAAAGACTTTGCCCCAACCGGCGCCGACGATCGTCCGTCGCTGATCATCGTGCTCGGCGGGGCTTTGCCCTCCGATGTCTGGGAAAGCATTTCCCCGCATCTCCGCCAACCCGTGGCGGTTTTCACCCGCACCCTGGTCTCCGATCCCTCGGGCGCAGGCGTCCTGTTGCGCCGTCCGCCGTCCGAAGAAGACCTCCAGCGCCAGGCACAGGAAGCCGCGCAGCAAAGGGTTCGCACAATCTGGATTCTGTGTATCGCCGCACTGGTCACCATTATCAGCATTAGCAACGCGCTGCTCATGTCGGTGACCGAGCGTTTTCGCGAAATCGGCACCATGAAATGCCTCGGCGCGCTTTCCTCGTTTATCCGCCGCGTTTTCTTTCTGGAGTCGGCGCTCATGGGTTTGGTTGGTGGGGTGGCGGGCAGTCTCTTCGGACTGCTCTTCGCCGCGATCCTTTACGCCCTCAGCTACGGCTGGGGGCTTGTCTTCGGTTCCCTGCCGGTGCTGCCCCTGCTTGGAGCCATGGTCATTTGCCTGGCCGCCGGGATCATCGCTTCCATCCTCGCCGCCATTTACCCGGCCGGAGTCGCCTCACGCATGGTGCCCGCCGACGCCCTGCGCACCAACATCTGATTTCCCCGTATGCCCGTCACCACCGCCCGCCTCGATGCCCTGAAAATCCGCTCCGGAGATGCCTCCGGCAGTTGTGTCATCCGTGCCGTCGAGGTGAAAAAAATTTACCGTATGGGGACGGTGGAGACCCATGCCCTGCGCGGGACGACACTGGAAATCTATCGCGGCGAATACCTTTCCATCATGGGTCCGTCCGGCTCGGGGAAATCCACGCTCTTCAACATGATCGGGGCCCTCAGCAAGCCCAGCAGCGGCAAGGTTTACATCGATCAGGTGGATGTCGCCCAGCTCGACTTCGATGAACTGGCTTGGTTCCGTTGCCGCAAGATCGGATATATTTTTCAGACCTACAATCTCATCGCCACCATGACATGCCTTGAGAACGTTACCTTGCCGATGAGTTTCGCCGGCATGGATGCTGAAGCCGGACGAGAGCGTGGCGTGGAGCTGCTCAAGCTGGTCGGCCTCGGCGAGCGCATTCTGCACAAACCCTCCGAACTGTCGGGCGGGCAACAACAACGCGTCGCCATCGCCCGGGCCCTCGCCAATCGTCCGGACATTATTCTCGCCGACGAACCCACCGCCAACCTTGACCAAAAAACCGGCGGAGAAATGATTGAGTTGTTGGCGCGGCTGCGCAACGACCTTGGCGTGACGATCATTTCCGCAACACACGACCTCAAAATGCTCAAGCGCTCCGACCGCATCATGTGGATCAACGACGGACGCATCCAGAAAGTCGCCCGCCCGGGCGAAATCGATTTTTCCAGCAATGAATTCCACTAGACCAGCACAAGACCCACTGGACAAAGCCCTGCTTGCAGTTCCCGAGACGGAACCCGCCACGGAGACCAAACCGGACAATACGGGCCTGATCCACTTGCGGCGCAGAGTGCCGGCCCCGAAGTGGTTCCCCCGCTGGCTTCCCGCAGGCCACTGGGTGCGGGTGGCACTCGACCAGCGCGGCACCTGGTTTTGGAAACAAATCGACGGACGTCGCAGCCTGCTCACATTGGCCGAACGCATGGCCCGCGAGTTCGACCTGAACCCGGAAGAAAGCCGCGCCGCAGTCGTCTCCTTCACCAAGATGCTCATGCTGCGCCACCTGGTCGTGCTCCGCACCGACTCACCCCGGAATCCAGCCCCATGAGCGCCGATCACATCATTCGCACAGAAAACGTCAAAAAACTCTACCGCCTCGGAGATGAAGAAGTCTGGGCGCTGAAAGGCATTAGCCTTGATATCCACCGCGGTGAGTTTTTGTCCATCATGGGACCGTCTGGATCCGGCAAATCCACGTTCTTCAATCAGATCGGCGCATTGGATATCCCCACCGAAGGCCGCGTTTTTTTTGAGGAACAATCCTTGTTTGAGCTTTCGGAAAGTCGGCAGGCCTGGGTGCGCTGCAACCGCATCGGCTACATCTTCCAGACCTTCAACCTCATCCCGGTCATGAGTGCCTTGCAAAATGTCATGCTTCCCATGACATTTCGCGGAACGCAAGAGAAGGAGGCCGAGCAGGCCGCCACCGCCATCCTTGAACGGGTCGGTCTCGGCCACCGCCTGCAGAACAAACCCTTTGAACTCTCCGGCGGCCAGCAACAACGCGTGGCAATCGCCCGCGCCCTCGCCAACACCCCGACCGTCATCCTGGCAGACGAACCCACCGGCAACCTCGACACCCGCACGGGCGAGGAAATTATCGAAATTCTAAAATCGCTCAATAGCGAGCAGGGTGTCACCGTCATTTGTTCCACGCACGACCCAAAAATGCTCGCAGCTTCCGCCCGCGTCTGCTGGATCGAAGATGGTCTGATCAAAAAAGTTACCTCGCCCGATGAAGTGGATCTTCACAAGTAACGTCGCCGACCATTCGCTCGACATCGTGGAATACGAGCGCGGGTTTATCCACCGATTCGAGGACAAGTCCGCAGCAATCTCGCCAAACGCCTCGGCTGAACAACTCCATGGAAATCATCATCAGCACAGCTGTGTGTTTGAGAACAAGCCCGACTGGCAAAGGGACTCTCATGTGTCAGCATAATTTTATCCGGTGGCAAAAACCACATCACGGACCTGGTTCACAAAATAGTCCATCGGTCCAATGTGCCCGCTAGGAACATTCAAATTGGCAACGATGGATCCCCTGTCGCACAACTTCTCAATTCGCACATATCTTGCCGGACTCATTTTTGCCTGTCCGATAGAAAACGGTAACCCGGAAAAATGCATCTGCCACGCAACTCGGACAATGCCTGTAGCGGAAAGAATTCGTATTCTTGATTCGTATACCAATGAAGAGTGTCTTGAATTGTTCGCCGCGCACCGAGAATGTTTCACAGAAAAAATCAGGCTGGCAGATCAGAAGACCATTTGTGACCAACCACACGCGTCTGAAAAACCTTCGGATTGATCGGACCACGCACACGGCTGGTCCAGGTGTCACTGGTCAGTTTTTACAACGGCTGGAGGTTGCCATGGGAGGCGTTTGTGGACGCGGTTCGCGCGAAGGCACCTCAGGCGATTATTTCCGTGGATGTCACGCAGGCGCTGGGCCGATGCGTTTTGAACATCACCGGCGCGGATATCGTGATCTCCAGCACGCACAAATGGTTGCTCGGGATTCATGGCGGTTGCGTTGTTGGTGTGCCCGCTGCGGGAGGGAATCGACTCACCACCAAAGCGGGCGGTTGGTACCACATCCGAAACGCGTTTGACGCGGACCGTTTTGATCATGCCGACCAACGCATTGGGGCGGCCAGTTACGCCGTCGGGATGCCCAGCTTTGCACCGATCTACGCCCTCAATGCGTCGATGGAGTTTTTGCTCTCCATCGGCGTCGAGCAGATCGCCCGGCACGCGGATCCCATGGTCCGGTCGGTTTACGAAGGGTTGCTTGAGCGCGGGATTCCCCCCCTTGCCGCACCGACAACCTCCGGCATCGTGGCCTTCAAACACCCCAATGCGGAACGGATTCACCAAACCCTGCGCAGCGAGCAGGTGCATGTGATGCATCAGGCGGGACGATTGCGTCTGGCTCTGCACGGCTACAACACGAAGGCGGATGTCGGTCGTTTTTTTGAGGTGCTCGACTCGATCTTGGCACAGCGATGAAACTCGACGACGCGCACATTCACCTTTTCAAGGGAGGGTTTCCCGGTGCTTACGGGACGCTTTTTCCCGGAGGACACGAGGTGAAGATGTACGAACGCATCCGCCAGGTTCACGGGATCGGACGTGCGCTGGTTGTCGGATACGAGGGCGAACCATGGGCGCGCGGAAACAACAGCTACCTTGCACAACTCTGCTCCAGCCGCCCGTGGATGGCGCCGCTGGCGTTTTGCGATGCGGAGAAGCCGGTGACGGGCAAAACTTTGCGCGCTTTGCGGAGTCAGGGTATTTTCGGAATCTCACTCTACGTTTTCAGCGCGGCACAGGCCGCCGCACTGATCGCGTGGTCGAAAGAGACGGTTTCGGAACTCAACCAAAAGCGCGCCATTTTAAGCATCAATTGTCCGCCGGATATCGCTTGTCTGTTGGAGCCATTTTTTCACCGACTCGAAGAGACCAGAATCCTGCTCAGCCACCTGGGCATGCCCGGTACCATGGATCAGCTTGTGCAGCAGTTGAAACCCGTGCTTGCGCTCTCCCGAATTCCGCACGTCGGCGTCAAACTTTCCGGTGCCTACGCATGCAACGCCTATCCGCATCCGGGGCTGGGTTCCGCGGTGCGGAGTCTCACCGATGCCTACGGGCCAAGCCGGTTGTATTGGGGATCGGACTTCAGCCCTGCGCTCGACCAGCTTTCCTTTCCCCAGACCATTGAGGCTTGGAAAAATCTACGCCCAGCCTGTCCCCGGGAGGTGTTTTCAAAAAACCTGCAAAGCGCAATCCGCCGCGTGCGTCCCAGTGCTCCATCTGCCCAGTGAGCCTGCTCAGCCACAGAGTTCGCGGAAATCCTCACAGGATCGGTCCAAAAGGCGGCCCTAATTTTGCCATGCTCGGTCGTGGGAGCTTCGCTCCCGGAAACGCCGATGGCGGACTGACAACCCAGGAGGAAAATGGATGGGGACCTATTCCAAGAGCGGTTCGTCTCGGATTTCAGGCCTCCTCAAGCCGGGCGAAAGGCCTCGCAAAGGGGGGCTACCTGCTCGATAGTGAAGTGCGCTTTTGATTTCCAAACATCAACGACAACGCGGAAATCGCAGAACTGGTTGCCTGCAGCTCCCATTCGATACTCTCCGGCCTTCACTCGGGAACTGCTCGATTCCGTCGCCGCCACGCCTGAGGAACGCTCTCTCTTTCTCGAAATGAACACCCGCAAAACATACCGTCTCGCATGAAAAATCCTCCCACCACCCGCTTCCACAATCGCAAGGCACTAGTCACCGGAGGCGGTTCAGGCATCGGACAAGCGATCGCCCTCCGGCTCGCCGAGGAAGGAGCCCACGTGGTGATCCTCGATACGAATCGCGCTGACGAAACTGTCGCGCAGATCGAAGCCTTCGGAGGGAAAGTTCAAACGCACGTGGGCGACGTCACCGATCCCGACTCAGTCCACCGCGTCGTCTCCGGCTTGGACCGGCTCGACGTGCTGGTCAACAACGCCGGCATTGCCCACGTGGGAACCGTGCTGACCACCAGCCCGGACGATCTCGACCGTGTTTACCGGGTCAACGTCCGCGGCGTTTAAAACTGTCTTCACTTCGGAGTCGAAATGATGCGGTGCCAGGGTGGAGGGGTTATTCTCAACATGGCCTCCGTTGCCTCCAAGGCCGGACTGGCCGACCGCTTTGCCTACAGCATGAGCAAGGGAGCCGTGCTCACCATGACCTACTCGGTGGCCAAGGATTTTATTGGCGACGGCATCCGCTGCAACTGCATCTGCCCAGCCAGGGTTCATACCCCGTTTGTCGATGGATTCCTGAAAAATAATTACCCCGGCCAGGAGGAGGAAATGTTCGCCAAACTTGCCACCTCCCAGCCCATCGGACGCATGGGCACTCCTGCGGAAGTCGCCTCGCTCGCCGCGTACCTTTGCTCCGACGAAGCCGGATTTATCACCGGCGCCGCTTACGACCTCGACGGCGGATTCTGCAACCTGCGCTGATCACCCCATCATACAACTACAAATCCTGGCGACACTACAAACCCTGGCGGCTCTCCATGGACTGGAGATCAAAGATTGTCCTTTCGAACATTCTTGAGAAACGAGAGCAGCATGGATACGATATCGAAAAGATGCAAAAAGCCATCTCGCTGCGACCGGTAGTGCTGGCTGAAAATTGCTTTCAATAACGTGACGTCCGAAGGACGCCTTCGGCATTCCAAGTTTCTCCGGCTGCGGGAAAATCACAATTAAGCTTCAACGCGAGGCCCAGGTGATTGAAATTGCCACGACCGAGCCGGGTACTTCCTCTCTTCATGCTCGACACAACACCCCCTGCGAAGCCGAGTCCCGGCGGGCGATGGATAGTGCCATTTGTGTCACCCAAACATCACTGGATGACGGATCAGCCCTCCCTATCCGACCCGTCTCGCCCGAGAAATATTGTCACGCTCAGGGAAGCGCTGCCGTGTGACATGCGCGTGCCGTTTGTGGATTATTCCGACGACGATTTGTAGGGAAAATTGACCTGGTAAAAAGTCTGACCAGTCGGCACCGGGCCCGTATATTGATGCAGATGGATCATCGCCCGCAGCCGGAACAGCAGCCAGTGACCCCCGGCGAGATTCAGGAGGCAAACGAGCAGAGGGTGAAGGCGGCGTTCTGCCCGCTTGGGAAATCCGAAGGTGAAGCAGCGCTACTACATTGAACGCGAGGACGGTAAACTGATGGCCTTCGCTGGCCTCTACAGCGCGGACAGCGACATGCTGGCAACCATCACCATGCCGCCCAATGCGGAGATCGCGAAAGTCCACGACCGCCTGCCCGTTTTCATCGAGGAATCTGACTGGGAGCGCTACCTTGACCCGGAGCCGCTCACGGACGAGGAAAAACACCGGCTGATCGCCACACCGCCGGATGGCTTTTTCAGGTACTGGCCGGTAGCCAACCAAGCTGTCGGCCCAGACTTGAAGCGCGAAATCGAAGTGATGCCTCCCGGGGAGGAAAAACCCAAGCCCGCACCGCAGCCGGACCTTTTCGGGTAGAGTCGGGCCTGCGCGATGCAGAATAGTGCCTTTACGCCACCTGCTGAACCGCCCCGCCTGCAAGGAAGGATGTCTCTACATGAAGACCGAGTCGTACCCCTTTGTCGCTCTACGAAGGATCTGAGTGCGTCCCTGAGGCAAGAATTTAAGAGTGAAACCATCAGAGGCTTGGTAGCACCCTTGGGCCATTATGCGATTTTCTCACAAACGACGTGTCAGTTAGAAAAATAAAGGCACTTTAAGGGCACTGACCCGACTTTTCGCCTTTGCTTTTCAATACTACAAAAGCCCGAAGATCCTTTATCTATAAAGGAGAGCCGACGGGGAGGTTCGAACTCCCGACCTATCGATTACGAATCGATTGCACTACCACTGTGCTACGTCGGCGGAATCGCTTGTTGACGAAAACGGGAAATCGCCGCCTTCGCAATGAGATTTTTAGCGCGCCGCAGCCGCTTTGACCATTTTCTCAAAAGCGTCCTCAGCGGCTTTCACCACCGGTTCCGGCCCTGTCATCTTGAGATAAACATCCCCCTCGGCCCCGTTTTCCAGAATGGCGCCCCGCATGGCGTAATCCTTCACCGGGCTGGTGGGCCCTCCCGGCATCCCGCTGGAAAAGGTGCCGGCCGCCCGCACAAAAGTGACAGTGGTTTTCCCAACCGTTTCCGTCCGGCTGTCCGAGGTTCCCTCCTGAAACTGACCCAGCCAGCGGTCAACATTGGCCTTCACCCCCCCGCCCTGACCCGCGCCGAAATGGAAGAACGTCACTTCCCCCGGCGCCGCCAGGCCAACCCCGGGAACCGAGAGCTGAGCCTTGCGCATCGGCGATGAGGGAACAACCCAACCCCAACCGGACGGACGCTCAAAAGCAAATCCGCCAACCGAGAATTCCACCGGATCAGCGGAATACGAAATTCCGATAAATCCAAGATAAAGAACAAGATAAATACATATTTTCATATTTTATGGTAAATATTTTCAGAGGCGGTATTTAAAGTAATCCGAGCGCGGCCATCCAGGTTCTGGCGATGAGCATGTGGCCGGACGAGCTGGGATGAACTCCGTCGGGCGCCCAGTCAATATCGGGCCTGACATCGCGGCTTTGGACGAAGGCCCCGTGCAGCGGCACAACCCGCTCGACACCGAATTGGAGTCCCAGGTTGCGAATAATCTCGATATAGGGTTGGAGCCGCTCGTTGCCAACCTCCGGGGCGGGAGGCCAGATGACGCTCGGCTCGCACAGCACGATTTTTGCTTCGGGACAAGCGTTCCGCAGCCTCTGCAAAATGTCCGTCCCGCCCTCAAGGAAGAGGTCCAACGAGGTCCCCCTTGGTTCCGGACCCAAACCGTGCCAGACATCGTTGATACCGATCTTGATGGAAACCACGTCCGGCTGAAGGGCCACGACATCCTCCTCCCAGCGGGCTTGCAGATCGGTCATTTTGTTGCCGGAAGTCCCCTTGTTGAGGATTTGCGGCGCTTGCGTGGGGTGCGCCGCCCACAGCCAGTCGCGGATGAGACGCACATAGCCATCTCCGATTTGGTCCGGGCATTCGCGCCGGCCGCTATCGGTTATACTGTCCCCGATGAAGACCCAACGGCCTTCCGGAGAGAGATCAAGCGCCATGGCCGGCAGCCGGGATTAGCGCTTGGAGAACTGGAAGCGCTTGCGGGCACCGGGTTGGCCGGGCTTCTTGCGTTCCTTCATGCGCGGGTCACGCGTCAGCAGTCCCTCGTCGCGGAGGGGAGAACGGAGATTTTCGTCGGTTTGAAGGATGGCGCGGCTGATGGCGAGACGCAGAGCGCCGGCCTGGCCGTTGATGCCTCCGCCGGAGGTCTTGGCGTCCACGTCGAATCCCTGGACCGCGTTGGCGATTTCCAGGGGGCGCAGAATGATGTTCTGCATCGAAAGGCTGGGAAAATAATCGGTGAAATCCTTCCCGTTGATTTTGAAGACTCCCGAACCCTTGCGCAATTTGATGCGGGCGATGGAGGTTTTGCGGCGACCGGTGGCGATGATGTCAGGCATGGAAAAAATCAGGCGTTATCAGGTGTTTTTGGGATTCTGCGCAGAGTGGGGATGTTCACTGCCACCGTAAACCTTGAGCTTGCGATAGACGGCGCTTCCCAGCCGGTTGTGGGGAATCATGCCGCGGACGGCCCGTTCCACCAAAAGCTCGGGACGGCGCTCCAAGCGGGCACCGAAGGTCTCGTGCTTGTGGCCGCCGACGAATCCGGAAAAACTCATGTAGGTCTTCTGCACGTCTTTCTTGCCGCCGATGCGAACCTTGCCGGCGTTGATGACAATGACGAAATCGCCCGTGTCGACGTGGGAGGTGAAAATCTTTTTGCCTTTGCCGCGCAAAAGGTTGGCGGCCTGGACGGCCACATGGCCAAGGTGTTTATTGGCGGCGTCAATTACCCACCAGTCACGCTGAACTTCAGCAGCTTTTGCAGAAAATGTCTTCATTGGATCTTTCGGAGAATCAGAGAGAATGCCTCGAAGCAAAGCGGGTGTCAACCCTGCGGCACCATTATTTTGCAGGCCCGCATTGCGCCACATTGAATGACACCGGGGAGGATGAGATAAAACGCACGGAGGAAGTCGTTGCGTCATAAAGAATGACACCCGGATGAAAAAAGAATCTGGGACAATGAGCAAGAAGAGCAAAAGCGAGTTATTGGAACACTGTCGGA
>CAMASH010000110.1 GCA_945860745.1 Chthoniobacter flavus | reverse complement strand
GAAGGCGGATTTCATCGGCGAACACGCCCGAGACTAGCCGCGCTGTAGGCCGCAGCCACGAGGGAAAACAGCAGGAAAACCCCGAGGGCAAAGAGCAGCAGCGGACCGTAGCTGCCGCGGTAGCGGGAGTTATCCAGCGCATGAACCATGGCCACCGTGAGGGCATTGCCGAAGGGCGCGGAAAAAATCACCAGCGCGACCAGCCCGGGAAGTCGCAATACGTGCAGCGGCTTCCCGGCGAAGCAGGCCGCCAGCGCCAGCAGAAACAAGGCGACGATGACGGAAGTGAGCGATTTCGCGCCGGTCAGGAATTTGCGAAAGGACCGCACGGCGTGAATCTCTCCCGCGGTCGCGGCTTCGTGTTTCAGGTCTGTGAGATATTCGTCATACAGGACCTGGGTGCAGGCGCTGAGCGGCCCGTCCAGCGCGGCGGGGACGGTTTTGAGCGAATTGGTGTAAACCTCCGCCAGTTCCACGCGCTTGCGGAAAAACGTCCCGTCGTCCGGGAAAAAGAAATATCCCATCTGGGCGCTAACTTTGCGGGCATAGTCGGCCGGCTGACGCAAGACCGCCGAGACGAAGCTCTGCCGGCAGAAGGCCGCAATCTCTTTGGGCGTCAGCCCGAACTCGCTGCCGAGCACGGGAAAGAGCGGCGAGCGATACATGAGATAATCCGGGTCGAACCCGATGCGGGGGTAAGAGAGTTTCTCCGCCTTGGCCGCCGCGATCTCGCGATCCAGCAGCGGCAGAACTCCGCGGAGAAACGTCCGCCGCTCCTCCGCTGTTTCCGGCGACTGCAGTTCGCCCGCCAGGCTTTTGTGAATGATGTCGGCGTGGATGGTGAAGAGCGTCATGGGCAGCACCATCCGCGTCTGGCTGGTGCGGATGAAGAGCAGCTTGTCCGGCAGCCAGAGTGTCAGCACGATCAGAGCCACCCCCGCTGCCGGAGGCAGATAGCGCAGGGAGGTTGACGGAGTTTTGCCGAACATCCCCAAAAACACCGGCAGCACCGTCGCGGGAACGGCCAGGGCCCAGTTCGGCTTGAGCACATACATCGCCCAGGCCAGCGGCAGACTCAGCGCTCCAAAAATCACACAGGCCATGACGTTTCTCTCCTGCCAGCGAAATTTACAAAAACTCACCACGCAGAAAAGTTGCAGAAACGCCACAAAGGCCATGATGGCCTCCGGCCGGATCGACAGCTCCAGCGTCATCGTCACCGGGTTGAAAAGATAGAGCGCGACGAGATACACCCCGACCACGGTCGAGCCGGTTTCCAGCGCCAGGCCCCGCGGAAAAAGCGAGACCCACCGCCGCCAGGTCAGCCACATGATCACCCCCGCGGCCAGGCCCAGCGCTTGCTGGATCACGATGTAACCCGCGAAGGAACCCGTCACCCCCAGTCCCAGCGCGATGAATGCGCCATAGAGCCACTCCCGCTCGTACTCCTCGCGAAAACCCGCCCCGCCGATCCAGCTCAGCGCCGGATGCAACCAGCCCCAGCTATCCCACTCCGCGATGGCCACGGGTGGAAGATGGAAACGCACCATCCCCGCGACGACAACCAATGCGCCCACCACCAGCCAGCCGATCCAGCCCGGCGCGCGCCGCAGCTCTTCCGAGGCGGCCAGAGAGCGGGCGCGCTCCAGTAAGGACGAAACAGTGAGAGGCAAGGGACGCGCCTCAATTCGGCATCAGATCCAGCCCCTTGAGCGTATTCTCATCGAAGCGGCCGGTCTGCCGGAAACCCGCGTTTTGCTGCCAGGCCCGCAGCCCCGCCACCAGTCTCGGGCTGGGTGAACCGTCCACCGGACCGCTGTAATAGCCCAGAATTTTGAGATTTTTCTGCGCCTGCCGGATGGCCTCGATCTGATATTCCGCGCCGATGGAGATATACGGTCCGCCCTTGAAAATATCGGCCAGGGCCACGTATTCCGGCACCGGTTGCTGCACCTTCTGCGGCCTGGCCTGGGGCGGGGCGGTCAAACCGAGGCTGCCGAGGGTTTGGGGATTTAACTCGCCGGTCACCTTGAGGTTTTGCGCCAGTTGATACCGCCGGATCGCCGCCGAAGTCTGGCTGCCCATCTGACCATCCACCGTTCCGTCGTAGAATCCCTGCCGTTTCAGCCGGCTCTGGGCTTCGGTAATCACGGTATCCGCCTGAAGGAGGCTCAGGCTGAAAAGCAGAAAGATAAAGATGCGGGCCAGTATTTTCATGGGAGAATCCTTACCCGCCGGGCACCAAATCTGCAAGCCACGGGATGATGTCCCCTCCTCGCGATACACTTTCGGCGAAGGGGGGGGCTTCTCTTCTGACGTCTTCCCGAAAGACCGGACCAAGGAAATGAGTGTTTGCTGAAAGGCAAGTTCTCCGAAAAAGGAGAACAAAATGAAAAAGAGAGACCGAGGGGTGTCCGGGGATGGAACCGGCGCACAAAATACGAATATGCGCTTATGACTACAAAAGCTCCTTATCGCGGAGGCCGCATAACTCCCGACTCTTTGTTCTATATACGAGACGTAAATTGACATAATGTTTCATATAGAATACAAAAATAAGATGAAAACGCTTCCGTCTCTCCCGTTGCCAGCCGCCCAAGCGCTTCGCAAACTGGGCCGCGACCTCGCGCTGGCGCGGCGCAAGCGTGGCATTTCCACGGAAGACATGGCTGCCCGATTATTCATTGGCCGAGCGACTCTTTGGCGGATGGAACGCGGTGATCCAGCTGTCTCCATGGGCACTCTGGCCACCGCAGCCTTTATTCTTCAGCTTCACGACCGTTTGGCCAACCTTGCCGCTCCGGCTACCGACGCCCTTGCCCTCAGCCTCGACGAAGACCGGCTTCCAAAACGAATCCGCCGCGCCCGGTCATGAGTGTTGAGCTTCATATTGAATGGGCTGGTGAAACCCATCTCGTCGGACGCATCCATCCAGCGGGCCGGGGCCAGGCCGTTTCCTTTGAATACGTGGCGGATTGGCTTGGACGCGCGGGCGCATTTGCCATTGATCCCACCTCGCTCCCGCTTCGCCCCGGAGCGCATCACAGCTCCACGCTCTTCGGCGCGATGCACGACTGCGGGCCAGACCGCTGGGGCCGAATGCTCATCGAGCGCGCGGTGCGAAAACACGTCCTCGACAGCAAGCCCTATCAGGATCTCGACTATGTCCTCGCGCTCGACGACACCTCGCGCATCGGTGCCCTCCGGTTTCGGGCGACTGCCGGCGGGCCGTTTCTCGCCAGCCACGAGGAAAAAGTGCCACCTCTCGTTCAGCTTTCGGCCTTGGTGAACGCTGCCGACGCCGTCCACGGCGAATCTGAAACCGCCGATGACCTCCGCTACCTTCTCGGCCAGGGTTCACCGCTTGGGGGCGCTCGGCCAAAATCCGCCATTGCGCTGCCCGACGGCCGGCTTGCCATTGCGAAATTTCCCAAGCCCGATGATACCCGGGACATTGCCGCGGGTGAAATCCTCGCGCTGACGCTGGCCCAAAGGGCTGGTATCCGGGTCGCAGAATCCCAACTTGTCGATGTGAAGGGGAGGGGAGTCTCCGTCATCACCCGCTTTGATCGGGACGGAGCGAATCGCATTCCGTTTCTTTCTGCCAACAGTCTGCTCGCATTGCCGCCGGATCAGCCAGGAGCTTATACCCTCCTCGCCGACGGCATTCGACAGTTCGGCCACGACACCGATGTCGATCTTCGCGAGCTATACCGCCGACTCATCTTCTCCCTCCTCGCCAGCAATTACGACGACCACCTCCGCAACCACGGGTTCCTCATGCGCGAGCCGGGACGTTGGGCGCTTTCACCCGCCTATGACCTCAATCCTGTTCCAGAAATTGACCGCAGGCAGACTCCGAAAACGGCCATTACAGAATATCAAGAAGAGCCTTCTATCGCTGCGGCTTTTGAAGCGGCTCCCCGTTTTGGCCTCGGAAGAGCCGAAGCTCTGACTATCCTTCGCGACGTCGTTGCCGCTGTCGCTGACTGGCGAAAAACCGGGAAACAGATTCATCTCAAAGCCTCCACCCTGAATGCCTACAGCAGTGCCTTTGAGCACGGTCTTATGGACGAAGCCCGGAGTTTGTTGAATGGGTAGGGGCAGATTCGGTATGCGAAGATGGTGAATGCTTACATCCCCGACGTCCGCAGGCTGGGTCCACGCCTTTTTCTTTAACCCGCCGTTCCGGTCAGATCTTCGCTCCTCTTCGGTTGTGTCCTCTGTGCCCTCTGTGTTCTCTGTGTTCTCTGTGTTCTCTGTGGTTATATCCCGGACTTCGCCTGAATCGCGGAACTGATCGGCAGCCGGGTTTGGACAGTTCTTGTCCGATCGGCTTGGATACCAAGTTGAGCATGACAAACCGCCAGCATCTCAGGCCGCCTCCATCTCCGCGCTACGTGGAGACCGGGTGGACCTGCCGTTGGACGCAGCGGCTCTCACGATCATCGAATATCCGGTTGAGCCGATCGCCCGGCGCAGACAGCGACCAGCTTCAAGCCACCGGCGGGCGCGAAGGGGATGAAAACGGTTCCGGTTGAGGGTTCCCAGGCTCCCCGGAAAAGCTCCCCGCCAACCTTCACCCTCATCGTCTGCCGACCTTGGACAACCACCTCGCCGGTGATCTCCCCGTCGATCAGGGCTTCCTTAACCGTGCTCCGGACGTTCTGCCATCCAGTCTTCCAGGGTGGCCACCCGGTCCGGGCGCATTTTGGAACGGGCCAAAAAGCCCGCGCCATGCTCGACCATCGGATCCTGGTCCGTGGGTTGGAACCTGAGGTCGCAGCTCCAGCGCACGGCCTGGGAAAGGTTGGGCGTGGACATGTGAACGCAACGGTCATTGAAAAGAATGGCACTGCCGGCCGGAACGGGCAACGGAACCTCGCGCGCATTCTTCAGGTGCTCGGAATCGATTTCCGTAAACCCGGTTCCGGTCCTGTCTTCGTTGTGCCAGGAGAGGACCTCCTGCCGGTGGGTGCGTGGCCAGACGTGGAGGCAGCCGTTCTCAAGGTTGGTGTCAACCATCGCCACCCAGACGGTGATGACCGGGTTGGCGTTCGCGCCGGGCCAGTACGACTTGTCCTGATGCCAGGGCACCGCGCCGGCCGCCACTTTGGGCACTTTGGGCCGGGTGTTGTAAACGGGGTTGGCAAAAATCTCCGCTCCAATGAGGGATTCCACCGTGTTGAGAATTTTCGGGTTGGACATGAGGTGAAAGTAACCGGGCAGACGGTCCCGCCAGCTGCGGCCATACTTCAGAAAATCCTTGTCTGAAAGTTCCGCAAACAAATCCCCCAGCCTGGTTTCAAAGGGCCTGGTTTCCAGCCGGTCCGAAATCAGGCCCGTCCGGAAAAGTTCCTCGGCGATTTCGTCCACGCGCACATTGACCGAATCACGGAAGGGTTGCATGTCCGCCGTGTCCAGCAAGCGTTCTAAAACGACATATCCCTCTGTATCGTAGAATTCAATCTGCTCCGGTGACAGGCTTCCGCCCCCGCCAGCCCGGGCTTTGCCGGGGTCAAAGAGGGCGGACTTGGCGGGATCGGGGTGGCCGTCCCGAGGGAACTCATCATGGTCTTCACTCAGGGTCGGCAGGGGCAAGATTGAGGTGTTCATGGAGCCCCATCTTTATCCGATTTGTTTAAAAAATCAATTGGGCCAAAAGTGATTTGGTGGTAAAAAACGAACATGACGAAATGCGCAACCGTTTCCCTGCCTCTCTCTCAGCGTCCCACGCTGGTCATGTGCGGATTTGGTGAGCATGGGCTGAGAGGGCGGGAGGAATACGAACTGCGCGCCCTGTGGTGTTTGCATCTCTACTTTTACCAGGTTCGGGTTGAGGTGGGCGGGCGCAGCTATGAAATTGTGCCGGGGTCCTTGACGCTGATTCCTCCGGGCACGCGGATTGTTTATCATTATGCGGCCAGGCGCCACCGGCATTTCTATGTGCATTTTGCCGTGCGCAAAGGACGCCCGGGCGGAGAGCTCTTGCCGGTGTGCCGGCACCTGCCGGAGGCCTTGGATGAGTTGCGCGACCGTTTGGAGAACATCCAGAGAGTCCGGACCCGGAACCCGGCCCACGCGGAGATTTTGTTTTGGGCCTTGCTGTGGGACTTGGCGGAGTCGGCGGCCCGCCCGGCGGAGGAGCCGGCGCGCATGGAGGCGCTGGCCGGGGCCGTGGAGGAATTGATTGAGTCCGGGCTGCCCGGAAAAGTCAGTGCCCAATGGCTGGCCCGGGAGTTGGGGTTGAGCATGGCGCACATCAACCGGACCATTCGGCAGAGACATGGGGTAACCACGATGCAATTCATCCGCAAGAAGCGCATGCAAAGGGCCTATCATTTGCTGCTGCATAGTGAAATGCCCGTCAAACTGCTGGCCGCCGAATGCGGGATGGACGATTTGCAGCAATTTAACAAGATGATGCGGCGCGAGTATGGGAGAAGCCCGCGCGCGCTGCGGGAATCGCACCAACCCGATCCCACCTGGGCCATTGCGCGCAGGTAGCGGGGTCGCCAACCGTGATAGCGGTAGGGCTCGCCGCCCGGAGCGGAATCCTCCCGAGAATCCGCTGAGAGGAAATCGCTTTCGGCCCTCCGGGGCGTCGGCCCGGAGTTTGAAGCTGGAAACTGGCGGCTCCGACGGGCGGGTAGGCAGGAAGTACGAACCGCCAGGGCGCATCGAAAGCGTGTGCGCGGCGATCTGTTGGGGCGCGCTCGTCCGCAACGATCCGCACTTGGTCAGGAGCTTTCTGGGAAGACTTCGTATCGCTTCGAGCTGCGTGGTGCCGGTGTTCGCTGCGTCGAAAGATCATCCGGGTTCAATCCAACGACCGGTCGATTTAAGCCTCGCATCTCCCTGGTTCGGTGAACTCTCAAGGGGAGGAAGAGCGGGAGGTTGAATGAAACAGCAGCATTTGCGCTTGGGTGGTGGTTTGTGGCACTTCGCAAGAAGGGAGTTTCGCTTCGAGCCGCGTCGTGCCGGTGTTCGTAAGTCGCCAAGGCGGGACGCTCCGTGCGATTGACCGGAGTGTAGCTTTTCGCGTCATGCCGGCGGCTGCGCGCAAGGCGGGATTGGAGGACGGAATTGGAACGCCGCACCGAAGGCGACAACCCGACGCTCATTCTTTGCACGGACAAAAATGACGCCGTGGTGAAATACCTCCTCGGCCCGGACCAATCGAAGAAGATTTTCACCAGCCGCTACAAACTCCACCTTCCCACCGAAGCCGAACCAGCCACGGAACTGAAACGCGAACTTCACATCTTCCAGTAAACCATGCCGGCCACCTTCGCGCAGAGGAACCACCTCAAGAAGCGGTTCGCGATCACGGTTCCTCCGAACTAACACCCCACTGAGCCGTATATGATCCAATCCTTCGCCGACAAAGACACGGAAGACTTGTTTGTCCACGAGTCCAACCGCCGCTTTTCCGCGATCGCCCGCGGCGCCCTTCGAAAGCTTTTCCAGATGAACCGCGCCGGAAAGCTGAGCGATCTCGCCGTTCCTCCGGGCAACCACCTTGAGGCGTTGAAGGGAAAACTCGCCAGCTTTCACTCCATCCGCATCAACGACCAATGGCGGATCGTCTTCCGCTGGACCGAATCCGGCCCCGCCGAAGTCGCCATCACGGATTACCATTGACGATGCCCCCGCATAACGCTACACGTTATAGATGATGAACCCACCCATCACACCCGGCGAAATCCTGCTGGACGAATATCTCAAGCCCATGGGAATTTCCCAAAATGCCATGGCCCGTGCCATCGGTGTGCCGCCCCGCGCCGTCAACGAGATCGTCCTCGGCCGTCGCTCGATCACCCCCTCCATGTCGATCCGCTTCGGCGTCTTCTTCGCCCAGTCCGAAAGCTTCTGGTATGGCCTCCAGATGGAATGCGACTTCCGTGCCCTGGCCAAAGACCGCAAACGCCTCACCGCCGCGATCCGCCCGGCTTCAGAACTCATCGCCGCCTGATTTCATGACACCAGACTGCCCACCATCGAGGAAATCGAAAAAGAACTCGGTTCCGAATGATCTCAACCCTGGCCAATCTTACGACACTGTCCGCGCCAGCAACCCCTTTCAATAGCATGAATCCATGAGCAAAGAAATTACGCCATTTGAAGCCATCCGCCGCACCAATCCGGCGGGCAACGAATTCTGGGCCAGCCGGGACTTTGCAAAAGTTCTCGGTTACGCCGATTACCGCAATTTCCAGACCGTCATCGAATCCGCCCGGACCGCATGTTTCAACAGTGGCCAGCGGGTGGAGGATCATTTCGTTGAGGTCACCGAAATGATCGAAATCGGGAAGGGCGGGCAGCGCGCCGTCGCCACCGTGATGATGTCGCGTTACGCCTGCTACTTGGTCATTCAGAACGCCGATCCAGCCAAGGAGATCGTCGCTCAAGGTCAGACGTATTTTGCCATCCAGACCCGGCGACAGGAACTCAGCGACGAGGAAGTGGAGACGCAACGTCGCCTGACCATCCGCTCCGAACTGCGCACCCACAACAGCCAGCTTGTTGACGCGGCAAAGGATGCCGGGGTTATCGAACCGCGCGACTACGCCATCTTTCAGAATCACGGCTACATGGGTCTCTACGGCGGTCTCGGCGCACAGGATATCCACCGCCGCAAAGGCCTGAAAAAGAGCGAGCATATCCTCGACCACATGGGCAGCACCGAGCTGGCGGCCAACCTCTTTCGCGCCACCCAGGCAGAGGAAAAGCTGCGCCGCGAAAAGATCACCTGCAAGGAAAAGGCCTACAAGGCACACCGGGAGGTCGGCGCCAAAGTCCGCCGGACGATCCGGGAGCTTAGCGGCACTATGCCCGAGGAGTTGCCCACCGTGGAGAGCGTAAAGAAGCTGGAATCGAAAGCCCGAAAAACTCTCCAGGACAAAAAGAAAAAACCGGATCAAACGAAACCGGGAAAATGAACCCCGTTCCTCCATGCCCCTTTTCGTGTATTTCGTGCCTTTCGTGGTAAAAAACCTGTCCTCCCTCAATCCAAAATTCTCCCACCATCGGCCTCCTGCTCTGCCGGAAAAAGAACAAGCTTGTCGCCGAGTATGCCCTCCGCGGACTCGACCAATCCATCGCCGTCGCCGCATGGCAGACCCAACTCACCGAATCCCTCCCGGATGAACTGCGCGGCAGCCTGCCCGCCATTGAGGAAATCGAGGCCGAGCCGGGACGCGACCTCCCGCCCGCCGAAGACGTGAAAAAGGTCGAACGACGCTTCACCAGCGAGGAAGAGAAATCGCTCAAAAAGCCGGACGTGCTCAAAAAAGATACGAAGCCGTGAGCGAGGCAACCAGCGAGCCTTTTTACGGCATACCGCTTCCCGTCTGCCTCTTGCTCCAAGAGGAAAAACTCCTGCGCCGATGGAGTGCTATTCCTCACGACGTGGCCCAGAGCATGGCGTTCGAGAGGGAGCCGGTAGAGATCAGCCGACTCCAAGAGTTACTCGGCCAGATCGCGCTACCCGATTCATCGAAACCGCGTTTGGAATCCTCTCCTATCCGGAGTTAGCTCCGCTTTTGGCAGGGCGGGTCCTGCGCGTTGAAACCAGGATCTAGGGAAGGGATTTTGAAGATCGCAACCTCGACGAGCATCTCCTTTCCAAGCTCCATGGACTCATCTACGCCGACCTCGTGCCAGAAAGTGGAGGGCGATCGGGGTTCGCGTTGGCAACCTTCAGCCGCCTTTGGGCGTCCGTCGTGATCCCGGTGTAGAGGTTTCCGTTCGAGCATCGCAACATGTAAACGAACCACTGCGGAGGTGTCTTTGCCGGCATGGTTTGGGCTTGATCGAGGTGGCCGATCGGGAACGCTACCTCGACCCAAAACGGCTCAGCGATGTGAAGGGACTGCGGTTGTCCTCCGCTATCTGGTAAAGTCGCAGAAATGATTGTTTTCGGCCTCGATTTCCAAAAATAGCCCATTTCGGGAAACGTGAGCTTCTCTTTTGCAACTGGTCGGGTACAACCACGAGACATGTCGCGTCCCCGGAGCGGCAAGTTTGAAGGATGAATTATGAATGCTGAAGGATCAGACGCGCACCAAGGCAAAGCTTCCGCCGTCATAGTTCCCATTTCCCCCTTCACCCTTTAGCCTTCATCCTTCAGCCTTGAAAACAGTGCCTCGTCTAAAGCTCCATAGCCGCAAAAAATCCGGCATCAAGGCAACCCGCCTGAAAGAGGATGCTCCTGGTTCCCCTTCATCCTTTAGCCTTCAGCCTTCATCCTTAAGAGGTCCCCGTCGGGACCTCCACACCCGACCTCCTCTGGATCGGATGCAGCAGATTTTCCACGCGATCAAGGCCGGCGATTTCCCCAACCGCCATCGCCTGGCGGCCGACATTGAGGTCACGACCAAGACCATCCAGCGTGACCTCGATTTCATGCGCGAGCGGCTAGGTTTACCGATCGCCTACGATCAGGAGGGTGGGGGATACCGCTTCACCCAGCCCATTTCCAGCTTCCCCATGGTCGAGCTGACTGAGTCGGAACTCGTCTCCGTCTTCATCGGCCAGAAAGCCCTCGCGCAATACAAGGGCACTCCCTTCGAGGCCCCCCTGCGCAGCGCCTTTGATAAACTGACCTCCAACCTCTCCGGACATCTGACCATGGCTTGGAGCGATCTCGACGCGCTCGT
>CAMASH010000109.1 GCA_945860745.1 Chthoniobacter flavus | reverse complement strand
GGGGCGACAGGATTATCCCCGCTTCGCGGGGCTCTGCATTTGGGCTGCGCAGGGAGAATTTGCGCTTCGCGCAGGGCAGTCGAACCAAGGTTCTCATCCTGTCGCAAAAAAAATCGGGGCGACAGGATTCGAACCTGCGACCTCCTGGTCCCAAACCAGGCGCTCTACCAAGCTAAGCTACGCCCCGAGGATCCTCAAGGTGGATGCTTTTCCTAAAAACACAATGCTTCTCTTTCCGGTCTGATGCTTGGGTTCGGATGAGAGCGGTTTCTATTTGGTCTGTCGCATCTGTAGTCGCCCCACTCTGCTGGGGCGATCCTGTGACACGGCAACAGAGTGCCGTGGCGACATCGCAATGGCGACAATCTAACTCGATTATGCTCTAGAAAAATCGTGGCATCGGCATCTTGCCGATGAATGAGAAATCGCATCGGCTGGAAGCCGATGCCACGCCAGGCCTCTTCTCAGCCGAACAATTCGTGGGCCAGCACGCTGAGACAATAAAGGGCGGCCGTCTCGGTGCGCAGAATAATGGGTCCGAGGGTGACGGGTTGGCAGCCGTGACTTTTGGCCAGGGCGAGTTCGGCCGGAGTGAAATCGCCTTCGGGTCCGACGAAAACGCAGACGCTGCCGGGCGCCGGGGATTCGGCCAGCACGTCCTTGATCTTGCGGGCATCGGGTTGGAGCGAGGCGATGAGCATGAGATCGAATTGCTCGTTGCCCTCGAAGAAGACCTTGGGGGATTGCGGAAGGGAGATTTCCGGAAGGCGGTTTTGGCCGCATTGTTTGCAGGCCTCGATGGCGATCCCGCGCCACTTGTCGCGCTTTTTTTCCGCTTCGCCGGCTTCGAGTTGCACGATGGTGCGGTCGGACAGCAAGGGCACGATGCGGGCCGCGCCGAGTTCCACGGATTTCTGGATGATGAAGTCCATGTTTTTTCCCTTGGGCACGGCCTGGGCCAGCGTGAGGGCGCAGGGAAGAGGTTTGGTCTCCGTTTTTTGCAGGAGGCGCAGCCGGACGGTCTTTCCTTCCACGGCCGTGATCTGAGCGCCGGCTTCGCCACCCTCGCCGTCGAAGACGGTCAGACGGTCGCCGGACTTCAGACGCAGGACATCGAGGGCGTGGTGGGACTCTGAGGCATCGAGACCGGGTGTTGCGGAGTTCCATTCGGAACGGGGGAGGTGAAAGCGGTGCATGAAAGGTTAATTACGAATGCCGGAGGACGAATGACGAAACTTCTGGAGGACAAATTCTTCCAGCGCGTCCTGCCAGGGCCGCGGGGTAAGGCCGGTGACGGTGGAAAGCTTTTTCGTGTCCATCGCGGTATGAGGCGGGCGCGGGGCGGAGAAGTTTTTCATGGCCGCGAGCGGGATGGGATTGACCGTGCGCGCGCGGAGGGGTGCGCCGGCCTGGAGGGCGCAGTCGAGGGCGTGTTGCCCGTAATCGCGCCAGGCGCAGGCGCCGGTGTTGCAGGCGTGGTAAAGCCCGCCCGGAAGGTCGCTGGCGAGGAAGGGTTCCAGCCAGTCGGCCACGTCCCCGGCGGAAGTCGGGCAGGAGGTTTTGTCCGCGATGGCCTCGACGGTGTCGTTGGCCAGCGCGCGATCAATGATCATGTCCGCGAAACTGGGCTTGTCGGGTCCGAAGACCCAGGACACCCGGACGGTCAGGTGGCGGGGGGACGGCTCCAATGCGGCGCGCTCGCCGGCCAGCTTCGTGTGGCCGTAGTGGCCGAGCGGATGGGCGGCGTCCGTCTCGATGTAGGGCGAAGCTTTGGTGCCATCAAAAACGTAGTCGGTGCTGATGTGGATAAACCGGGCGCCTTTGGCCGCGGCGGCTTCCGCCATCACGCCGGGAGCGTGGGCGTTGACGGTGGTGGCTTCGGCGCGATCGGTTTCGCAGCGGTCCACGTTGGTCAGGCCGGTGCCGTTGACCAGGACGTCAAACTCCGCGGCCTCAAGCAGGCTTTGCAGCGCGGCGAGGTCGGCGACATCAATTTCCGGCCGGGCCAGGGCGTGAACGTCGTGGCGTTCGGACCATTTCCGGGCGAGAGCCGCGCCGAGCCGGCCTTTGCCCCCGAGCACCAGAATGCGGCTCACGGGCGGGCGAGAATTTTTTTCCACCACGCGCGGTTGTCGAGGTACCACTGGATGGTTTCCAGAATGCCCTGGCGCGGGGTGTGGACGGGTTTCCAGTCGAGCTGGCTGCGGAGTTTCGTCGAATCGATGGCGTAGCGGCGGTCGTGGCCCAGGCGGTCGGTGACGTAGCTGATGAGGTCGCGGGGTTTGCCCAGGGTTTCCAGGATGAGTTCGACCACGGCGATGTTTTCCAGCTCGGCATCGGCCCCCACATTGTAAACCTCCCCCGGCTTGCCTTCGAGCAACACGGCCATGATGGCGCGGCAGTGGTCATCCACGTGGATCCAATCGCGGACGTTCAGTCCGTCGCCATAGACAGGGAGTTTTTTGTCCGCCAGCGCGTTGGTGATCATGAGCGGGATGAGTTTTTCCGGAAACTGATACGGGCCGTAGTTGTTGGAACAGCGGGTGATGACGACTTCCTGGCCGAAGGTTTTGTGGGCGGCGAGGGCGAGCAGGTCCGCGCCGGCCTTGCTGGCGGAATAGGGCGAACTGGGCTCGAGGGGAGAGTGTTCGGTGAAGCGGCCCTCGGGTCCGAGCGAGCCATAGACTTCGTCCGTCGAGATCTGGACGAAGCGTTTCACGCCGTGTCGGCGGGCGGTTTCGAGGAGGACTTCGGTGCCGACGATGTTGGTGTGGACGAAGTTTCCCGAGGAGGTAATGCTGCGGTCCACGTGGGATTCAGCGGCAAAATTGATGAGGGCATAGAACTTGTGTTTGGCCATGAGGGCTTCCATGGCCTCGCGGTCGGCGATGTCGGCCTGGAAAAACTCGTAGCGTTCGCCGCATTGCTCCGGCACTCCGGCCAGGTTCTCGAGATTGCCCGCGTAGGTGAGAGCATCGACATTGGTGAGAAATTCCGGCTGGTAATGTTCCAGCACGAACCGCACAAAATTACTGCCGATGAAGCCGCAGCCGCCCGTGACAAGGAGTCGCATCCGCCGGATGTAGCAAACCGTCTTCCCCTGCCGCAATGAGGAAAGTCCACTACCAGTGCCAGCGCTGCACGAATTGCTGCAAATGGCCGGGTTTCGTCAAGCTGACCGAGGGCGACATCGCGGCCCTCTCCGGGTTTCTCGGCCTGGCGGAGTCCGAGTTCATCCAGACCCACACCCGCCTGCGGCCGAACCGCGACGGACTGGCCCTCACGGACAAGTCGAACGGCGAGTGCATTTTTCTGGAAGGCCGGGACTGCCGCGTCCAGCCGGTCAAGCCCGCGCAATGCAGTGGTTTTCCCAACACGTGGAATTTTCCCGGCTGGCGCGAGGTGTGTGAGGCGGTCGAAGTCGCGGATCCCTGACCGGTACCAATTCGCTTTCCACTATGGAAAAGCGGGCTTGGCACCTTTGCCGTGAAATGGTGGTTTCGACCCATGTCAACGCTCACCATTGAATTGCCCGAGCCGCTTGATGCTTCGCTCACTGGGCGGATGAAGGCTTCCGGGGCACGCTCGAAGGCGGAATACCTGCTTCGGCTGGGGGAATCCGACTGCGCTGCCGCGACATTGGAAGGTGTGTTGACCGAGCGCATCAACGGGCCGTTTTTGCCTCTTGAGCCGGACTGGAAAAATCGGGTGCGGTCGGCTGCGGCCACGCCCGAAGGAACCTGAGAATCGAACGCCACCCGGCGGTCATCGCGGAAGATTTGCCAGGCATCTCTGCCCACATTGCGGGCGATAATCCCGCCGCCGCTGAGCCGGTTCACCAACTATCTGGTTTTTTACCGGATCGAAGACGATGCCCTTCGCGGGCTTTATGTCGTCCATGGGGCTCGGCATCTGCCCCGTCTTTTCCGGCGGGATTCCAGGCGGTAGCTGTCGTGGGCGGCAACGAATGCCCTTTGCGGTGCGCGAGGGGCCGGCGGGTTTTCAGCCCCCCGCGTCAACGCCGCGGGAAATGCCTCCACTTCCGGCTTCCCACTTCCCACTTCCGAATTATTCTCTGCGCGTGAGCTACCGAGTTTTTGCCCGCAAGTACCGGCCCCAGACCTTCGAGGAAGTGGTGGGGCAGGAGCACATCACCCGCACGCTCCAGAATGCCATCTCGGCCGGCCGCGTGGCGCAGGCCTATCTTTTTGTCGGTCCGCGCGGCATCGGCAAGACTTCCACGGCCCGTATCCTGGCCAAGGCGCTGAATTGCAAAGAGGGTCCCACCGCCTCGCCCTGCGGGAAGTGTGACGCCTGTCTGGAGATCGCCGAAGGGCGCAGCCTTGATGTGCTGGAGATCGACGGCGCCAGCAACAACGGCGTGGAAAACATCCGCGAACTGCGCGACAACGCCGCCTACGCGCCCTCCAGCGGACAATTCAAAATTTATCTCATCGACGAAGTCCACATGCTCAGCGCGGGGGCTTTCAATGCCCTGCTCAAGACGCTGGAGGAACCGCCCGAGCACGTGAAATTCATCTTCGCCACCACCGAGGCGCAGAAAGTTCCGGCCACGATCACCAGCCGCTGCCAGCGTTTTGATCTCCGGCGCATCCCGGCGGTTTCCATCGCAGCGCACCTGCAAAGCATCGCGGACAAGGAGGAGATCACCCTCGAGGACTCCGCGGCCGAAGCCATTGCCCGGGGCGCGGAGGGCGGACTGCGTGACGCCGAGAGCATGCTGGATCAGGCCGTTGCTTTTTGCGGAAAAAACATCACCGGCGAGGCGGTGATGTCGGTTTTCGGTTTCACCCCGCGGGAAACCATCACCGCCCTGGTCGGCCACATTTTTTCGCGCGATGTGACGGCGGGTTTGAAACTCCTCGGCGAGCAGGCCGAGGCCGGCAAGGACATGTCCCGCCTGCTCGGGGACCTGATCGGCCACGTGCGCGACCTCCTCGTTGCCAGTGTGGAAAAGCCGGGCCCCGTGCCGCGGGAAAAGTTGCTCGTTCTGCTCGATCATTTCGCCGAGACCGAGGCGCGCATGCGCTGGGCTTCGGACAAAAAACTCCAGTTCGATGTCGCCGTGATCAAGGCGGCGCATCTGCTCGAACAAGCCAGCCTCGACGACGTGATCGCCACCCTCGCGGCCCTGCAGAGCGGCACACCGCCCCCCCCGCGTCCGGTCGAATCCCGGCCCGCCCCGCAGAGCGTGGAAAAGTCCGTTCCGCCCGCCGTTCCCCCCGTGGAAAAGCCCGCACCGAAGTCCTCTGAAAAGCCGGCGGAAAAGCCGGCCGAAAAGCCCGCGGAAGCCGTTTCCATCGATGCCTCGGTGGCCTGGGACCGCGTGGCGGCCGGCTATCAATCCTCGATCAAATTCCGCTGGCTGACCAAGGGGGTTTTCGCCGCCAGCCGCCCGGACGGATCGGTTCTGGTCCAGCTCCCCCCCGCGGTTTCCTCCGAGTGGAAATCGGTGGTCGGCGAGGCCGGCCGCAAGGATGCCGAGACGAAACTGAGCGAAGCCCTGGGAAAAAAGACCAGCCTCGCACTGGAGGTGTCTGAGCATTTGGCCGAGCCGGAAACCCCGGAACCCGAGCCGGCCGCGGCGGTCCCTGCGCCGGTGGAACCGCCCGCGCCCGCAGCAGCCCGGGATCCGAGGGAAGACTTCAAAAACGACCCCCTGATCAAGAAAGCCCTCGAAATCTTCGCGGGCGAAATCCAGACTGCCGTCAAATGAACATCCAGAAAATGCTCCAACAGGCCCAGCAAATGCAATCCAAGCTGGCCGCGACCCAGGCCGAACTTGCCAGTAAAACCGTCGAAGCCAGTGCCGGCGGCGGCAAAGTGACCGTGACCGCAACCGGCTCGGGCGACATTCTTTCCATCAAGATCGATCCCTCCGTGGTCGATCCCCAGGATGTCGAGTTCCTGGAGGATTTGGTTCTGGCCGGGGTCAAGCAGGCCATTGAGGACGGGCGCAAACTGGCCGAAGGCGAAATGAAGAAGGTGACCGGCGGACTGAATATTCCGGGGTTTTAGTCATTGGTCACTTGTCATTAGTCATTGGTTTTATGGCGAGCGAGTCTTTCGGAAATTTGCAGGTTGATCAATCCGCCGGGGAGTTGTCGGACGCCATTCGGGAGATTGTCATCAAATGGAATGCCTTTGCGAAAGACACCGTAGGGCGTCAACTTGTCCGTGCGGCTGATAGCGTCGGGGCCAATAGCGCAGAGGAAGCCGGACGCAAAAGTTATGCCGACAATAAACGCTTTGTCGCGACAGCGCGTGGGTCGCTTTTTGAAACCCGGCACTTCCTCCGTCGGGCTCACAAAAGAAAATTGCTCGCGCCGGAAGAAACCTCATCCCTCCAAAAAATCCTCTCCTCGCTGCCGCGCTCTTTGAACGCTTATTTCAATGCCATCGAAAATCGCGCAGTTAAGAATGCCAATAACCAATGACTAGTGACCAATCATGAGCGTCTGTTCGGACAAGTGGATCCGCCGCATGGCGAAGGAGCGGGGCATGATCGAGCCGTTCATCGACGGACAGATCAAAACGCGGGACGACGGCTCGCGTGCCATCAGCTACGGACTTTCCAGTTATGGCTACGACCTGCGCGTCTCGCGGGAGTTCAAGGTCTTCACCAATGTTTTCAACACGGTGGTGGATCCGAAAAACTTCGACCCGAAATCGTTCGTGGATATCGACACCGACGTTTGTATCGTGCCGCCCAATTCGTTTGCCTTGGCCCGCAGCGTGGAGTATTTCCGCATCCCGCGTGAGGCGCTGACCATTTGCGTGGGCAAATCCACCTATGCGCGTTGCGGTATCATCGTGAACGTGACCCCCTTCGAGCCCGAGTGGGAGGGGCACGTCACGCTGGAGATTTCCAATACGACGCCATTGCCGGCAAAAATTTACGCCAACGAAGGATTGGCCCAGGTGGTCTTCTTCGCGGCCGACGAGGAGTGCGAGACAAGTTACGCCGACCGCGGGGGCAAATACATGAAGCAGACCGGAATCGCCATTCCCAGAATGTAGGACCGGAGAATCTTCACGGAAGCAAACAAAGAAAACCAAGCGCCATGGATTCCTGTCTCGATCTTCGTTCCCTGTGTTTCCTTCTGTAAGATGAAACTCTACGCCGTCATCATGTTGGGAGGCGCGCTGGGCAGCGCGGCGCGGTTTGGTCTGGCCTCCTTGATTGATGCGAGGTCGGGAACGCTTCCCTGGGGAACTCTTGCCGTCAACGTGCTGGGCTCTTTCCTCATCGGACTTTTCATGGGACTGACCGGCCCGGATGGCGCCCTGATGGTTTCGCCCGTGACGCGGGCGTTCGTGACCATCGGCCTGTTGGGAGGCTTCACCACGTTTTCGTCCTTCAGTCTCCAGACCATCATGCTGATGCAGGATGGCCAGTGGCTTTGGGCGGCGGGAAATGTTCTCTTCTCCGTCGTGCTTTGTCTTGTTGCCACCGCCGGGGGGATCGCCCTGGCCAATGTCCTTCCCCTCAGATCATAAAACCATGGAACTCCCTGAAAACTGTCAACGACTGCGCATTTACGTCGGCGAATCCGATACGTGGGAACATCGCCCGCTCTACGAAGCGCTGGTGGTCAAGGCCCGCGAAGAGGGAATGGGTGGCGCCACGGTTTTTCGCAGTCCGATGGGATTCGGGGCCAACAGCCGCATTCACACGTCAAAGATTCTGAATCTCTCCACCGACTTGCCGGTCATCATCGAAATCGTTGATGCGGAGGCAAAGATCCAGGCCTTTGTCAGCAACCTCGGGGGCATGATTCCAGGCGGGCTGATCACGCTCGAGGAGGTGAAGGTGATTCACTACCGGCAGAAGGCCGCGGGCGAATGAGGCCGGGGCGGATTCCCCTTCCCGCCGGAATCTGCGGGGAGGATTTTCTCTCGCTGGCCCGCTTGAACGTCATGGCCAGCAGGGTGCGCTTGAGCGGTTTGTTCAAATACCCGTCCATTCCGACCTCAAAACATTGACGGCGGTTTGCCGCCACGATGTTGGCCGTGAGGGCCGAGATAAAGGCCCGCCTGCCGCCGGGGGTGGAGTCTTCCAGGGCGCGGATCTCGATCGTGGCCTGAATACCGTCCTTCCGGGGCATTTGCAGATCCATTAAAATACAATCGGGCCGTTCCCGGCGGTAAATCTCCACCGCCTCATCGCCGTCCTTGGCCACGAGCGGTTCGTAGCCGAGTTTGTGCAGGACCATCCGCATGAGTTTGAGGTTCACCACGTCGTCCTCGACCAACAAGATTTGCAGCGGGTATTTGCCCGCGAAGGTTTCGTCGAGAATATCCACCGGCGGTTCCCCGGAGGACGGCATCTGCGGTTGAGGGGAGTCGAGGGGAAGAGTGACAATAAACTCGGAGCCGGTTCCCACCGTGCTTTGCACCTGAAGCGTTCCGCCCATCAGTTCCACCAGATTCTGTGAGATCGCCAGGCCCAGCCCCGTGCCGCCGAACCGGCGGGAAATGCTGGAGTCGGCCTGGACAAAGGGCAGGAAGATGTTCGGGAGATCTTTCGCCGGAATGCCCGGTCCCGTGTCGCGCACAAAAAAATCGAAGCCCGGCCGTCCGGTTTTGAGGGATTCCCGGGCCGGCCGGGTTCCAAGGGTGATCGATCCCTCGGCGGTGAATTTGAGGGCATTGCCGGCGAGGTTGAGCAGGACCTGGCGCAGCCGTCCGGCATCATTCCACAGGGTCTCCGGCGTGCTTTCGTCGATGGCCAACGGGAAGGCCAGCCCCCTGTCCCGGGCCAGCGGGGCCAGCGCGGTGTGGATGTCCCGCAGGATCTCGCGGGGGGAAAAGAGGGACGGCTCGATGGTCAGGCGTCCTGCTTCCAGACGGCTGAAATCCAGTACATCATCGACGATGCGCAGCAAAGATTGGCCGCTGGAGCGGATGGTCTGCGCCATGTCACTTGATTCCGCTGGCAGGTCGGGTGTCTGGGCCAGCAACTCGGCGAATCCGAGGATGCTGTTCAGCGGCGTGCGGACTTCATGACTCATCACCGCGAGGAATTCGCTTTTCGCGCGCTCGCCGGCCCGGGCTTTTTCGGCGAGTTCCTTTTCCTGGGCCAGGGCCTCGGCCAGTTTGGTCTCGCGCATCCGTTCCTCCGTGACATCCCAGTTGACCCCGATGATTCGTGTCGGGCGCCCCGAGGCATCACGAATGATGCTGCCCTCGGTGCGAATGAAATGCGGTGTGCCGTCGTCGATCCGCTGGATGCGGAACTCCGTGTTGAAGGCATCCGTGCCGCGATCTATGGACGCTTTGATCGACGTGTTCACGCGGTCACGATCTTCGGGATCGATGGCGCTCTGCCAGACCTCGAAGGAAGATTCCTTCTCCCCCCCGGCGCCATAGAGGGCGAGGACTTGGTCGTCTACCTCCACCCTGTTCGTGTGCAGATCGTGTTCCCAGATGCCGGCCTTGCTGGCTTTCATGGCAAGTTGCAAACGTTCCAGCGTGCGCTTCTGGGCGGCCTGGGATTCTTTCCGGTCGGTAATGTCGCGTTGAATGCCAATAAAACGTGTCGGAGTGCCTGCCTTGCCGCGGATCGGAGCAATGGAGAGTTCGTTCCAGAAAGGCTGGCCGTTCTTGCGATAGTTCAGAATCTCTCCTTCAAAAGGTTCCATCGCCTTGAGCGCGCCGCGAATTTTCCGGACCGTTTCCGGATCGGTTGCGGGCCCCTGCAGCAACGCGCAATTCCGGCCCAGCACCTCGCCTTCGTCATAACCGGTCAGGGCGGAGTAACTGGCGTTCGCGTAGAGGATCCGGGACCTTTCGTCACAGATCACAACGCCTTGGGAAACCTCCGCCAGCGCCTGTTCACGCAGGTGCAAGGACTGCTCGGCTTCTTTGCGCTCCGTGATGTCGCGCACATTGCACTGGATCACTTGATGGCCCTTGACCCGATAGACGCTGCTGAAAAATTCCACCTCGATTCTCCGCCCATCGCGCGTTTCCACGGGCAGGTCCTCGTAATGAATGCGTCCCTTCCGCTTTAATTCCGCGAAATGGTCTTCGTTGGCCACGATGTCCTTGAAGAAGCCAAGATCCCAGATCGCCTTGCCCAAAAACTCCGCATGGGAAAACCCGAGCAGAGCGAGGAGGAAGGGATTCACATCCGCCACCATTCCCGTATCCGCGTCGAGAATCAGAATCCCGTCCTTGGACGTCTCGAAGAGCCGCCGGTAACGCAATTCCGAGGCGGTCAGGGCTTCGGTGCGGGCAAGGTTTTCCAATGCAAAAGAGAGATTGCTCGCAGCCTCCACCAGGAGCGCGATCTCGTTGTCTTGAAAAAAATCCGGTTCAGCCGCGTAAACAACGAGCACGCCGCAGACGTCGTCCTTGCTGTGAATGGGAAAAGCCGCGCAACCGTGGAGGCCGTGCTGTTTCACTTGGTCGCGCCACAAGAGCATGGCCGGATCCGTGAACGTGTCGTTGCAAATGTGCGGTCGGTTTTCCCGGAATGCCGTTCCGGCCGGGCCCCGACTCTCCGGCCGGTTATCGGTGAAAATCCTAACCCGGAAAAATCACCAGAGGGGACTTGACGTGGCCGAACAAAACCATAACATGTTCCCATGCAACAAGTTATGCAACACTCTTGCGCGCGGCCCCTCCAAACAGTCTGTCTCACAGACCCAATGCTCTTTGACGACTTGGGGAGTA
>CAMASH010000108.1 GCA_945860745.1 Chthoniobacter flavus | reverse complement strand
TGAATGGGTTGTGTTCCTCGCCCGATGCAACCCATTCAGGGTTGGTTCTATTCTCCTGTCGATACCCAAGGTAGCTCATTCTTCGCAACCTTGGGCTGTCGGATTGATCCCCTTCGGGGATTCCTGGAAGATTTTTGTCCTGCACCCTCCGCGAAGGTGGTCGAATCCCCTACCAAGAAAGAGATGCCTCACGCAAAGGATGCGAAGGAAGAGGAAATGAATGAGCGGATGCAATTCTGATGAACAGCACCCGCGGGCATTGCCCCTGACTGCCGTGCCCTTTTCATCCTTCCCGACCTTTGCGTGAGGCTCCTCATCTGCTGTCTCCGGTAGGAACGACCGCGGCTGGCACAAGGATCGCATCAGTCATGCCGTGCAGGAGTTTTTTGTCGTCCGGGCAAATGGTGGCCAGGGCCCCGCCGCAGACGGTGTGTTTTTCCCCGACGAAGTAATAGGGACAGAGCCGCACGCGGCCGCGCATGCGGCGGAGGTCCCCGGTGGATTCGTCGAGCCAGTCGTGTTCAACCAGGCGGCCCTGATGAAACTGCTGGAGGATGTGGGGATGCGTTCCAAATTCACCCAGGGCCCGCCGCAGTTCCTCCTGCCATTTTTTTTGCGGCACGTCCTGGGCCATGATGACGCCGCGTGAACCCCAGGCATTTTCGGAAAATCCGCTGATTTTGAGAATCAGGGCGCGTTGTTTCTGACTGAAGCGGCCGACTTCCTCCCAGGAATGCGTTTCCAACCGCGGCAGGACGGCATGGCGCGGGAGCGGTTCGGGGTCAACCAGCCAAGTGTAAGGGATCACCTTGCGCAGGGCCAGCCAGGTGCGCTCGCCGAGTTCGCGCCGCCAGAAATCTTCCAGCGGTTTGAGCCAGAAAAGGGCGAACCACATTTTCTCCTCGAGGGCGGGTTTGAAGGGCGGCGTGACGGCGAGTTCGCCGGCCAGATGGTTTTCGCGGAGCTGGGCGAAGCAGGGCACGTTGGCCAGGTCGAAAAGTTCGAAGAAGCGATAGACGTGTTTCTGCCAATCGTCGCGCGTTTCCGGATCGAGAACGCGCCAATGTCCGAAGGGGGAACGGGAGGCGTTGAGTCGGGCCGCCAGCCATTCCATTTCCGGCCGGTAGGTCGAGGCCTCTTCGGAAACCACGATGTCGCCGCCGGGGAGGATTGCGGCAAAGCCATCAAGCATGCCCTCCGCCCCGCCGAGAATCTTCGAGCCGTTCTGCGCGTAGATCTGACCCAGCCAGGCAGTGAGTCCGATGCCGCCGGGAACATTGTCGAGTTCCGCAATGATAAAACCTTCGGGGGTGAGAACCAGATCGGGCCGCAGCACGGCGGGCATTGCCAGGGCGAGGGATTTTTCCCGCTGCAGGGCGACCAGTTCGGCCGGTTTGCCGCGATCGAGGAGATCGGCGATCCAGGCGGGTTCGCGTCCGTTCACGCTGAAGCGGTACAATTGATTGCAGGCGCGGACGAAAAGCGTGAGCCGGTAGCCGAGCTTCTCGAGTTCCACGGCCAGTTTCTCATCCAACGGAAATGCATCGGGCGAGACCCGCCAGGATTTTTCGTGGAAGAGTCCGCCTTCCGGCAGCGCGGCTTGGATCGCTTTCGCGCGCTCCAGTTTTTCGGTGCTCATGCGAGAATTTTCAAGGCGAGCCGGACGAGTTCCTCGGTCGGCGGTGTGCCGGTGTTCCCCGTGAGGGCCTGCTTGACCGCCTTGTGCGCCTCGACCTGCTTGTAGCCGAGCGAAATGAGGGCCAGCACGGCATCGTGCATGGCTTGGTCGCGCGGGGCGGGAGCGTTTTGTGCACTGGCAGCCTCCCACTCTGCGGCGATACCCACTTTGTCCTTCAGTTCGAGCACGACGCGTTCCGCCGTTTTTTTCCCCACACCGCTGATGCGCGAAATGGCGGCGATGTCCCCGGCCACGACCGAAGCCTTGAACATCTCCAGGCTCATGCCGCTGAGAATGGCCAGGGCGAGCTTGGGGCCGACGCCGGTCACATGATTCATCAGGAGCCGGAAAAGGTCGCGTTCGCCGGCGCTGGAAAATCCGTAAAGGACGTGCGCGTCCTCGCGAACCACCAGGTGAGTCAGGATTTTTACCGGCGATCCCGGAGCGGGCAGACGGTCAAAACTTGATAGCGGAATCAGCATGTGATACCCCACGCCGTGGACATTCACGACGATCTGCGTGGGGAGAGCCTCCGCCAACACACCTTCCAAAAACGCAATCATGTCCGCTTGCTGTAGCAGACCGATGAGAAAACTCAAATGCACTCTGCTCGGCCTCTTCGCCGCCGCTCTCGTTCCGGCCGCGGCGGCCGATGACGTCTGGCACCTGCTGATCGAACCGACTTTCATGGGCTACGAGGCGGCCTGGCCGATCCCCAACGCCAAAACCACCGTGCTCGTTCCCGCCCGGCTGGTGGACGGCGAAGTGCAACCCCTCACACGCAAGGAAGCCGCTGATTCGGATGTGACCCGCAACAAAATCCTGGCCTCCGCCCCGGCCTCCGCCTCGGCCGTGCTGGCCACCTTGAAACCCCGCTACGTTCGCGACAGAAACAAGGTCATTCAATACGCGGTGGTGGAATCGGATAATCCGCTGACCGCCTCGGCCGTGCTGGCTCCGGAATTCGCCGGGATTTTTGCCGAAACGCTGGGGCCGGATCTCATCGTGGCCATCCCGAACCGTTTCCGTATTTTCGTTTTTCCCAAGGCGACCTTTGCCGGACTGAACATCTCGGACCTGATTTTCACCGAATACAAATCGACCGCCTGGCCGGTGACGCGGGAAATCTTTGAACTGCGCCGGGGAAAACTCATTGCCATCGGCAGTTCCCAATGAGCAGGCTGCCCCCCACCAACCCCGCCATGCTCGCCGACATCAGCAAAGTCCTTTACCACGAATCCACCATCCTGAGCCGGCTGGACGAACTGGCCCACACCCTCACCGAGGAATACCGCGGCAAGGATCTCACCTGCGTGGCCATCCTGAACGGCAGTTTTATCTTCATGGCCGATTTGCTGCGGCGCATTCCCCTGCCCCTCCAGGTCGATTGCTGGAGCGTCTCGAGCTACCACGGCACGACGAGCAGCGGACAGGTTAACTTCCGGCAAACCCAGCTCGCCGACGTGCGCGGACGTCATGTCCTTATTCTCGACGACATCCTCGACAGCGGCGTCACTTTGCGGGCCATCCACGACCGCCTCGCAGCCGAAAGCGGCGCGCTCAGCCTGAAAATTTGCGTTCTTCTGCGCAAACAAATCGGCCAGGCGCGGCCGATTGATGCCGACTATGTGGGCTTCGACATCCCGAACGAATTCGTGGTCGGTTACGGTCTCGATTACAACGAGCACTACCGCAACCTGCCCTTCATCGGCGTGATCAGCGAAGCGGCCATCGCGCGCGGATAGGAAATCCACCGGCTCACGCCGGCGGCTACGGAGCTGCGTTCGTGAGAACGCGGCATTTCCACGCTTTGGGCCGGATGAAAATAGGGTTCGATTTTCCGCCAGGTGTCGCTAGCTTTCTGCCACGGGAACCGTGAATCATGCGGTCCCTCAAAACCCCCAGCCCCTCAGAAATTATGGCCACCCTCGTTCTCGAAGCTCCCCTCACCAAAATCGGCGCCGCCGCCCGCAAGTTTCTCTCCAAGCCCAAGCAACTCCTCATTGACGGAAAATGGATCAACGCGTGCTCGGGCAAAACCTTCCACGTTTTCGATCCCGCCACCGGGGACACCATCGCCAGCGTGGCCGAAGGCGAGGCGACCGATATTGATCTCGCGGTCAAGGCCGCCCGCAAGGCTTTCTCCGGTCCCTGGAGCAAGTTGACCCCCTCCGAGCGCGGCAAGATCATTTGGAAAATCGGCGACCTCATCCTGGCCAACCTCGACGAACTGGCCGAACTCGAATCGCTCGACAACGGCAAGCCCCTCGCCATCGCCAGGGTGGCCGACGTCCCGCTGGCCGCCGACCTGTTCCACTACATGGCCGGCTGGGCCACCAAGCTGGAAGGCCACACCATTCCCATCAGCGTGCCCTACGCCCCGGGCGCAAAATTTTTCGCCTACACCAAACGCGATCCCCTCGGCGTGGTCGGCCAGATCATTCCGTGGAATTTTCCCCTCCTCATGGCCGCGTGGAAAATCGGTCCTGCCCTCACCACCGGAAACACCATCGTCCTCAAACCCGCCGAACAAACCCCGCTCACCGCCTTGCGCCTTGGCGAAATCGCCCTTGAAGCTGGATTGCCTCCCGGCGTTCTCAATATCGTGACCGGCTACGGCGAAACCGCCGGTGGGGCCCTCGCCGCCCATGACGACGTGGACAAGATCGCCTTCACCGGTTCGACCGAGGTCGGAAAAATCATCGTGCGCGCCGCCGCCGGAAACCTGAAAAAAGTTACGCTGGAACTCGGCGGCAAATCCCCCGCCATTGTCTTCAAGGATGTCCATGACAAGCAGGCTGCCATCCAGGGCGCGGCCAACGCCATCTTCTTCAATCACGGCCAGTGCTGCGCCGCCGGTTCGCGCCTCTACGTTGAGAAAGCCATTTTCGACGAGGTGGTCGCCGGAGTGGCCGAACGCGCCAACGCCATCAAGCTCGGTGCCGGAGTGGACTCTGGCACGGAAATGGGTCCGCTCGTTTCCGAAGAACAATTCCACCGCGTCAGCGACTTTATCGCCGAGGGACTCAAGGCCGGAGCCACCGCCCTGGCCGGAGGCAAACCCGTCGGCGAAAAAGGCTACTTCGTCCAACCCACCGTCTTCACCAACACCCGCCCGGATATGAAAATCGTCCGCGAAGAAATTTTCGGCCCGGTCGTGGTGGCCGAACCCTTCGAAGATCTGGAGCAGGTGATGAAGTTCGCCAACGGCACTGACTTCGGACTCGCCTCCAGCATCTGGACCAGCGACCTGAGCAAGGCCCACCGCGCCGCCGAGATCATGCGCGCCGGAACCGTCTGGATCAATTGCCACAACATCTTCGATGCCGCCATGCCCTTCGGAGGCTACAAGCAATCCGGCTGGGGCCGCGAAATGGGCCACGAAGCTCTGGAACTTTATACCGAAACAAAAGCGGTCTGCATCGCGCTGTAACGAGCCTTGGAGGGTTGCGGGCCCCTGGTCGCCTCCGGCGCCGCCCAAGGCGGGTAAACCTCGCAACCCATTCTTTAACTTCGGAATTGTTCGACCACTTTCTCCCCCGGCACAAACCGGAGCACCAGCGCCAGGGCGAGGACGACCAGCACCGCGCTGAACCACATCACGACCTGCAAGCCGTCCAGATACGCCTGGCTGACGATCCCGGCCAGATCGCCCAGTTGGGCTGCGGTGTGATTTTGCAAATGAAGCTGGGGGACGTTCTGCGCGCCCGCCATCACATTCCCGACCGCCGCCTCCTCCGCCGCGGTGAGCGTCACGCCCTCGCGGGCAAACGCCTGATCCAGTCGTAACGCACTCACGGCGGTGAATATCGCCGTGTTCACTGCCAGCATGAAGGCCGAACCCGCCAACTGGCACATGAAGGTGATCCCACTCACAAGGCCGGCTTTTTCCGTGCCGGCCGTTGCGATGGCCCGCGCACTCACGGTGGGAATCACCGCGCCCACCCCGATGCCCAGGAGCACCATCAGGGCATGGAACGGCAGCCAGGCCGCACCGGGTCCGACCACACCCAGCAAGACCGATGCCACCGTGGCGGAAATCAGCCCGATGACAAGCAACCGGCGGGTTCCGAACATCCGGGAAAGCGGACCCCCGAAATACGACACCACGCCGTAACTCAACATGAACACCACCACCCGGAAACCCGCCCTCATCGGATCATCGCCCAGAAATTTCATGGCGTATTGCGTGTAGTAGAGCAGCACGATGAAGAACAACTGACAGATCACCATCACGGACAGACACAAGGTTTGAAATTCCCGGCTGCGCATGAGGTCGAGCGGAACGATCGGCTCGCGCGCCCGCTTCTCGATGAAGGGAAAGGCGCCCAGCAACACCGCCGCCAGAGCCAGCAGCCCGAGCGTTTTTGCACTGGCCCAGCCCCACGACTGCACCTGGTAAACCACCATCATCAAGGCCACCAACCCTCCCGTGAGTGCCCCCATGCCCGCGTAGTCATTTTGCGGAGCGTCGCCCTTCCGACCCGGATCTCTCGGCACGCTCCGCAAGGTCAAGAGCATGGCCAGCAGCGCCATCGGCACATTCACCCACAGCACCCAGCGCCAGGAAAACCATTGCGTCAGCGCGCCGCCCACCACCGGCCCGGCGGCGTTGCCGAGAGAACACGTGCCAAAGATCAATCCGAGCGCAAAGGCCTGCCGGGAATCACCCACCGCCGCGCAAGCCATCCCGATCATGGCCGGCCACAGCAACGCGGCTCCCACCCCCTGCAAAACCCGGAAGGCAATGACCGCGTTTCCGCTCCAGGCCATCCCCCCCAGCAGCGAGGCCACAGCGAAAATCCCCATCCCGATCAAAAAGACTTTTCTCCTGCCGTAGGCGTCGGCCATTTTCCCGCCCATCACCATCAAGACGGCAAAGGCCAGCACGTAGCCGTTGATGACCCACTGCACGCTTTGCAAATCGAGCGCGAACTGCCGCTCCAGCGCGGGTAAGGCGAGATCCACCGAGGCGAAATCCAGCGCGATGGCGAGGGCGCCCATGACGATGGCCGCGTAGATGAAAATGTTTTTGCTCATCCGGCCCGAGCGTCCGCCAGCCGTCCCGTGTCCGCAAGCGCTATCAAGTCGAAATCATCAAAGAAAAAAAGGCCTCACGCCAAGGATGAGAAGGATGGCACGAAGCCGGGACAATCCCTCCCAGGTCGCACTCAGCCCGTAGCAGACCACGGCCAGTTCTCCTCCATTCGCCCATCCCTTCTCATCCTTCCCATCCTTTGCGTGAGGCTCTTCCTCCGTCATTCTCCTTGCCGGACTTCGTGTTTCCGCTTGTTGACCGACTTGTTTTCGGGGAGAGGAGGGACATGAAACAGTCGCGCGGATTGCTGGCCCGACTCTGGCCCGCAGCAGATGAGGCCCCGCACATTGCCCTCGGCCGCCATGGCGAAAAACTCGCCGCCGCACACCTGCGCCAGCACGGCCACAAAATCCTCTTCCGCAATTTCCGCGGCCCGCATGGCGGGGAAGTGGACATCGTCTGCCGCGACAAGCCCCACAACGAACTCGTCTTCGTCGAGGTGAAAACCCGCAGCAACGAGAACTTCGGGCGTCCGATCGATGCGGTGGACCGCAAAAAGCGCCGCCTGATTCTGCGTGGAGCCATGACCTGGCTCAAGATGCTCGACCTGCCCGACATCACCTTTCGTTTCGATGTGGTGGAAGTGGTCATGACCGAGCCTCCGGAAATCCGCCACATCGAAAACGCCTTTCAACTGCCGGACGATTACAGCTATTGAATCGACTGGCGTCTCGTGAACATCTCATGCGCAAACCAAAGCCTGAATGGCATTCAGTTTTTCTTCGACCTCGTGCGGGACTTCCTCGCGCTTCATCTGTCGGGCCAGCAGAAAATAATCACTTTTCGAAATGGCGACATCGGCTTTGGCAAGCAAGTCAGGCAACAGGGTTTTGCTTGCTGGCTCTGCGCGAAGGAACGCACTGGCTTCGAGTGGTGAATGGAAAAACGCGGGTGGCAGTTGTTCGCGCAAGTAATCCATCGCTGGTTTTGCGAAAAGGGGTTCTTTCTCCGCATTCAAGAATCGCTCTAGGCTTGTGGGATGCAGGAGGTAGCTTTCCGCCTCGTAGCGTTCCCATCGCAGAATGGTCAGGCCGTCAGCCGTGATCTCACGGTCGGGCAAACTCCTGTTGTCTCCGTCGAGCAAGAGCGCGGCCTTCAGATTGGGCTGGATGGCCTTGAGCGCGAAGAAATGCGCTCGTGCCTCTTTCGGGCTGCGTCCCTGGTTGTTATGCCAGAATGGCAGGCGACTGAACCATTGCTCTAATGGATGCTCCAGAACGGTTGACCACGCCTTGAGCAGATCGAAGTCGGTCGTGCCCTCCAGATAAAGAATGCCTTTGGCGTTTTCTGCGAGAAGCAATTCCAGGGAAGTGACCCGTTTCAGAGCCTCCCGAACTTGATCGCGATCGCTATCTAACGCCAGGGGATGAGGCTCGCGATAGAAGGAAACGATTTGCTCGGGACTCGTATTGTCGATCAAGACCTCGGAGTGGGTGGCGATGAGCAACTGTCCCTTCCGTTCATGGCACAAGCGGCGGAGGATATCGTAAAGCTGCTTTTGGAGAAGCACGTGCAGATGGGCGTCGGGTTCATCCAGCAGGATCAAGCTGGAGGGCCGTGCAAACATGAATGCTAGAATGAGCAGCACCTGATGAAACCCGCTGCCCGTCGTGGAGACATCCAAGGGAGGGAGACCTCCAAAGCCGTTGCCCGTCGGTATACCTTTCAGGTATTGGCAGGTGATGTAGGGCACACCCGCATACACTGGCTTGAGCAAGCGGTAGCCAAAGACCTCCGAGACGATTTCCACAAGCCTTTGCCAATCTTTCCCGTCGCCCGCTTCGGCTACTTCGAGCAGCAGATTGCGGAGGATGTCACCCGCTTTGCCCTGGCCGACGAGCATGTCCTGATAGGGGCGGTCGTGCCTGGTTTCATTGACGCCGATTCCAGAAAACGGTGGAACATAGATCACGCTGATTTCTTCATGCGCCCGGTCGAGGTGCGGCAAATCCGCTGCCACGGGTTTCGCATGAATTTGCTCGGGTCCACTGTAGCGAAATTCAAAGCCGACCCTCCATTCGCTCCCGTCTTTGCTCATCCCATGCAACGTGATGACCAAAGGGCGGGGCGCACCCTGCTTGCCTTCATCTTTACGGAGAGAGGTATGGGTATCCGTCCAAAGCTGGTCCATGGATGGCAGCGGTAATGCCGTGAATTCCTGCCGGGTGATGGGCGCGCCGGGTCGATCCTTGGCCTTTGATCCGCTTCCTGGACCTTTTTTCTCCCACCACTTCTGCATGCCCAGATTCCAAACCATAGCTGCCTGCAACAAGGTTGACTTTCCGCTGTTGTTCGGGCCTGCCAGCAAAGTGAGTGGCTCGAGCGGAAACTCCTGCGTTTCAAATCGCTTGAAGTATTGAGTCGTGATTTTGGTGATCATAATCGTGTGCTCTCTTTGAATGGTTGGCTCATAATTTGCCCTCCTGCTTGATGATGGCGAGGAGGTCGGGGCTGTCGGCGGTGAGGCGGAGGAGGCGGTTGCGGATGGGGTGGCTGGGGGCGTTGAGCGTCTGGTGGAGGTGGGTGAGGAAGTCGCGCTGCTGGGCGGCGCTGGCCTCGGGGGCGTAGGCGGCGAGGTGCGGGGCCACGGTGTCGTGGAAGAGTAGGTCGCGCTCCGCCATGTGCTCGCGGAAGTAGCTCTCCATCACGCAGGCGTCGATGAGGTCTTCGAGGAAGCCGGCGGCTCCGGGGCTATTCGTCGTCATCGGCTTCATCGGTGGCGGCTGAACCTCGCGTGTTGGCCAGCGCGGTTTCGATTTGGGCAATCTCGGCGGCGGTTAGATCGAATAGGCGATAAACGATTTCGTTGATCTCCCGTTCGATCAAAGCAACAGCGCCAGTGTCACCCTCCGTGGCTGCCTTAGCTGCACGTTCCGCGAGCCTTGTGAGTTTCGCTTTGTCGGCCGCACTAGCGGGCGGAATTGGAATCGTCACGAGGTTTCTTTTGATAAATCGCATTCGGCCGCCTTCCCACGGGTCACCTAACCCTTGAAATGTCATCCGTGCATACCAATCGGTCACGTTTCCGAGTAGAACCGCCAAAGTAGATTGCTCCGCGTTTGCAATAATGTAACCGGTGTTCCCTATAAAATATTTCGGCTCCGACCAAGACGCCTTGAGATATTTGCCGATATCGGCGATAACAATCTTCGGCGTCTCAAACGCTGCAATGAAGTCCTCGGATGGATTGTTGTCGAGTTCTAGCCAGTGATGTTGACCTTCGGCGGGGGTGAAGGCGTGCTCTTTCTCGGTGTAGGCGAAGAGGAGGTCGAGGCCGGCGCGGGCGTCGGGTTCCTTCATGCGGGCCTTTTCCACGAGAGCGCGGGTGAGGTGGGCTTTGAGGGATTCGTCCACCATGTAGTCCACGATGGGGCGCGGGGTGTAGAAAGAGCCGGTCTGCTTGCGGGCGGTGGTCTTGGTTTCCTCGTTGTAGGAGGCGAGGAGGTTTTCGAAGACTTTGCCGAGGAGTTCGGGGTCGAGGGCGATTTCCTGATCGATGGGGGTGTTTTCGACGATGGTGAACTTGTAGCGGTTCAGGATGGTGATGAGGCCGGTGACGCGTTCGGCTTTGCGCTTGGTGTCGCCGTAGGCGGTGGAGAGGTCGGCGGTTTCCCCGCTGTCGAAGAAGAGGCGGTCGGGGACGTGCGGGCGCTTCTTGGCGTTGCGCGAGAAGCCGTCGAGGTAGCGCTTTTTGTCGGTGCCGTCCTCGGTGCGGTCGAGGCACTCGAAAAGGCCGCCATTGAGGAAGGGGATGTCGGCGAAGTGGGCGAGGGCGGCGTCGGGCTCGTCGCGGAAGAGGGCTTCGTAGCGGTAGAGGTTGTTGACGTCGTAGGTGGCGCGGTTTTTTGCGAAGCCTTCGTCGGTGGCGAAGATACGGTAGGGTTTGCCGTTGCCGTCCTTGCCCATGCGCTGGTTGAGCGTGGCGAAGAAGAGGTTTTGCAGGATGGCCTGGTAGTAGGTGGAGCTGGTCTCGCTCTCGGG
>CAMASH010000107.1 GCA_945860745.1 Chthoniobacter flavus | reverse complement strand
GTTCCCTGGCCGTCGTAAACGACGCCGAGCATGGCTTTGCGCAGGGTCTCGTCCACCTTGGGATCGACAGGGATGTCTTCCCGCAGGCGGTCCGGGTAGGCAGCAACGACTTTGTTGTCCAGGGTCTGGACTTGCTTGACCAGACGGGTCTGGTGCAGTTTCCCGGCCATGGCGAGGCCGCCCATGGCCTGGGCCATTTGCAGAGGGGTGATGAGAATGTCGCCCTGCCCGATGGCCATGTTGGCCACGTCGCCTTGTTTGATTTCGCGTTTGTGGACGCGGAGCATGTATTCGTCCGTCGGGATGTTTCCGGCATTCTCGGCGCGGAGGGGAATGCCGGTGCGTTTGCCGAGGCCGAGGAGATTGGCGTAGTCGATGATGGGCTGGGCTCCGATCTTGAGCGCGACCTGGTAGAACCAGGTGTTGCAGGATTGGGTGAGGGCTTCGACGAAGTTGAGATTGCCGGCACCGGATTTCTTCCAATTGGCGAAGGTGTGGTTGCCGACAGTGAAGGAGGCCGGGCAGTTGAATTCGGTGCTGGCTTTGATTTTGCCGGTTTCGAGGGCGGCGAAACCCACGAAGACCTTGAAGGTCGAGCCGCCGGGATAGGCCGACCGGTAAGCGCGCGGGACCAGGGGGTCGTGGGGGTCGGTGTTGTAGCGGTCGAAGACGTCTTTTTTGACCACGGGGACGAATTCGTTGGGATTGAAACCGGGATTGGAGGCCATGGCGAGGATCTCGCCGGTGGCCGGTTCAATCACGACGAGGGCGCCTTGCTTGGTGTTCTGGGCCAGGATGCCTTCGCAGATGCGCTGGATGTCTTCGTCGAGCGTGGTGACGACGTTATAGCCCGGAACAGGCGGACGGGCGATGCGCTCGGACATTTTGTTGCCGTTGGCATCGTAGGTGACGTAGAGCTTGCCGGGCTGACCGCGGAGTTCGTTGTCAAAGACTTGCTCGAGACCCTCGCGTCCCTGGCTCTCGGAAAAGATCAGGTCGTTGTTCTCAATCGGACGGGTGGAGAGCGGAGCCTCGCGTCCGGTGTAGCCAATGATGTGTCCGGCGAGGGGGCCGTTGGGATAAAACCGCACGTAGGTCTGGCGGAGGAGAAGGTTGGTCGTGACGCCGCGCTGCACGACGCCGAGTTCCTGCGGGCTGAGATCCTCCACGAGGTCGAGGGGCATGACGCCGCGGTTCTTGTAATGGTTGAGCAGGGCCTCGTCGCTGATCTGGATGTCGCGTTTGAGCAGGCCGCTGGCGAGAGTGATCTGCTGACGGCCGAAGGCGACAATCTTGGCGTCGGGCCAGTCGAGGGGCGTCGGGAAATTGATGGCGAGGTTGTAGCTCAGGCGGGTCTGGGCCAGGGGCTTGCCGTTCCGGTCGGTGATCTGGCCGCGCGGCGCGGGGATGTCTAGAATGAAGGTGCGGGCCTGCTTTTGCGTTTCCCAGGTCGGCTTGGGATTCTCGACCGAGCCGGTATTGTCCAGAACGGGAGCGTCGCCCTGGGCGTGCAGGAAGACGGCGGACAGGAGGAGGCCGAGGAGGAGGACAGGGAGACGGGGGGACGCGGGGACGCGGGGAACCTCTTCACGTCCCCGCGCCGCATGGTCAGCCTGTCCCGACCGGCTAGAGCTGCTGGGCCACTTTCTCAAGGGTATAGCACTCGATGATGTCTTCCGGCAGGTAGTCGGAGTAGTCGCCGAGCTTGATGCCGCATTCGAGACCGACGCGCACTTCTTTCACGTCGTCCTGAAAACGTCGGAGGGTGGAAAGGCCTCCATCATAGACGGCCTGCTTTTTGCGCAGCACGCGGGCGCGGGCCGTGCGGCTGATGCGGCCGTCGGTGACCAGACATCCGGCCACCTTGCCCTTGGTGAGATCGAACACCTGCTTGACCTCGGCATGGCCGATGACGCTCTCGCGCAGATCCGGCTCGAGCATACCGGTCATGGATTCCTTCACCTGATCGATCAACTCATAGATGATGCTGTAGAGCTTGATCTGCACGCCTTCGCGTTTGGCGATGGTAGCGGCGGTGTTCTCGACCTTGACGCTGAAACCGATGATGACGGCATTCGACGCGCTGGCCAGCAGGACGTCGGATTCCGTGACCGGTCCGACGGCGGAGTGAATGATGCCGAGGGCGATTTTGTTTTGTGGGATATCCTTGAGCGCGGTGACCAGGGCCTCGAGAGTGCCCTGCACATCGCCCTTGAGCACGATTTGCAGGGTGGCTTTCTGACCTTCGGCAATGTTGGCAAAGAGGCTTTCCAGCGTGGTGCGTTGGGGTGCGGCAAGCTTGTTATTGCGGATGGCAAAGAGGCGTTCCTCACCCAGCGTGCGGGCGTCGCGCTCGCTCTCCATGACAACGAGTTCGTCGCCGGCGTTGGGGAGTCCGCTGAGACCGAGAATCTTCACCGGCATGGCGGGACCGGCTTCCTTGACCGGCTTGCCGAGGTCGTTGATGAGCTGCTTGACCTTGCCCCAGTAATTGCCGCAGATGAAGGCATCGCCCACCTTGAGCGTGCCGAGGCGGACAATGGCGGTGACGGTCGGGCCGCGGCCTTGTTCCAGCTGGGCCTCGATGACGGTGCAGCGGGCATCGGCTTTGGGATCGGAGCGGAGTTCCAAAACTTCCGACTGCAAGCTGATCAGATCCAGGAGTTGATCGACTCCGGTGCCCTTGGTCGCACTGACGGGCACACAAATGATGTCGCCGCCCCAGTCTTCCGGGGTGAGGCCTTTTTCCTGCAGCTGGGTCTTCACCCGGTCCGGATTGGCCGACGCCAGATCGACTTTATTGATCGCAACCATGATCTGAACCTTGGCGGCCTTGGCGTGGCTGATGGCTTCGAGCGTTTGGGGCATCAGACCGTCATCCGCCGCGACAACCAGCACCACGATATCCGTGACGGTGGCTCCCCGGGCGCGCATGGCGCTGAAGGCGGCATGACCCGGGGTGTCAAGAAAAGTGATGGCATGGCCGTCGCGCTCGACGCTGTAGGCACCGATGTGCTGGGTGATGCCGCCGGCCTCACCTGCCGCAACCCGGGCCTTGCGAATGGCATCAAGGAGCGACGTTTTGCCGTGATCCACGTGACCCATGAAGGTGACGATGGGCGCGCGGGGTTTGAGGGCATCGTCTTTGGGTTTCTCGGGTTCGGGCGGGGCCTCGATTTTGACATCAACCTTGTGATGCCCCTTGGAGGTGTCTTTTCTCTCCCGTTCGAGCACGAAGTCGTGGGCGTCGCAGAGCTTGGAAACGGTCTCCAGCTCGATCATGAGATTCGGGTTGGCGTAAATCTTCAGATCCATCAACTCCTTGATGAGTTGAAAGGGTTTCATCCCCAGCAAGGGGGCAAGATCCTTGACCGCAATGGCGGTTTTCAGATGGATGATCTTGCGACCATCCTCGGTCTCGGAGGGTTCCAACTCCTCGGCGACGGGAGGTGACACCGGTTCGGAAGCGGGTGCGACCGGGGAGGGCTCAACGTTGGCCCCCACTTCCCCCGCGGCCTTCGGCGGGGGATTGGCTTGGATTTTCTGAAGGGGCACGGGCGATTTGCCGGCTCCGCTTTCTCCGTCCTTGCGTTTGACCTTCTTCTTGGGCTCGAGCAGGTCAACCGTCTCAACCGGTGCCTTGGGAGCCACGGGCTCCTCCGGCGGTTTCTCGGACAGATCGGGCTTGGTGATGCGGGCAATACCGGAAACCACCGCTTTTTTAGGCTTGGCGGATTTTGTTTCGGATTTGCTGGCGGTAAGTTTCGGTGTGGCCATGGAAATTTGTGCGGGCGGATTTCATCGCCCTAGGATGCGGCCGTTTCTGCCGGTTCGGGCGGCTTGGCGGTGGACCGGGCGGCGTCGAGGATTTTCTGGCCCTTTTCAAGATCTCCGCCCAACAGGCCGGCAATGTCCTCGGCATCGGCCGAGAGGATGACTTCGATGGAGTTCATGCCCCCGGCGGCCAGAGTCTGGGCCTCCTCCTCACTGATGCCCAAGGACTCCGCCATGGAGTGGGCCGCCTGGGCCTTCTGGCTTTCCAAGGCCTGCTCGGCGGTTTTGTCCTCCTGAATATCCACTTCCCAACCGGTCAGCTTGGCCGTGAGACGGGCGTTCTGCCCCCGCTTGCCGATGGCCAGGGAGAGGTCGTCCCGCGCCACCAGGACGCGCACCGTATGGCTGGCTTCATCGAGCGAGATGCTGCGGATGTTGGCCGGCTTGAGTGCGGCCGCGGCGAATTTCAGCGAATCGGGATCCCAGCGGATGATATCCACCTTCTCGTTGTTGAGTTCACGGACGATGTTTTTCACGCGGGCCCCGCGCATGCCCACACAGGCGCCGACGGGGTCGACTTTGGAGTCGGCGCTATGGACGGCGACCTTGGTGCGGTAGCCGGCTTCGCGGGCGATGGCTTTCAGTTCCACGGTGCGGTCAGCGATCTCGCTGACTTCGATTTCAAAAAGCCGGCGCACAAAATTGGGATGGCTGCGGGAGAGGATGATTTCGGGTCCCCGGGAGGCATTGTCCACCGCAACCACATAGGCGCGCAAACGGTCGCCGATGCTGTATTCCTCGGTCACGACCCGTTCGCGCGAAGGCATGGTTCCTTCGAACTTTCCCAGATCGATAATGACGTCGGACTTCTCGAAACGCCGGACGGTTCCGCTGACGATCTCCCCGGCGCGATCCTTAAATTCCTCATAGATCATGTCCTTCTCGATCTGGCGGATGCGCTGATTGATGGCCTGCCGGGCAGCTTGGGCGGCGATGCGGCCGAAATCCCGCGGGGTCACCTCGACTTCCAGTTCGTCCCCCGGTTTGACATCGGGCTTGAGGGCGCGGGCTTTGGAGAGAGTGATCTCGTCGTGGGGGTTCGTCACCTTCTCGGAGGCAATCAGTTTCGCCAGGGCGCGGATGACACCGGTCTTGGGGTCGATTTCGATGCGCAACTCGCGCGTGCCGGAAGTGAAACTCTTCTTGGAGGCCGCGAGAAGGGCGTCAGAAATGGCCTCGACGAGGACTTCGCGTTTAATGCTGCGCTCGCGCTCGAGGTAATCAAGCATTGCAATGAGTTCGGAGTTCATAAAATCGTTAGACCCGGAGATGAAAAAAGCGGGATCGGACCCCGCTTGTTCTCATGGATGGGAACTGAACACTATGAATGCCAATCCTCTGAAGGTCAAGGGTCAAGAGGAGAGGATTTTGTCACCGGGTGCAGGACAAATTTCTGAGGGATCTCCAGATCGGCGTTTTTTGGGAACCTGTAAGCTTCTGTGCCACAACGTGGCTGCATCCCGCCGCCCAAGGTTGCAAAGCTACCTTGGGTAGATAGCAAACCATACACCAACCCTGAATGGGTTGTGTTCCTCGCCCGATGCAACCCATTCAGGGTTGGTTCTATTCTCCTGTCGATACCCAAGGCAGCTCATTCTTCGCAACCTTGGGCTGTCGGATTGATCCCCTTCGGGGATTCCTGGAAGATTTTTGTCCTGCACCCCTTGCAACATCTCCCTGAAATGCAGGCTTTCCTCCCGGCCCGCCTGCGCTAGAGTTCCTGTCCGGCAAATTCTTCCACCACGGTGTTGGTTTGCCTTCGCCAAACCATCTCCATGTCCCAAAGCAAAACCCGCACGCCCAAGGAGGAACGTTTATCCATCCTGCTTTTTCTTTTCACCATCGCCTCCACCTTGGTGGTCCTGTGCGCCGCCTTCGCCTGGCTGCGGCCCGAACTCTGGCGGGTCCAGTGGGAGGCCGGGTGGCCCGCGCTCGCCGGTGTCTTCCTCATCGCCCACCTCCTGGGCGCTTTCGGGGAATTTTTCTTTCACCGGTACGTGTTTCACATCCCGACTTTCCCCGTTCTCGTCCGCTTCTACAAACAACACACCCTCCACCACGCGTTGACCCGCGTCAGCTACAAGCGATCCGTCGCCGGCCAGCCCATTCTGCCGCATCTGGTGGATGTGCAAAATCTCTACCCCATCGAAAAAGACCCCCAGCGTGAAGCCTCCTTCTTTCCCTGGTATTCCCTCGCCGCCTTCGCCGGGGTCCTCACGCCGTTTCTCGCCCTGCTGCAATGGCTGCTGCCCGCTCTTCCGATCGTCTTGGGAGGCTGGCTCGGCATCGCCTGGTCGCTCACCCTCTACGAACTCCTTCACGCCGTGGAACACCTCCCGCAGGCCACCTGGGACCGCCTGGTCACCCGGCCCCGCACCGGACGGTTCTGGCGCAAAGCCTACGCGTTTCACCTCCGCCATCACGCCGACATCCGCTGCAACGAATCCGTCTCCGGCTTCTTCGGGATTCCCCTGCCCGACCTCCTCTTCGGCACTTACATCGATCCGGAAACACTCTATCCGCACGAGGGCGAAATCCCGGTGGGAGAATTTAAGAGCCAGCCCCCGCGCTTCCCCCTGATCCGCTGGCTGGATGCCCGGGCCGACCAGGCCGTGGCTCACCGTCGGATGCGCGCGGCGGCGTGATCAGCGCTTGGGCAGAAGCTTGCGCAGGCGCGTCGTGGTTTGTTCGCGATCCAGCCGGCTTGCCGCCACGTCGAGCGTCAAGGCCTCCCACGCATCAGCCTCTAGTTTCTCATCAGGCAGAAGCCCGTTCTCACTCAGAAACACCAGACAGGTGGCGAGGGCCGTGCGTTTGTTCCCGTCCACGAAAGGATGGTTCCGGCACAAATAAAACAAGTAGGCCGAGGCAATCTCCACCGGATCGGTGAACATCGCCGCACCCATCATGGTCGCTTGCGGCGCGGCCACCGCGGATTCGAGCAAGGCCTCGTCGCGCAAACCTGTCGAACCGCCATGCGCGGCCAGAACCTCGGCGTGGATCGCCTTCACCGCTTCGACGGTCGGATGCGCGAGGATGGGTTTCACGCCAGCCGGCGAAACAAGGAGGAATTTTTCTTGATGAGACGTCGGGCCGTGGCCGCCGCCTTTTCGGGTTCGATCACCGGATTAAGGGGAGTGAGAACAACCGAACCGCCCTCATGAACACTGATCGCGACCTTGTCGCCGACTTTCATTTTGGTCAGGTCCATCAGCGTGGAGTCGAATATCAATCCCTGCGAGTTGCCGATTTTTGTGATCGTCTTGGTCATGGTGTAATACTATGTTTTACGAGACAAACTGTCAATCGCGCCGCGACATCACGCCGGGGATCGGATGGGGCCGTCGGCCACGTTCTCACAAACGCGGCTACGCCGCCTTGGTCGTTGACAAGAAAGTCGAAAACTTTGATCAGAGAACCCCGACATCCGCATGAAATTTTCCCTTAAACCTTCGCTCAACTGGCTGCTGATTTTCGTGCCGGTGGCGGTCGCGCTGCGGTTCTGGCCGCAACTCGGCTCCGCTGCGGCCTTGTTCATCTGCGCCTGCCTGGCCGTGATCCCGCTGGCGGGCTGGCTGGGACGCGCCACGGAAGAACTGGCCGCCCACATGGGCCAGGGCATCGGCGGACTGCTCAACGCCACCTTTGGCAATGCGGCGGAATTGATCATCGGTCTGATGGCGCTCTCCAAGGGACTGACCGGCGTGGTCAAGGCCTCCATCACGGGCTCGATCATTGGCAATCTGCTCCTGGTCATGGGGGCTTCGATTCTGGCCGGGGGTATCACACACCGCACCCAGCGTTTCAACAAAACCGCCGCCCTGGCCTCGGCCACCACGCTCACCCTTGCCGCCGTGGCCCTCGTGATCCCCACGGTGTTCCACTGGACGGCGGCGTCCACCGGCGGATGGAATCCCGCGCAGGAACAAAAGCTCTCCCTTGCCATCGCGGTCGTGTTGTTCGTGACCTACGCCTGCGTGCTCTCCTTCGAGTTGATCACCCACAAACAGCTCTACACCGGCGAGGAGGAAAATCCCGCCAAGGAGAAAACGCCCGCCCCTCATTCCGCAGGCTGGTCCATCCGAAAATCGGCGATCATCCTGGTGCTGGCCACCGCGCTGGTGGCACTGATGTCCGAGTTCCTGGTGGGCGCGGTCGAGGCGGCGCGGGCCTCCCTGGGGTTCACCGAGGTTTTTGTCGGCGTGGTGGTTGTGGCCATCATCGGAAACGCCGCGGAACATTCCACCGCCGTGCTCATGGCCATGAAAAACAAAATCGGCCTGAGCCTGGGTATCGCCGTCGGTTCCAGCGTGCAGATCGCGCTCTTCGTCGCGCCGGTGCTGGTCTTTGTCTCCTACGCCTTCGGACAGCCCATGAACCTGGAGTTCAGCCTGCCCGAGGTGGTCGCCGTCTTCTTCGCCGTGCACCTGATCTTCCAAATCAGCAGCGACGGCGAAACCAACTGGCTGGAAGGCGTCCAGCTTTTGTCGGTTTATGTGATTCTCGGGATCCTGTTTTTCTACCTGCCCGAGGTGCATCACGCGGGGTGAGCGCCGATTGAGAGAAAAGAGCGGTGAGGAGGGAGGTTATCCCGCGGCGCGGGCTCGGCGCGGAATTGATGGGCTAATAGCAAAATTCCAAGGTCGCCAGTTCGATGCCGACAAGTCCTGGAGCCTGCCCGCATGTTGGGCAACTCAACTGTCCAAGGGAGACTTGACCGCGAGGCCCGGACGATTGAGCCCATGTGAACCAGGCGGCGAGGGTAGCCGCTCGGTTGATTGCCGCAAGGCAACCCGCAGGGCAAGACCCCTCGGGAGAGGGGCTCGTCAATATATCATCCTCGGATGATTTAGACCCACTCGGTCACCGTGCAAACAAACAGCCTCTCAATCCAACGGACTCCTCACAGCCAGACCCGGCCGATTCAACACGTGGGTATAAATCATCGTCGTGCTCACGTCCGAATGTCCCAGCAACTCCTGCACCGTTCGGATATCGGCGCCTCCCTCGAGTAAGTGGGTCGCAAACGAATGCCGCAGCGTGTGCGGCGACACTGGCTTGGTCAGGCCCGCCCGCAACGCCGCCCGCTTGACCAGTTGCTGAACACCGTTGGCCCCCATGTGATGACGCCGCACCTTCTTTGACCAGGGATCCACCGACAAATCTTCCGAAGGAAAAAGCCAGTACCACACCCACTCCGTATCCGCCTTCGCATACTTCACCGAAAGCGCATCGGGCAAGAACACACCCTCCACCCCCATGGCACGATCCCGTTCCCAGCGTTCCTTGGCCAGCGCGAGCTGAGCCTCCAGCGCATTCTTCAACACCTTCGGCAGCGGGGCCCGCCGGTCCTTATCTCCCTTGCCCGCTCGGACCACGATATATCCATTGCCAAAATCGAGATCCTTCACCCGCAGCTTCAGGCACTCCATCACGCGCAAGCCCGCCCCATACATCAACTCTACCATCAGCCGACCCGTTCCCTCCATCTCTGCCGTCAACGCCTTCACCTCCTCCCGCGTCAACACCGTCGGAACCCGTCGGCTCTGCGCCGGCCGCGTAACGTTTTCCCGGCCCCCAGCCTCCTGCTTGAGCACCTGGTGAAACAAAAACTGCAAGGCACTCAAGGCTTGGTTGAGGGTGGACGCCGCCACCCGCCGCACCACCGTCAGATAGTCCAGATACTCCCTCGCCTGCGACCAGTGAATCTCCCGCCTCGTCCGCGGCCGGGCAAAAACCAGAAACCGCCGCACCCAGTCCAAATACGACTGTTCGGTGCGATAGGCATAGCGGTGCGTCCGCAGAGCCTCTTCCACCGCCGCCATGAATTCCCCATACTGAGGGGGCAACTCCCCTTCATCGCTCCGCCCGGAAAAATCCTGCGCCCCGCGGATGGGCGGCCGCGGCACTTCCGCTGCGGCTCCATCCTCGAGGCCTTCCTTGAAGATTCGCTTCAAATCGATCTCGAAGCCATGCGCCGCCCAGTCCACTGGCTCGACCCTCTGATAAAACACCTTCAGGGCTTCCAGGGCCTGCCTTCCCTGCCAAGTTTTCTTGCCTTCGCCGGCCAGCCTTGCTAAGAAGTGTGTCACATCGTCGCCATCAGCTTCCTGAAACTGCTTGGGCTTTATGAACTTCAGCCATCCCAAAACCCAGCCGCGGTAGTAGTCATGAAACCGCGCCTCTACCCCATCCTGCGTCAAAGCCATCCGGAAACGCTCCCATCTCTTGTTCCAAATCACTGCCGCTTTGGACTTTGTGAAACTTTCGTGTCCGTCACTTGTCATGATATAGGATTACATCACTGTTTCACTGACAAATCAACACATACGTCTACAATACGTTGTGCCTGAAGACGAACCTCGCAAATCTGGGAACCGAGTGGTATAAACAATCATGCGTCGGAAAGATGGAAAATCAAAACGCCGAGCTCTTCGAACAAAGCCCGTGTTTGCCTGCGGCTTCCGACAGAGTCCCGCAACTGTCGCCTATCGGCACCCCTGCCTGAATGGGACGACCACCCCCGATCATGCGACAGTCGTGTCTTTATTTTCCGGTTGCGGCGGCATGGACCTCAGCTTTCTTGGAGGGTTTGAATACCTTGGGAAGAGATACCCTGCACTTCCCTTTGACGTGATCGAAGCGGTTGACAACATGCCCGATGCAGTGGAGTGCTACCGTCTTAACCTCGGCGATCATTGCCGCGAGGCAGATCTTACATCGCTACCCATATCACAACTTCCGTCAGCGGACGTTCTTATAGGTGGTTTTCCCTGTCAGGACTTCTCGTCATCTGGCCCCAAGACCGGATTTTCCGGACGACGGGGACAACTCTACAAGGTGCTGCTTGAATACATGAGGGAGTATCAACCGAAGATCGTTGTGGGCGAGAACGTCCCCTACTTGGCGCGTCTCGGAAATGGTAAGTATCTACAGGCGATCTTAAAGGACTTTGAGGGTGAAGGTTACCACTTTGATGTTTGGGAATTGACGGGACCTGACTATGGCTTACCTCAAAGTCGAAAGCGAATCTTTCTGATAGGCGTTCGCAATGACTTATCTGGATTTCCCATAATGCCGAGGCCGAGTCATAAAGTCAGGAATGTATCAATAGCAGCGGCACTCAGAGACTTGGAAACGATCTCCGATGAAACCGTCACTAATCAAAGCCAGTATTTCGTTGCGTCGCGTGCCACCAGTGGAGGCGGCCAAGGAGACCATACAAACGAAGCAAACAAGGTCGCCTACTGTATTCGCGCCAACTCCAGGGGCAGGATTCAGTTTCACTACGCACTGGATCGAAGATTGACGGTCAGGGAATGCGCTCGCTTGCAGTCATTTCCTGATCAGTTTATTTTCCCATTTACGACGCAACGCAACCTGACGTTGATAGGAAACGCTGTGCCGCCGATTTTGGGGTATCGAGTGGCTGAGTCGGTTGAAAACTTCATGCGTTCGTGTAGGGATATTGCGGTCTCAACATGCGGCAACCTCCATGTCACGGTCAGGTCAGGCGTTCAAATGACCAGATCTCATGTGTTGCAACCTGAACTATTTTGATCAAGAAGCAAAGGAAACTGATGAACGAACATGACACCAAGCTCGTCGAGTTGTTTCTCGAACCTGTTCGGAAATGCGCGACTTACAAGCCGGCCTTTGGTCAAGGCGATTCAGATGGCCTCACTATCACGGATTTCCAAAGTCTTTACGGGCAGGACCAGTTCTACGCATGGATTGGGCTTGATGATCCCTTGCTCTATGCCGCACACAAAGCGGCAGGCGGCTTGACTTCTGTCTATCGTCA
>CAMASH010000106.1 GCA_945860745.1 Chthoniobacter flavus | reverse complement strand
GCAGGACAAAAATCTTCCAGGAATCCCCGAAGGGGATCAATCCGACAGCCCAAGGTTGCGAAGAATGAGCTACCTTGGGTATCGACAGGAGAATAGAATCAACCCTGAATGGGTTGCATCGGGCGAGGAACACAACCCATTCAGGGTTGGTGTATGGTTTGCTATATACCCAAGGTAGCTTTGCAACCTTGGGCTGCGGGATGCAGCCACGTTGTGGCACAGAAGCTTACATGTTCCCAAAAAACGCCAATCTGGAGATCCCTCAGAAATTTGTCCTGCACCCCTCCGGGGGAGGGGGGAGCGTTCCCCCCTCGACAATTTCCCCGCGATTCCGTAAGCAACTTCCCATGCCGCCGACCCTGGCACCTGCCACTGGATGAAATCCGTCTTCGCCATCCTCACTTTGGTGGTCTTTTTTGCTGCCGGTTCCCCCAATTTTGCCGCGAGCGATGACGATCTGGAATTGGCGCGGTTGCTCACCGTTGAGCAGATGGACCGCATGCACGGACTGACCTTTGAAGCCTACGTGTGCCGGGTGCTGGAGAGCCGTGGCTACCGCATGGAGAATATCCGGGGGAGCAACGACTATGGAGTGGACGCCATCGCCACCAAGGGCGCCGAGCGAATCGCCATCCAGATCAAAAGGTCGAAACACCCCATTGATCGCCGGGCGATCAGCGACGCCATGGCCGGCCGGGAGTTTTACAAATGCCAGAGGGGAATGGTCATTACCAATGCCACCCTCACGGAAAGCGCCCGGCAGTTTGCCACGGAGATCCAATGCGCAGTGGTAGAGCGGGACGAATTTCTGGCCTGGGTGGAGAAGTTCAAGCAGGGAACAAAACGCCCCAGCCTGACTTCCGGGCCGTCCCATCCCGGCTTAGTGGGCCTGCTCTCCGGTTCTCCTGACCCACTCCCCCGCGCCTGTTCCGGCCCGCGTCCCCGTGGCAAAGCATCCCTGCATGAGGTAGCCGCCGGTCGGGGCCTCCCAGTCAATCATTTCGCCCGCGCAGAAAACTCCGGGGAGTTTTTTGAGCATGAGGGAATCGTCCAGTTCGCTCCAGGGCACGCCGCCGGCTGATGAAATGGCTTCGGCGATGGGACGCGGGCGCAGCAGGGAGAGGGGAAAAGCTTTGACGATTCGGGCGAGGGCTTCAGGGGACTTTTGAGCCTCCGGCGCGAGGTGGTGAAGCAAAACAAACGCGCCGTCGCTCAAGCGCCAGCGCTGGCGGGCTTCGGCGAGGAAGTTTCCGCGCAGCAAGCCGAGCTTTCGCACCAGGGTTTCAACGCGGACACCCGGTTTGAAGTCGATGACCAGCCGGGGAGACTCCATGGCGCGCAGGGCGGGGCCGAGTTGATAGATCACGCCGCCTTCGAGTCCATAGCGGGTGAGGAGAAGCTCGCCGGTGGCTGCGCCCAAAATCGCTCCGGCCTCCTGCCGGGGATCGCTTGGATCACAGGCGGGAAGCCACTTTTCGGCCCAGGCCTTGACATTTTTCAGCGGCTGACCCTCCGCCTCGGCCACGACAGCCAGAGGCCAGGCGACTTCCCAACCGCAATTGGCAGATTGCAATGGCGCGACCGCCACGCCGCACTTTTCAAGCGCGGTCACCCAGCCGCCATCGGAACCGGTTTCCGGCCATGAGCCGCCGCCCAACGCCAGGACGACGGCGTCTGCTTCAATGGCCACGCCGCCGGCAAATTCGAGGTTCACGCGTGCGCCCCGGCTGATGCCGGTCCACCGGTGGTGCATGGCGAATTGCACCCCGCGATCGCGCAAGCGCTGGACCCAGCGGCGCAGGAGGGGCGCAGCCTTCATTCCGCGCGGATAAACGCGTCCGGTGGAGGCGGCAAACGTTTCCACCCCCAATCCTGCCGCCCAGCCGCGCAGCGCTTCCGGATCGCATTCTGTCAGCAAGGACGGCCACATTCCGCCCCCGCGGTATTGTGCGGCAAATTGATCGAGCGCGCCGGTCTTGGTCAGATTGAGCCCGCCTTTTCCCGCCACGAGAAACTTGCGTCCGACCGAGGCTTTCGCGTCGAACACGGTCACGGTCACGCCGTCCCCGGCCGCCCTCTCGGCGGCGCGGAGTCCGGCCGGTCCGCCGCCGATGATCGCAATGTTCATTTCCCCACAATGAAATCCTCCTCTGTTGAAGCAATATTTTCCGCCGGCGGCGCGGAAAACGCTCGCCGGGGCAAGGTCGGATTCTCCACAAATGAGCGGGCATGCGCATTGCCTTCGCCTCCCTCGGTTCCCTGGGGGATCTTCACCCCCTGCTGGCGCTGGCCTCGGCCAGCCGGGAACGCGGGCACCTTCCTGTGGTGGCCGCCTCCCGGACTTATCGCGAATACGTCACCTCGCTCGGATTTCCGTTTCACCGCATCCGCCCCGACCTCGAACCCGATCCGGCGGCGGTGGCCCATCTCTCCCATCCCCAGCGCGGGCCGGAGCGGCTTCTGCGCGAAGAATTGTTTCCGCGCGTGCGCGAAACCTACGAGGACCTGATCGAGGCGGCCCGCGGGGCCGACGTTCTGGTCGTGGGCGAACTCCTCTACGTGGCTCCGCTGGCGGCGGCGAAACTCGGACTGCCGTGGGCCAACGTGATTCTCTCCCCCTCGTCGTTTCTTTCGGCCTGCGATCCGTGCGTGCTGGCTCCGGCTCCGGCGCTGCACGTCCTTCGCCATCTCGGAGCCTGGCCTCATCGCGTGATTTTCGCCGCGGGCCGGGCCGTCACTTCGCGCTGGGGGGCGCCCTTGCACGCCCTGCGCCGGGAACTCGGGTTTCCGCCCGCGCCCAGTCCGGTGTTCGAGGGCAAACACTCGCCGGAACTTGTGCTGACCATGTTTCCGGAATTCCTGGCCGCGCCCCAGCCGGACTGGCCCGCGCCGGTCGTCCAGACCGGGTTCCCGTTTTTTTCCCAACCCGGCCGTCCCGACACGATGGAGAAACTGGAAGCGTTTCTGGCGGCGGGCGAACCGCCGTTGGTCTTCACTCTGGGATCGACCGCCGTGCATATCGGGCGGGATTTTTATCAATGCGCCGCCGAGGCCGCCCGGTTGCTGGGACGTCGCGCGGTTCTCCTGTTGGGAAAAAACCCGCCGCCGCCCGCCCTGGCCGGGCATGGATTGGCCCTGGACTACGTGCCTTTGGGATCGGTGCTGCCCCGCGCCGCGGCGGTTATCCATCACGGCGGCATGGGCACTTGCGCGCAAGCCCTGCGCGCCGGCCTTCCCTCGCTCATTGTGCCCTTTGGATTTGACCAGCCCGACAACGCCGAACGTCTGCGCCGGCTGGGGGTGGCCCGGATCCTCCGCCGGGACCGCGTTTCCCGCGACACGCTTGTGGCCGCCTTGCGCGAACTCCTGGCCAGGCCCGCGCTGGCCGCCCGGGCGCGGGAACTCTCGCGTCTGGTCCAGCCGGAGATCGATTTGAACCGGTCCCTCGACGCCATTGAGGGCCTCTGCGGCGTCGGCAAAGTTCCTTCGCTTTCTTAACTCCGTCCGCCTGCTAGTGTGGTCCGGTGCCAAACCCAACTGCTGACGTGTCTGACGACGTTTCGCCTCCGCCGGACGAACCCGGTCAAAGGCCCCGTTTCCCGCGGGAATCTCTCGTTCATGCCGGGCAGATTCTCCGCTACCTCGGGCCGTACCACGTCCGCTTCAGCGGCGCCATCCTCACCCTCATTGTCTCGACCGCGCTCGGCCTTTGTTTTCCCTATCTCACCGGACTGTTGCTGGATGGTTCGCTGACAAAATCCGCAGCCAACACAAACTGGACCGGCAACATCAATGCCATCGCGCTGGTGTTGCTCGGGTCGCTGGCCCTCCAGGCCGGCTTTTCGTTTTTTTCCACCTATTGGTTTTACAGTTCCGGCGAGAGCGCCCTGGTCGATCTCCGGCGGGAAATTTTCGCCAAACTGATCGGCCAGTCCATGAGTTTCTTCGCCCAGCGCCGGGTGGGCGAATTGTCCAGCCGGCTGTCCAACGATCTCACCCTCATCCAGGACACGCTCACGGTCACGATTCAGCAGTTCCTGCGTCAGGTCATGTTGATGACCGGGGGCATCGTGTTGGTCGCGCTCACTTCCCTCCGGCTGACCGGGTTGATGATTTCCACCTTTCCCGTGCTGGTCTTCGTCGCCCTGCTTTTTGGCAAACGCATCCGCCGTTACGCGCGGGAAGCGCAGGACCGTCTGGCCGACGGCGGAACGGTGCTGGAGGAATCCCTGCAAGGCATCGCCAATGTCAAAGCCTTCGGCAACGAGCGCTTCGAATTGAACCGCTATTCCGGCAGTCTCCGCCATTTCCTCGACGTGATTCTCAAAACTGTCCTGCTGCGGGCCTCGTTGGTGTCCTTCATCATCTTCGGCATCTTCGGCTCGATCGTGCTGGTTTTCTGGTACGGCGCCCGTCTCATGCAGACGGGGGAATTAACCTTCGGCGAACTGACCCGGTTCATTCTTTACACCACGTTCGTCGGCGGCTCGGTGGCGTCCTTCGCCGATGTCTTCAGCCAGGTGCAAAAAATGCTGGGCGCGACCGAACGGGTGCGCGAACTGCTCGACGAACATCCCGAAATCGATTGCCAGACGGAGGGGGACGCACCGGAGCAGCGCCTGCGCCTGCGCGGGGATGTGCGCTTTGAGGATCTCTCGTTCCGTTATCCGTCACGACCGCAAACGACCGTCCTCGAACATCTAACCCTGCACGCCAAAGCCGGGGAGAAAATCGCCCTGGTCGGACCCAGCGGCGCGGGAAAATCCACCATCGTTTCGTTGTTGCTGCGTTTCTACGAACCCGATTCCGGCCGCCTGCTGGTGGATGAGCGTCCCGCGGCCGACTATTCGTTGCAGGAGTTGCGCGGCAACATGGCCATCGTGCCGCAGGAGGTGCTGCTTTTTGGCGGGTCCATCGAAGAAAATATCCGCTACGGCCGGCCCGGGGCCTCGCGGGAGGAAATCCTCGCGGCCTCGCGGCAGGCGGCCTGCCATGAGTTCATCGAGCGCTTCCCCGAGGGTTACGACACGGTGGTGGGCGAGCGCGGAGTCAAACTTTCCGGAGGTCAGCGTCAGCGCATCGCCATCGCGCGGGCCTTGCTGAAAGATCCCGCCATCCTCCTCCTGGACGAGGCCACCAGTTCGCTCGATTCCGAAAGCGAGCACCTCATCCAACAGGCTCTCGACGTTCTGCTGCAAGGCCGCACGGCTTTCATCATTGCGCACCGTCTCTCCACCATTCGCAAGGTGGATCGGATCTATGTCATTGAGGACGGGCGCGTGTTGGAATCCGGAACCCACGACGAATTGATGGCGCGGGATGGCGGACGCTACCGGCGGCTGGCGGAAATGCAGTTTGGCACGGCCGGGCCGGAGAATGGATTACGCTGAGCGCTTGGCCCAGCGCAATTTGGCGGATGTCGCACGCGGGTTGGCGTGGCACTCGCCCGGTGTGGGCCTTGTCACCTCTGCGGAAATGGCGGCATAACGGCCTTCGTGCCGTGCGGCTTCGAAGGCTTTCTTCACCCGTCGATCTTCGCCGGAATGAAAAGTCAGGATGGCCACGCGTCCGCCGGGACTCAGGCATTCGGGCAGGTGGCGCAGCAACGTGTCGAGCGCGGAAAACTCGTCGTTCACGGCAATGCGCAGGGCTTGAAAAACCCGCCGCACGCTTTTGTCGCGATCGTCTTCCGGTATCTTGGGCAGAGCGTTGCGAACGGCTTCGGCCAGCTCGGTAGTAAGGAAAAATTTCCGGCCAGCCAGACGAGCGGCCAGAACCGCAGCGCGGGGTTCGTCGGCGTTCTCCCGCAGCAAGGTCTCCAGCACTTCCGTTGGAATCTTGCCCAGCAGAGCGGAAGCCGGCTGACCCTTGTTGGGGTTCATCCGCATGTCGAGCGGGCCGGGCGTTTTGACGGAGAAGCCGCGGGAAGGTGTATCAATTTGCATCGAGGACACGCCGAGGTCGGCAAGGATGCAGTCCGCCCCGGTCAAACCTTCCGCTGCGAGTACCCTGGGCAGACCGGCGAAATTTGCGCGGTGGATTTGAAACGCCTCCGGCCCGAAACCCAGCGAACGCAAACGTTCCTCTGTGCGCGGCTGTTCCAGCGGGTCCACGTCGAGGCCGATCAAGCGCCCGCCGGGCAACAGACGGGGCAGAATTTGCTGCGTGTGTCCGCCATAGCCGAGGGTGCAGTCGATGGCGATCTCGCCCGGCTTTGGCGCGAGAACTTCGAGAATCTCGCTGACCATGATCGGCACATGCATGCCCGCGGGCGTTTTGCCCGAAGCCCTGACATGCGCGACGGTTTCGGGATACCTTTCCGGGTCGAGTTCCTTGTATTTTTCTTCGAAGCGCCGCGGATTTTTTCCGGCATAGCGCGGTCGGCGGCGATGCGGTGCGGGAACTGGAGAGTCCCCGCTCACAGCTCGTTGTATTTTTTATTCGAGCCCTTCGCCTTGGCCACCGGATACCGTTCCTCGTTGCGGGCCAGCTTGGCCCGCATGGCGTCGGCCAGGTCGATTCCGCAATTGTCCGCGAGTTCGAAAAGCAGGATGGCCACGTCAGCGATCTCGGACTCGATTTCGTCGCGGCGTTCCGTCACCCGGCGGTCGGATTGCTCCGGGCTCTGCCAGACGAAATGCTGAAGCAGTTCGCCGGCCTCGGCCGTGATGGCAATGGCGAGTTCCTTCGGGTTGTGAAATTGCCGCCAGTCGCGGGCATCGCGGAAGGCGCGGATCTCGGCCGTGAGGGTCTCGATGGTGGTGGGCATTGAATGAGATTAAACTTTCAAATCGTCGGGTTTGTAAACAGAGAGGCCCGCGATGGGGTCGAAGTGGCTGTCCGCCGTGGCGATTTCCGTGAGGCCAAGGCGGCGGGTGACCGCGAGAATCAGGGAGTCGTTGGTCATAAGCCCGTGCTGCTTTTGTAGTTCCAGGGCGACAAAAAAATCCGACTGAGTGGCGGGATTCCAAGACAGTTCGCCTCCCAATAGTCCGCGCACATCATCTGCATAGACGCTCATCTTCCGCACGGGATCCGGATTTTGCGACAGGGCCCGAACGGGATTGGAGCCGGCCCAACCGGACGACTGAAATTCCTGGATCATCCGGCGATGACAAAACTCCGCCACCACCAATTCTGAAATCATGCCGGTCACTTTGCCATCCTTGCAACGTCTGAGAAATTCCTGGCATTGCCGCGACTGGCCGGTGCGGGCATAGAGCAGAATATTGGTATCCACAAACACCGCACTGCCGTTGGTGATATCGCTCAGATTCATTGATCCCAATAATCGGCGTCCATACTCTGCCGGAATTGTTCCGGACTGATAGTCATTGGATCGGACTCCAGGAGTCGGGCCAGACCGGACTTCCCGCCCCGGTTGGCCGACTCTTTTTGCAGATAATCGGTCAGGGCCTGCTGGACGATTTCCCCGATGGGACGTCTCTCCTTGGCTGATGCCATCTTTAGCCGGCCGTAAATCTCATCTTCGAGTTGGGTTCCGAATTTGATTTTCATGGTTTGGAAATTGCGTCGATGGAAGATGACTATCACGCCTGCTTCTAGAAGTTTCAAGAAAATAAGAATATGGAAGAATCGGGCTTTCCGGCTGTTTTTTGGTTGCTTGGAAGGCGAAGAGGCCGTGTGCTCCCCGCGTGCTGACCATTCGAGATTTGAAAGTGACTGTCGGCGGCCGGACTCTTTTCGAGAACGCCGCCATGCAGGTCAATTACGGGGAACGCGTGGCTCTCGTCGGGCCCAACGGGGCGGGGAAATCCACCCTCTTTTCCGTCATCCTCAAGGAAAACGAACCCGATGCCGGCGTGGCGGAATACGACGAGTGGATCACATTTGGCTATCTGCCGCAGGAAGCCGAGGCGCTGGGCGACGAATCCGTTCTGGAAGTGGCCACCGGACGCGCCGGGGAAGGCGCCGTCCTGTTGGCGCGAATCGAGGAACTGGAAAAAGCCGGGGACTTCGAAAGCATCGACCACCACGCGGCCACCACGCGGCTGGAGGAATTGCACGATCCCAAGCGCGAAGCCCGGGCCAAGCGCATGTTGAAGGGACTCGGCTATTGCGAGACGGATTTTCACCGCAAGGCCGGGGAGATGAGCGGGGGCTGGATCATGCGCGCGCATCTGGCGCGGTTGCTGGTGACGGAGCCCGATCTCCTGCTCCTGGACGAGCCGACCAACCACCTCGATCTGCTTTCCCTGCTCTGGCTGCAAAACTATTTGAAATCCTACCCGGGCGGCGTGCTGCTCATTTCCCACGATCGCGAGTTCATGGATGAAATCGTGGAAACGGTTTACGAGATTTCCGAGCAGAAGTTGATTTCCTACAAGGGCAACTACGCCGCCTATCTCGAGCAGCGCGAGGCCAATTACGAGCAGCAACTGGCCGCCTATAAAAACCAGCAGAAAGAAATTCAGGGGTTGCAGGAATTTGTCGATCGTTTCCGCCAGGTGACCTCCAAGGCCTCGCAGGCCATGAGCAAACTCAAGCAGATCGAGCGCATCAAGCGCGTCGAGAAACCCTTGCCTCCGCGCAAGCCCTTCCGGTTTCAGATTCCCGCGCCGCCCCGCGGCGGACAGCGGGCCATCTCGCTGGAGGGCATCCACATGGCCTACGGTTCGAACAAAGTGTACGAGGGCCTCGATCTCACCATCGAACGCGGCGAACGCACGGTGCTGGTCGGACCCAACGGCGCGGGCAAGTCCACCCTTTTGAAAATTCTGGCCGGCGAGGTGGAGTTTCAAAAGGGCGTTTGCAACCCCGGCCACAATGCCGTCATCCGCTATTTCAGCCAGCATCGCTCCGCCACGCTCGACCCCGCGAAAACCGTGCTGGAGGAAGTCATCACCAGCAGCAACGGCACCCTGCGCGAGGACGAAGCCCGCGGGGTGCTGGGCTCGTTTCTTTTTCGCAAGGAGGAGGTCTATAAAAAAACCGCCGTGCTCAGCGGGGGCGAAAAAACACGGCTCAACCTGATCAAGTTCCTGGTCGATCCGCCCAACCTCCTCCTCATGGACGAGCCGACCACGCACCTCGACATCCTCACGGTCGAGTCCCTCATTCTCGCGCTGGAAAACTACGAAGGCACGTTGGTCTTCATTTCCCACGACGTGCATTTTATCCGCAAGCTGGCCACGAAGGTCCTGCACGTCAACGCCGGCACGGTGCTGGCCTATCCCGGCGGCTACGATTACTTCCTGGAAAAAACCGGCGGCCTCGGCAACGAACGCGCCGCTCTCACGGCGGGCTGACCGCCCCATCCGCGCCTCCCTCCTGCATGGTCAAGAGGAAGGGAGCAGCGGGTTGCGCCATTGCAATCCGGGAAAGCGGGAAAAATCGGCGTCGTTCGTGTGGAGAACGGCCCGATGCGAGATGGCATAGACGGCCAGGACGGCGTCGGAAACGACCGCGCCGGACGCCATGGCGACGGACAGAAGCTCCCTGACCTTGGCAAAATGGTCCGGGGCGGGCGCGAGCACACGCAGATTCGGTTGCGCCAGCCAGCCATCCACCACCGTTCCCGCACGCTCCAGCGGCACCGCGGCCGGACCGAGGCGCGGATGGGTCGCGATGCGCACAAACCCGAATGCGACCTCGTTGGGGAGGCCGATCAGTTCATCTCCATTCAGCACTTCCTCCCACCAGGCCAGGGCCGCTCCATGCTGCGGGACATGGGGATTGTAGGCATAAAGAAGGAGGTTGATGTCTGGAATGATCATGCCTGCAATTCCCGCAGCGTCCCGTCGTCATCGAGCGCATCCGCCACGCGGTTGAAACTTTCCCCCTGAAACTCTGCCGGAAACGGAGCCCCGAAGAGCGGATGGACCTTCAGTCGGGGACGATCCTCCCGCATCGATAGCGTGCCGCGGCGGATTCCGGCATTGAGCGCTTCCTTGAAAGAAACCCCGTTCCGCTGCATCTCCTCCCGCAGGAGCGCCTCTGTATCGGGATCGAGAGTCACGGTCGTTCTCATAGAGAACATCATTGCATCATAAGTGTTGCTGTCAAGACAGCAATATTGTCGCTATGCACCCGACGTCGCCATGGTTATGTTTATCCACGCGATGAAACGTCTTCTTTTCCCCCTCCTCGTTCTGCTTCTGGCCGGTTGCGCCAGCCGTCCGCCGCTCCAAACCGTCAAGGCCGTGGATCTCCCGCGTTACTCGGGCAAATGGCACGAGATCGCGCGGTATCCGAACTGGTTTCAACGGAACTGCACGGGGCAGGTCACGGCGGAATATGTTCCCCGTGAGGATGGTTCGATCACGGTCGTGAACGCCTGCACGCGCGAGGACGGTTCCCTCAACCAGGTGAAAGGACGCGCCACGGTGGTGCCGGGGAGCGGTAATGCGAAGTTGAAGGTGTCCTTCGGCGGACCGATCGCCGGCGATTATTGGATCATCGGACGCGATCGCGCCTACCAGTGGGCGCTGGTCGGTCATCCCTCGCGCCGGTATCTCTGGATCCTGGCCCGTTCGCCCGGCCTTTCGGAAAAACTTTATGCGCAAATCGTGCAGTCCGCCGTGGATCAAGGCTACGACGCCCGCCGGATCGTCAAGACTCCGCAGTAGGGGGCCGGACAAGTTTCTGGTGATCCAGGAGAGATGATTGTCCGCAAATTGTTTGGAAGAGCGCAAGACACTGAGCCGCAACGCGGTTGGATCTTGGAGCCCAGACTCGACGAAGGAGAGGTCCGGGGTGCCGGGGGGACAATTGCGAAGCTGCCCCGGGAATTGCGAAGCTGCCCTGGGAATTGCGAAGCTGCCCCGGGTCTAGGGCAGACCATATCTCAACCCTGAGCCGGAGCGAAGCGGAGACAGCCTGCTCCAGGGCAGCCCCGCAGGGGTGACGCCGCGCCCGCCCGCTCAGGGCAGCATGTTGACGCGCGGATAATTCGTCGTGGTCCAGGTCGAAAAGACCAGATAAACGCCCGACTTCGCCATGGCCTCAGACTGAATCTGACCCGGGTTGGTCGAATACTCCACGAAATGACTGTAAGTCGAGGAATCGAGATAATTTTGCACCAGAGACAACACATTAGCGGAAGCCGTGTAGTTCGAACGGGCGGACTGCAGACTGCCGGTTCCGGAGGATTGCGCCGTAGCCCAGGCATGGAGGGCCTCCTGCAGGACCGCCTGTTGTTGGCGGGCCAGCACCATGCGGGAATCGGCCACCGAGTTCGAGATGGAAGAGACCACCAATGCACTCATGATCCCGATGATGGCAATAACCAGAAGGACCTCCACCAGAGTGAAAGCGGAGCCTCCCTTTCGGACTGGAAATTTTGGGAAAGCAACCATCAGTGTGAGCCTAAGCTACTCCGAATCTTGCGATAAGCAAGAGGCAGGGCGTTCCTCCACAAACAGGAGATGTTTATTCGTGGAGCCCCTGACCGGGTTCCTATTCTAAACCCGCTTCACTCGGTTTTGAAAATGACCGCCCCGTTGGTATCGGGATTGTTTGTAAGATAAACTGACGCCCTCGTCTGTTCAATCACGCTCATTTCGGAAACACTAAAGGGCAACGCCGCCCCGCCGCTCAATTGCGCGGTGACACCGGGCGGCGGCAACGTCGACCCGGCATTTGTCGTGGAAAGGTCAACGGACACACCTGCCGCCTTGGCCGCGCTGGCGACGACCGCGCCGTGGCTCCAAAATCAAGGCCCTTCCACGCTCGGGGCCCGCGGGAACCGCCCCGCCGTGTCGGGGCGCGGCTTCGCCGCCATTTCTTTTGCTTTTGCAACTTTGGGAGATGCGCCCCCCGGAGGACACCAGGCAAAAAAGAAGGCAGGAGATCAAATGATCTCCTGCCTTGAGAGTGGAAAGCGGATGAGATCCGGCCCTGGTGTTAGTAGGAGTTAGTCGACGGCGCGTAGATAACCGCTCCACCCACAGTCGCCGTGTTGGTGAGATGTTGGGTGGCTCCCATCTCGTCGGTGGTGGAAAGCGGCGAAATCCCGAAGGTCAGGGTCTGACTCGAATGGCGCTAAGTTAAGGAAGTTTTGGGATGCAGCCCTTGCAGGGCAGATCGTTGTTTTTCCTCGAGATCCCTGGGTAGCTCCGCAACCCAGGGCTAGGGGATTGAGCCCCGTTGGGGCTTAACTTAGTGCCATTCGGGTCTGACTCCCATTGACGACCGCAATTCCTGCCTCCAGCG
>CAMASH010000105.1 GCA_945860745.1 Chthoniobacter flavus | reverse complement strand
AGGGGAGCCAGCACTCGGGATCGAACCGAGGACCGACGGTTTACAAAACCGTTGCTCTACCGCTGAGCTATGCTGGCGTCAGAAAGGGGGAAGCTGCCACGAATCCGGGCGGGGAGCAAGCCGAACGACTTCAGGGCCGGGAGGCGCAGAGCATGGCCGCCCCAAAGACCCCCGCGCTGTCGCCGAGAGCCGGCTTGAGAAACCTGGTGCGGACCCCGGGATTGAACGTGTGCCGCAGCACGGCCGTCCGCGCTTCCGCGGTGTAGAGGACATCGATGTTCCCGACCCCGCCGCCGATGACGATGGCATCGGGATCGAGGACATTGATGATCGCGGCAATGGCCTCGCCGAATTTTTCCTGCAAGCGGGCCAGGGTGGCCCGGGCGATGGGATCGCCGGTGGTGGCGCGACGGACAATCTCCGGCAGACGGATGTCCTCGGCCCCGCCCTGTTCGCGGTAAAATCGCTCCAGTGAGGGTCCGGCCAGCACAGTTTCGACGCAGCCCTTCCGCCCGCAATAGCAGGGAGTCGTCTCGCCGCAGATCGGGTTGTGCCCCCATTCGCCGGCGATGCCGTGCAGTCCTTCCAGCAGGCGTCCATGCACGACCAGCCCGCCGCCCACACCGGTGCCGAGAATGAGACCCATCACAACCGGATAGCCTTGCGCCGCGCCCAGGGTGGCTTCGGCCAGGGCGAAACAGTCGGCGTCGTTGGCCAGAACGGCCTCAAGGTTGAGCGTGGCGGAAACGTCCTGGCGCAGCGGCTGGCCAATGAGACAGGTGGTGTTGGAATTTTTCATCGTTCCGGTCGCCGGTTCGGTTGCGCCGGGAGTCCCGAGGCCCAGTTTGGCCGGACGTTTCTGTCCTGAGACGGCTTCCAATTGCTCTACCACACGACCGATCTGGCCGAGGATGTGCTTGTAGCCGAGCGGGCTCTCCGTGGGCAGTCGCAAGCGATGAACGGCCTGACCCGGATTGGCGGGATCGAGGATGGCCCCTTCGATTTTGGTCCCGCCAAGGTCGAGGCCCCAAAGCGTCATGAATGATTCCGTCCGACGGACGCAAGGGTTACCCGCCTTTGGCGGCGCCGGAGGCGACCAGGGGACGGCGTCCCTCCACTCACACCGAAACGCGCATCGGCATGATGACGTAGAGGAACGGGGTATTGATCTTGATCACACCGGGGCTCATTTCGTCAATCAGCTCGATATGGATCTCGTCATTGGGGAGATTGCGCAGGGGATCGAGCAGAAATTCGGGATTGAAGGCGATGGAGATGTCGCGTCCGCGGTAGACCACCGCCATTGATTCGCGGGCCTCGCCGACTTCAGGCGTGTTGGCCGTGATGTCGAGGTTGTTCTTGGTGAAATTGATTCGCACCGAACTCGTTTTGTCACTGCTCAAGAGGGAAACGCGGCGGACGCAGTTAAGCAGGGCTTCGCGCTCGATCGTCACACGCTCCTTGGCTTCACCGGGAATGACCTGGCGGTAGTTGGGATAATTTCCCTCGACGAGTTTCGAGACCAACTGCGAGCCGTTCAGCTCAAACGAGATGAGATTTTCCGCGACGGAAATCTGGACTTCGCCGTCCTCGGTAAGCAGGCGTTGCAGTTCGGTGATCGCCTTGGTCGGGACGATGAAATCGCGCTCGTGGCTGCGCGGAAATTCCAGATCGCTGTCGAAGAGAGCCAATCGGCGGCCATCGGTGGCAACCAAGGTGAGCTTGTTTTCCTTGAAGGAAAAAAGGATGCCGTTGAGCACGTAGCGGGTCTCATCCACCGAGATGGCGTAGGAAGTTTTGCGCAGGCCGTCGCGCAACTCCGATTGTTTGATGGTGTAGGTCTTGGCTTCCTTGAAGGACGGGAAGGCGGGGAACTCATCCTTGGCCAGGCCGAAGATTTTGAAATAACTCGATCCGCAGCGCAGGGTCGAAATGTTTTTCGCGTCGGTCTCGATGGTGATTTCCGAAGCGGGAAGTTCGCGCACGATGGCGGCGAGACGGCGGGCCGGCAGGGTGGTGGCCCCGGCTTTCTCCACTTGCGCGGTGATCTCGGTGCGAATGGCCACCTCAAGGTCCGTGGTGGTGAGACGGAGGCCGGTCTCGGTGGTTTCGAGCAGGGCGTTGGTCAGGACCGGCAACGTGGAACGCGTGCTGACCACGTTCTGAATGCGTTGCAGGCCGTCGAGGAGGGCTTCTTTGGTGACAGCGAACTTCATGAAGGAATCTGATTTATTGAGCGTCCGCCGCGAAGTCAAACATAAGTCCACGCGCCGGACCGGGACAAAACGCCGCGGGTTTTGTCAGCGTTGCAACTGCGTGTCGAGCAGCCGGACGATGTGACGGGTTTGCTCGTCCTCTTCGAGGCGGCGTTTCACCAACTTGCAGGCGTGAATGACGGTGCCGTGATCCTTGCCGCCGAAGGCATCGCCGATGTCGCTGAGCGAGGACTTGGTCAATTCGCGCGAGAGGTACATCGCGATCTGGCGGGGGAAGGCGATGTTGGCCGGACGCCGTTTGCTCGTCATATCGGCCAGACGCACGTCGTATTGCTCGGCCACCTTGCGCTGGATTTGTTCGATGGTGACGGCCCGGCGGGCCTGTTCCTGGAAAATGTCGCGCAAAAGGTTTTCGATCGCCTCCTTGGTGATTTCGCGGTTGCTGAGGGATTTGTAGGAGGCCACGCGCATGAGGGCGCCCTCGAGACGGCGCACGTTGTTGCGGATGCGGTCGGCCAGAAATTCAATCACCCAGGGTTCCAGGGCGATGCTCAGGCCTTCGGCTTTCTTTTTCAGAATGGCGATGCGGGTCTCGACGTCCGGGGGTTGCAGCTCGGCCGTCATGCCCCACTCGAAGCGGGAGACCAGACGGTGTTCGAGTTTCTCGATTTCGCTGGCGGGACGGTCGCTGGAAAGCACGATCTGTTTGTGACCGTCGTGGAGAGTGTTGAAGGTGTGAAAAAACTCCTCCTGCGAACGCTCCTTGCCGGCCAGGAACTGGATGTCGTCGATCATCAGGATATCGGCGGAGCGGTATTTTTTGCGGAACTTGACCAGCGAGCCGTGCTGGATGGCATCGATGAACTCGTTGGTGAATTGCTCGCTGGAGAGGTAAACGACTTTGGCCGATTTTTGATTTTGGAGAATGTAATGGCCGATGGCCTGCAGGAGATGGGTCTTGCCCAGACCGCTGCCGCCATAGACGAAAAAGGGATTGTAGGTCTTGGCCGGAGTCTTGGCGATGGCGAGGGCGGCGCTGTGGGCAAACTGGCTGTTGGAACCCACCACGAACGTGTCGAAGGTGTTGCGGGGATTCATGCCCGAGGTCGCCGGGCTCGGGACGCGCTCGCGGGTGGTCACACGCGCGGGCTGGGATTCCTGATTGCTCCCGGCCGCCACCGGGGAGGCTACCTCGGCTCCCACCGCGACGAATTGGACCTTGCGCGGACTGCCCAGAATCTCCGCGGCGGCGTCCTGAACAAGGGGCAGGTAATTGCTTTCGATGAAAAATTGATGAATCGGATTCGGCACTCCCAGCACAAGCTTGGCGCCATCATCGGCCACCACATCAACCCCTTGAAACCAACGCTCAAAACCATCGGCGCTGATGCGCTGCCGGATCACCTCGGAGAGTGAGGTCCAGATTTGCCCGTAATTGGATGTCATAGAGAGTTATACACGTGATTCCTGGCCGCCCGCGCGGAACCAATACGCCGCGGCCAAGCAGCTGGAGCGGGGAACAGAAGAATGGAAATCGGCGGGCAAGCCAAGTGTTTTTCCAAAGTCATGGGGAGGGATATCGTCATAAAGCTTTAATTGTCAATTTTTTAAGAAATATCGATCGGGAAGATTTTGGCCGGGCTCGCCTGAGCCTTCGCATAACTCCGATTTTCCCGGCGGAGGCCGGGGCGGGGAGTGGATTCTGGGGCGTAAGGCATCTTCACAAGTTATTCACAGGCGGGTTACCCTCAGGTGCCGCAAGCGGCGCGAGAATAGAAATCGAACCCCGTTTTGCTCAAGAAAAAATGGCGAAATCGTCACAACTTAATTTTGGCATCCGGGTCAAATTTTCTTGACTCTCCCGCTCTTCAAGCCGGCAACTGGCTTTGCGGGGCGATGACTTTTTTCGACGCAAAAAGAATCGAGAAGGTAAACGTGACCGAGCAGCCGATCAGAACAAAATATGGCCAGGAAATCGCCGGCCACCAATCCGGCATGAAGCCGCCAAAGGAAAACTTGAAGACGGAGCCGGTGGCCGGATCGTCGTAGAGGGGGATCTGAATTTTCGCGAGGATCAGCACGGCGGCGATGCCGAGCAGCATGCCGAAAATATTGGCGATGTCGTTGCCGCGGTCTTCGGTGAGCACGCCCAGAAGAAAAACTCCCAGGATCGCGCCGTAGCCGTAACCAAGAATGCCGATGGCCAGGGGAATGATGGTGACATTGGTTTTCAATGCCGCGTAGGCCACGGCCGTGGCCACCACAATCATGAGGAGTCCGAAGACCGCCGTGGCAATGCGGGCCGCGCGCACCGCCCGGCGATCGCTGGCCGCGGGGTTGATGTAGGGCTGGTAAAAATCGCGGATGAAGGACGTGGCCAGTGCGTTCAGTGCCGCCGACGTTGAACCCATCATGGTGGCGAAGACCCCCGCGATGATGAGGCCGCGGATTCCGATCGGCATGGAATGCACGATGTAGTGGGCGAAGATTTCGTTGGTGACCTTGGGCAGCGAGGGATCGTGGTTCACCTGATAATACACCCAGAGGAGGATGCCGACGACGAGGAAGGCGAGCACGATCGGGATGTCGGCAAAACCGCTGACGATCAGGCTGAGGCGGGATTTTTGAGGATTCTCCGCCGTCAGCATGCGCTGCACCATGTCCTGGTCGGTGCCATGCGTGGCCATGGTGAAAAAGGTGGAGCCGACAATCGCGGCGAAAATTGTGTAGGGATTTTCCAACATCCCCTTGAGCGCCTCGCCGAATGGCTTGGTCGCATCCCAGCCGGTCCTGAACATGCTGATGTCCTGGCCGGACAGCTTTTCTGATATGGTTTGCCAGCCGCCCGGGATGTGAAAGAAGATGGTGAACACGGCAAAAATGGCCGCGCCGATCATGAGGCACGCCTGGATGAGATCCGTCCAGATCACCGCCTTGATGCCGCCCACGGCTGTGTAAAACGTCGTGACCACCGTGATGAAAACAATGCCCCAGAAATACGTCCACACCGTCACTTCCTGGCCGGGCAGAAGGTAGCGCCAGATGACCACGAGAATCACCCCGCCCAGATAAAGCCGCACGCCGATGCCGAGCACGCGGCTGAGCAGAAAAATGCCGCTGGCCATGTCCTTCGTGCGCGGACCGAAACGCACGGTGAGGAATTCGTAGATGCTCTGCACCTTGTGTTTGAAATACGGCGCGATGAAAAGATAGGCGATGATCACGCGGGCGATGATTGTGCCGATGGCCAGTTGGGCGTACGCGAAGCTGCGGTCCTTGTACCCCTCACCGGGCGTGCCGAGAAAGGTGGCGGCGCTGGTCTCCGCGGCGATGATGGAAGCCAGCACGGCCCACCAGGGGATTTTATGCCCGCCGAGGGCGAACTCCTGCAAGGTGGTGTTGTTCCGCCCGGCGTAAAGGCCGATGCCGACGATGAGGACGAAGTAAAAAAGGATGACCCCGCCATCCACCCAGAGAGCGAAGTTCATTACGGCAGCGTCTTCGCGAGCACCTTGGAGTTGCGTCCGCTGGCCTCGTATTTGCCCCGCCGTTCCGCCGGCAGGATTTCCGCCGACACCTCGGAGAAGCCGCCTTTTTGCTGGAGATAATTAAAGGCCTGGGTCGAAAGCGCGAACAGCCGCTTGAGGCCTTTTTCCTTTGCGAGGTTTTCCACGAAGGCCATGAGCTTGCGGCCGTAGCCCTGGTTTTCATGCGCCTTGCTGACGTAAAGACAGGCCAGTTCCCCCGAAGCTTCCTGCGGATACAAATGCAGCGCCACGCAGGCCACCGGGGTCTTGTCCACTTCGAGCAGCCAGTAGTCCTCCAAATGTTCCAGAATCTCCGCCCGGGTCCGCCGGACCAGTTCCTCGCCCTGCACCGATTGCCGGATGAGCGATATCACGGCCCGCACGTCCTTTTTGAAAATACGCCGGATCTGCTGGTATTCATTGGAATACACCATCGTGCCGAATCCCTCGTGGCTGAAAATCTCGGTGAGCAACGCCTCATTCACCGCGCCATTGAGCACATGCACGCGCGGCACACCCTGCCCGCAGGCCCGCGCCGCGCATTCCAGTTTCGACACCACGCTCGGCGAGAGATCGCCCCGCGATTTTTTCAGCAACTCCTGCGTCTCCGTGACCGAAAGCTGCCGCGGCAAAGTCTTGGCGGAAAACGCCGCCGCCGGCGCCAGGTAAATGATTTTTGCCGCGGAGAGTTCCTCCGCCACCTCCACTGCGGCCGCGTCCGAATTCACCCGATAAGTCCGCCCCTCGCCGTCGAAGCCCAGCGGCGGCACCACCGGCACGATGCCCTCATCGAGCAAAAGCCGCAGCGCCTTGGCGTCCACCCGCTCGACCCGGCCGGTGTATTGAAAATCCTGACCGCCGAGAATTCCCGCCGGATGGGCAATGATCGCATTGATATACGCCGCCCGCAGATCCACCGCGGAAAGTCCCTCCATCATTTGATTGGTCAGCCGGATCGCCGCCATGATGCTCAATTCCAGAGTGGCCTCGTCGGTCACGCCGGTCCCGTCGGAATTCGTCAGCGCGACACCCCGTTCCCTGGCCAGCTCCACCACCTGATGACTCGCGCCGTGCACCAGCACCACCTTCACGCTCAGCGAACGCAATACCGCCAGGTCCAGCAGCACGTTGGCGAAATTTTCCGAGGCCGCCACCTCACCATCGACGGCAACCACAAACACGCGCTCCCGGAAGCGGGGCACGTATTGCAGGATTTCGCGCAGGTCGGAGACGTTCACAACAGGCCGATCATTGGTCATTTGTCAGCGGTCATTAGTCAATACCGAATCGCCCTCCCATCAGCCGATGACCAATGACCATTGACCCTTTCTTCAAGCCGCCCCCTCAAGACGAAAGTCTCCATCCAGCTCCGCGGCCAGAATCGAAGTGAGCGGACCAGGCATCTCCAGCGCGGCCAGGATCCCGCAGTCCGGCATCGTCACAAACCTCGCGCGCGGCAGCTTGCGGGCAATCTCCTCCCCCGCCGCCAGGGGAAACCCGGCCGCGCGGTCCGGCCACAGGATCGTCACCTGATGCGGCACCCGGCCCAGCCGGGATGCGATATCGAAAGCCAGCCGACCGCGCAGAAAACCAAAGATGGCATGCTCGGCGCCCGATTGCTGCGCACAGGTGGTCAGCGCGCGCACCATTTCCTCCGTCAGCCGCGAACCATCTCCCAGCGCGAACTTCGTCAGCCAGCCGCGAATGAACGGCGCCCGCGAAAGATAATTGCGATACACAAAACGATTCAGACCCGGCAAACCCACCAGCGCCACCATCCCGGCAGCCCGCCATTTGCCCGATTCTTTCAATCCTGTCGGCAGCAACACAATCAGCCGCTCGATCCGCTCCGGATGCCGTGACGCCATCAGGAGCGCGATGCCCGCCGTGACCCCGCTGGCCACGATGATCGGTTTGCGCCCGCCGCAGGTCTCGAGCAAAAATTCCGCAATCGCCTCCGCGTAATCCACCGCATCCATCGGGTCGCCCGGACGCTCGGATTCGCCGAAACCGATCAGATCCGGCGCGAGCACCTCATGACCCATGGTAAAGTGCGGATAAACCTTCGACCACTCATACGACGAAGCCCCGAGATAAATCCCGTGCAGAAAAACCAGCGGCTCGCCCGTGCCCGAGGTGTGATAAATCATCTCCCCCCGCGACGTCTCCGCCACCCGCGTGGCAAAGATCGCCGGCGAGATGTCATCCGGAATGAGTTCGCGCGGCGCCCGGCGCAGTCCATGCCGCAAAGCCAGCACCACCGCGCCGACGAGCCCCACGCCAATGCCGATGCCGAGGGCGGGTTTGCGTTTCCAGAATTTCTTCACGACCCGGGCATTCAATCAGTCCCCCGCGGAATAGCCAGTCCGCGAAATGACAACTCGCGGGGAGTCAGGCCGACGCACCTCCCAGAGAACAAAATCGGCTGTCTTTTCAGGAGCGCACCCGTCCCGGGGTGTGGTTTCCGGCGTCCCCGCCGGAAAAAAGTCGGCGGGGACGCCGGCTCCGGCCCGCGGGGACGCCTGCGCTCCCTCGGGAAGAATCCCTGTCTGCCAATGGGGCCATGCGGGTCAGGAGTATCAGATCAAAGCAAGGGATGATTTTGACCCCTTTTTCGGAGGCTTCGCGGCGGTTGCGGTCGCCTCCCTATCGCAGGTTTCCCTCGCGGACATAGTGGGCGTGGGTGGCCTGGAGGGTTTCGGCCAGACCGCGCCGGGCCTGCCAGCCGGTGAGGCGGGAAAAATCGGCGCCATCGGCGACCCAGCGGTCCGGCCAGATTTCGCGGGCCCGGTCCCGGGTGAGGCTGGGGATGCTGGCACGGAGGGCGGGGACGGCATCGACCAGGATGGAGAGCAGGCGGACGGCGGCTTGGGGAACCGGCAACGTCAGGCCCCGGGCGTGCATCGTGGCGGCGGCCCCGGCAATGAGTTCCCGATCGGTGATGGGCTGCGGAGCGGCGATGTAGTGGCGGCCGGCTGGCAGGGGATCCTGGCCCAGCGTGGCAAAGAGGGCGTCCACCAGGTCGTCTACGGCGAGGAAGCTGTAGGTCTTGCTTTTCCATCCCGGTTTGATGCGCACGGGATGCGCGGCCATGCGGAAAAGCGGCAGGGTGGCGGTGTCGCGCGGGCCCAGGATCATGGGCGGGCGCAGGATGGTGAGGGCGCGCCGGGGAAATCCGGATCGGACGGCGCTTTCCAGGGCGAGTTTCGATTCGCCATACCAGGTGATGGGCGCGTCGGGGTCGGTCCCGGACCGGGCGGATTTTTCCGGGGGAGTGGGACCTCCGGCGGAGAGGGAGGAGAGCAGGATGGCGCGGCAGGTTTCCGGCAGGGCCTGAAGGACCCGCAGGGTCCAGTCCACGTTGGTGGCAAAGTATTCCCCGCGGTTGCGGGCGAAAAGGACGCCCGCGCCGAGAATGGCGTGATCGGGGGCAAAGGCGGGCCAGTCCTTGGGCTCGGCGGAAAGAACGCGCAGTTTCGGATGGGCGGGATCGAGGCCTTCGGCGGCGAGTTGGGAGCGGAGTTTTTCCGGGTTGCGGACGGGGAGAAAAATTTCCTCGTAATGCGGGAGAGCGTGGAGAAGAGCGTTGCGGCCGACGAAACCCGTGGCTCCGGTGAGGAGGAGCTTCATGGGTTTCCGCGGCGTTGATTTCGGAAAAGAAGAGCCTGAGGCAAATTCCGGCTTCCTCATGTCAGCGGTTTTTCAAAAATCTTCCAGGTGCATTGTCTTTCGCCGCCGACCAGCGCGGAATGTTCCAGGATTTCCGTGTTGGTTTCCTCCATCCAGCCGAGGGTGGCGTTGGCGTAGCGTTCCTGGGCGCGCATGAATTGTTCGTGAATGAGCCAGACATGGATGCCGCGGTCGCGGTATTCGGGGGACACGCCGAGGACGGCCTGCCGGCAGGAGGTGATGCGGCGGGTTTTCATCAGCCAGAGAATGTGGGGCAGGCGCAGCCCGTGCGGGGTCTTTTTCACCCCGGCCAGAATCTCGTTGAAATTGGGCAGGGTGATGGCCACGCCGGCGCTTTTTCCATCGACCTCGGCGATGAGGAGCAGCTTGGGATCGGCGATGGCCTTGATGTCATCGGCGGCCCCGAGCAGGTCGTCCATCGAGATGGGCACAAAGCCCCAGTTGCGCTCCAGGGTCGCGTTGTAGACCTTGTGCACGATTTTCAATTCCTCGCCGAGGTTCGAGATATCCATGGGCCGGAGCTTGAGGCGCGAGCGTTTGGCAATCCTGTCCACGATGCGGGCGAAACGCGCGGGTTCCTTGAGCCGGTGCATGGGCAGGAGCAAGCCGAACATGGTGCAGGCCGCCGTGAATCCTGCGCCCGTGAGCAGGGCGGGATAAAACGAGGGATTCCAGGTCAGGCCGTTGCAGGGCGGCAGATCGAAGTGATCCATCAAAAGGCCGCATTCGTCGTTGATGCTTGGACTGTAGGGTCCGCGGATTGTTTCCAGGCCATGCGGCCGCAGGATGTCCGCAGCGGCTTGAAAAAGACCGGTGGCCGTTTCCGCCTTGTTCTCGCAGTCGAAGAACCCGAAGAATCCGGTGCGGTCCGAATAGTATTTATTGTGAGAGCGATTGACGATGGCGGCGATGCGGCCCACCGGACGGCCCTCGCGCCAGGCGATCAGGGGAAAAATGTCGCCGTGCCGTTTTTGGAAAGCCGACTCGGGCGAGAGGTGCTTCGCGACGCTACCGGGAAACGGCGGGATGAACGCCGGCTCCGTTCCGTGGAGCAACTCGGGCAGTCTCTCGAAGAGCGTCTTCTCCCTCGGGGTCTTGCAGGCGGAAATCGAATACATTGGCTTTGCGCTTTCCAGGTTCGGCGTAGGCCGGGTCGTCGAAGGTCCCGAGCTCCCGCGCCAGTTTGGCAAAAATTTCCAGCACGAGATCGAGATCCTCGTCCGTGTGGGTGGCCATGTAGCTGGTGCGCACGATGGCCTCGCCATAGCGGACCGCCGGATAGATGGCGGGAGTGGCGAAGACACCCTCTTCGTAGAGGCGCTGGGTGAATTGAAACGCGCGCGCTTCGCTGCCGATGAGAATCGGAACGATGGGCGTCTGGGTGCTGCCGATTTTAAAGCCGATGCGTTTGAAGCCCTCGTGCATCTTGCGCGTGTTGCGCCAGAGTTGCTCGACGCGTTCCGGCTCTTTTTGCATCAGCTCAAGGGCCTTGAGCACACCACCCGCCACGGCGGGGGCGAGCGAGGCGGTGAAAATAAGACACCGGGCGCGATGTTTGAGATATTCGATCATCTGCTCGTCGCCGGCAACGAAACCGCCCATGGACCCGAGGGATTTCGAGAAGGTGCCCATGACGATGTCCACCTCGTCGTTCAATCCGAAGTGATGCACCGTGCCGCGGCCCTTCGGTCCGATCACACCGAGAGAATGCGCCTCGTCGACATAAATGCGGGCACCGAATTCCTTGGCCGCCTCAAGTTGCGGCGGCAAATCGGCGATGTCGCCGGACATGCTGAAGACCCCGTCCATCACGACGAGCTTTCCCGCCTCGGCCGGCTGGCGTCTCAAGCGGTTGCGAAGCGAAACGGCGGAATTGTGCCGATAGGGCACGAGCTTGGCCGGGGCGAACTGGCAGCCATCAATGATGCTGGCATGATTTTCCCGGTCGCAGAGAATGACGTCGCCGTCCTCGGTCAGCGAGGCCAGGGCGCCCTGGTTGGCAAAGAATCCGGTGGAAAAAAGCAGGACGGCTTCCCTTTGCAGAAAGTCGGCCAGGGCCTCTTCGAGCTGGACGTGGAGTTTGATCGTGCCGTTGAGCAGGCGGGAACCGGTGCAACCGGCGCCATACATCCGCGTCGCCTTGCAGGCCGCTTCGATCACGCGCTCGTCATGGGCCAGACCGAGGTAGTTGTTCGAGCCGATCATGATCTTGCGTTCGCCTTCGCAGACCACGTAGTTGCCCTGGGTTTCGTCGATACAGCGGAAATAGGGATAAAAACCTTGGGCTCGTGCGTCCGCACTGTCCCTGTATTCCCGGCATTTTTGAAATAAATCTCTGGCCACGTGAGGCATGAACTGAATGAAGTTAGAGTTGCACGAACAAGCTTATTGTAAATCCTTTTTACTGAACGCCACCAGGGGACTTCTGGGCGCAAATCGCTTCATCAGAGCGGACATTTCAAGTGTTTGGGATTCATGGGCATGATGACTGGGAGGACACAAATACGGCCCGCGGGAAGAAATAGCAACATGCGACGCGGACGGGGGTCGTGCGTCGGAGAAAATCGGGGTGACAGGATTATCGCGGCCAGGCCGGGCTCTGCATTGTGGCTATGCGGATGAGGATTGCGCTTCGCGCAGGGCAGTCGAACCAAGGTTCTCATCCTGTCGCAAAAAAAAATCGGGGCGACAGGATTATCCCCGCTTCGCGGGGCTCTGCATTTGGGCTGCGCAGGGAGAATTTGCGCTTCGCGCAGGGCAGTCGAACCAAGGTTCTCATCCTGTCGCAAAAAAAATCGGGGCGACAGGATT
>CAMASH010000104.1 GCA_945860745.1 Chthoniobacter flavus | reverse complement strand
TTGATTGCGTCGTTGTCAGCCTGTGCGTTATTGGGTGGAGTGAGTTGTCTGTATGCTGAAGTGGTGCCCACTGGATTTGCGGAGTTTGACCAAAAAGCCCGGGCCGGAGAGAAGCTGACGGTGGTATTCTTCGGGGCTTCGCTCACCTGGGGTGCGGTTGCCAGCGATCCGGAGACCACCTCGTTTCGCGGGCTGATGGCGGCAAAATTCCGGGAGTATTATCCCAAGGCAAAATTCACGTTTGTGGATGCCGCGATTGGCGGCACCGACTCTGTTCTCGGGGTGTTTCGGTTGGATCGCGATGTGCTGGCAAAGAAGCCGGACCTGGTTTTCGTCGATTTCTCCGCCAATGATTCTTTGGAGTGGGCGAAGCCCAAAACGGTGCGAGCGTATGAGGGAATCATCCACCGGTTGGTCGCGGAGGCGCGAGTTCCGGTGGTGCAGATGATTTTTCCCTTCAAGTCGCACGCCACAGGCAACCAGCGTCTGTTTCGTCTGGAAGCTCATCGCAAAATTTCCGAGGCCTATCAGACGGGTTGGGGAGATGTTGTGACGCATTTGCGGGAACGCATCGCCTCGGGTGAGGTGGACCCCGCGTTGTTGTGGGGCAAGGATACCATTCATCCACTGGATGCGGGATATCAGGAGTTTGCGGCGGTGGGGTGGAAAGCCTATCGCCAAGCGGTGGAGGAAAAACGTGTGAGCCGGATCCCGGAGGAAATGATTTTCGGCCCGACCTTCACATCGGTTGCCCGCGTGGAATGGACCTCGCTGCAGCCTCACGAACCGTGGAAAGCCGCTCCACCCAGCGGCCAGGGTCCCTTGCACGACATGCTCATGAATCGATGGCTGGACAGCGTCGTGGAGATCCGTATGACGGAAGCCGGGGAGGGTCCTGCGCTCTCGGCAATAGTTCAGGGCGAAGTGGTGATGTTGTGGGGCGAGTCCAACTCCAATAGCCTGCACTACAAAGTGCTGCTGGATGGTAAAGAGGTTGCCGTCGCCGGGGAAAAATCTGTTGACGCCGGGATTCTCGGGCGGCGTCTGGGCGGGAATGTGCACCATGCGAAGGTCATTTTGGAGGATTTGGATCCTTCGCGAAACCACCGGGTGGATGTCATTCCTGTCTTGGAAGGCGAACCCGGCGAGGGGGTGCTCCGCTTGGAGAGTCTGTGCGTGGCCGGTCAATCAGCCGCAGTTGCGGTCGCACCTGATCGCTCAATGAAACCTTAAACTTTAGCTCTGATGAAATCCACCCCCCCAGCATCCTCATGAAGCCCCTCACGAAACATCTCCCCGTCTTGGCGGCTGTGCTGGCCTTGATTACCGCGCTGCAAATTCAGGCTCAATCGGTGGACACAGAAAACTTTGGCATACAAGTTATCCCCGCCCCCGGAAAAGTTGTGGTCGACGGACGTTATGAGGACTGGGATCTGAGCGGAGGGGTGTTTACCACGTCGGACATTGAAACCCAGCGCGACCAGTATGCCGTCTGGACCCATGCCATGTATGACGACGAGTTCTTGTATATCCTCGCACGGTGGAACGACCAAACACCGATGAACAACCCCAACCAAACAATCGCCGGTTCTGGGTTCCAAGGCGACAGTCTGCAATTCCGCATTATCACCCGCCACAAGGAAAATGATGAACGTCCCTCCCACTGGACGGCATGGAAGGGCAGCGATGGCGAAGACATCATCAATGTGGACTACCGCTATTTTGGAAAGGCTGGCGAGGGAAAGCCGAGAAGCTCACTTCCCAACGCCAAGGAGAAGGGGGCCTTGCAGGCTTTTGCAGCCAATGAGGACGGGCAGGGGTATGTGCAGGAGATTGCGATTCCGTGGAGTTTGTTGGTTGCCGAGGGAGTGAAGATGAAGCCGGGCGATCAATTCATCATCACCATTGAGCCCAATATGACGATTGGCAAAGCCGGTCGGCTGACCATGAAGGATATATTCAAGGAGGGAGTGGCCTTGGACCGGGTGTTCACCTTCCAGTCTCCTGCTTCATGGGGTATGGCCACCCTTGTGGACAGCGGCAAGCTCCCGCCGCGACCGGTCCGGCTTTCCGACGGCCGGATGTTTCCGGTGACGATGGTGGAGGGGAAGCCGTCCATGGATATTTCCAAACTGTTCGAGCGACCGCCGGTGCCCGGTATCGTTCCCATCAAATTCGAGGTGCCAGAAGACGGCTACGTATCTTTGTTGATCCGCGATAGTGAGGGGCGTGTGGTGCGCAATCTCCTGGGCGGCGAATTTTTCACCAAGGGGCAACATGAAGTCATGTGGGATGGATTGGGGCAACAGCACTGGTCCCTGCGCGGATCCCCGGTAGCGGCCGGAGAATATACATGGGAAGCGTTGCACCATTCCGGATTGAATCTGCGTCTGCGGGGGTGGGCCAATAACGCCGGTATCGCGCCTTGGGACAATGGACGGGACACCAACTGGGGTGGCGATCACGGGGCTCCTTCCAGTGTCGTCGTGGGGAAAAATCAAGTCTATCTTGGCTGGAGTGGAGCCGAGTCGGGAAGTGCCCTCATTGCGTGCAATATGGATGCTAAAAAGCAATGGGGCAACACGCGCGGAGGGATTGGCGGGGCGGTGCATGTGGGTATCGATGGCAATATTCTTTTTGTGCTCAAAGACGGCCCGGCAAAACCCATGAATACGCTCTACAAAATCAACGAAAAGGGTGCCTATGTTAACTGGGAGGGGACTTCCAGCACCGATCTGACAATAAAGAGTCCGATGGGTGTAGCCGCGCTCAATGGGGAGGTTTTTCTTTCTTACTTCACCGAGAACTTGGTGCGCGTGTTGGATGCAAAAACAGGCCAACAAAAACGGGAAATCGCGGTGGACGGCCCCGGGGCTTCGCACACCGGGGATGATGGCGGGATCTACATTGTTTCCACTGGCAAGCCCGGCATTGACGGCGCCGAGGAGGCGAAATCCGGCCGCGTTTTTGGCCGCCAGATCGTCCGGCTGGATCCGGCCAAAGGCGATGAACTTCGGACAGTGGTCAGCGGGTTGGATTCCGTTGTGGCGGCCACGGCCGCCGGTGGCGAAATCTATGCAGGACTGGAGGCACCTGCCAACCAAGTGCATGTGTTCGACGCCGCCGGGAAAAAGCTGCGCGAGATCGGCGTGCCGGGAGGGCGTGCGAAGACCGGTCCGTGGGTTGCTGAGGGGATGCGTGTGATCCGTGCGCTGGCGGTGGACGGCCAGGGACGTCTGTGGGTTGCCGAAGGCACCAAGACGCCTCAGCGCTTCACTCTTTGGGATGCCCAAAAAGGAACCCTGTTGCGGGAATTGTTCGGTCCCACGCACTACGGGGCCAGCGGCGGCACCATCTTCCCGAAAGACCCGAATATCATGATCAGCGAAGGGGCTGAGTGGAAACTGGACCCGGAGACCGGTCGGGCGGTTTGTCTCGGGGTGGTCGAAAACGCCATCGCCGGGGCGGCCCGCTTTTTCTTTCCCTCGAACGGAAGGGTGTATTTGGTCACGAACGATGACCGTGGAAAGAAAACGCAGATTTATGAGCGTCTGGGTGATGGAAACTATGCTTTGCGTGCGTCGATCGACGACGGATCTCTCTGGACAGATCTGAATGGAGACGGAGGGCAGCAGCCCGATGAGCTGACGGATATGGGCAAATCCTTCAATGTCTCCGGGTATCTCGGATGGTCGCTGGCCATCGATGATGAGCTGGGGCTTTATGCCAGTGTGGATAAAGCAGGCCGACATTTCCCGGTGGTGCGATTTGCACCATCCGGTGCGCCCGTTTACGATCCGGCAAAGGCGCGCCCGCTTCCGCATTCCGGCATTCCTACTGCGGATGGCCGTTATCTTCTGGCGAAGACCACGCCGGAGAAAGGGGTGGATTTTTTTACTTCCTATGATTTGAAGAATAACAACCGCGAGTTGTGGAGTTATCCGAACGCATTTCACGGGGTGCATGGCTCGCATCGTGCCGTCCAATCCAGGCCCGGCATGCTGCGCGGCGCCTTTGACCCGGTGGGCAGTGCTCGTTTGCCCTCACTGGGCGGGGATGTCTGGGTTTGGGCCATCAACGGCAATCTCGGTGAGTGGTATTTGCTGGCCAGTAATGGCCATTACATCGGGCGCCTGTTTGAAGGGGACGCCATGCGATTCCAATGGCCGGAAAAAGCGGCGCCGGGGGCTGTGCTGGATCGCGTTCCTCCCGGTATGGGGATGGAGGATTTTGGTGGCTCGTTCGTGCAGTCCGCCGATGGCAACTATTACATCCAAGCGGGAAAAACGGCGTCGTGGAATGTGTCGCTGACAGGTTTGGAAAAGTTGCAGGAGATGGGTTCCGGCAAGATCCAGATCACGGCAGAGGAGGTGGCCCGCGCGGCTACTTTGCGCCAAGAACTTGAGGCGGCAGCTGCAGAGGGGAAATCCATGGTGGTGAAACAGCATACCCCGAACTTCACTGGCGACCCCGAAAAGGATTTCGGGTCTGCCGGCCGGATCGAATACAAGCGCGGTGATGCACGTGTGGAAACACGCGTCGCATGGGATGAAAAGAATCTTTACGTGTCCTGGAACGTCGAAGATCGAACCCCATGGGTCAACGGAGCCCCGGATCCGACTTATCTCTATATCGGCGGGGACACGGTAGACCTGCAGATTGCCACCGACCCGAAGGCAGACAAGAAACGTGAGGAGGCTGTCCAAGGCGACACCCGGATTTCGATCGGGAACTTCAAGGGCAAGCCGACGGCGGTGCTCTATCGTCAAGTATCGACGAAAAAAGCCCCGGCCACTTTCAGCTCGGGAGTGGTCGCTGCCTACACCATGGATGAGGTGCGATTGGTCGATATCCCCGGCATCAAAGTGCAAAAGCCCCGACCGGATGGACGCGGCTACATGGTCGAGGCGGCGATTCCCTGGGAGGTGATCGGAGCCAAGCCGGCGGCAGGAACAGCCTGGTCGGCGGATTTCGGAGCCACCTTCGGAGACCCTGCGGGAATGCGCACGAGGTTGCGCAACTATTGGAGCAACCAGGATGTAGGCCTCGTGGATGATGCGGTTTACGAATTGAAGATGGTGCCGCGCAACTGGGGGGAAATCCGATTTGAATAAAGACAGAATCTTCATGAACAAACGCTCTTACAAAAGTGATATCCGGCGGGGCATCCTCGCCAACAGCGTGGTCGCAGCAGTCCTCTGCTGCGCGGTCTGGCTTGGCGCGGCGGCGTCTTGTCCCGCTGAAGAAAAACGCCAGTTGTCTCCCGATGAACTCCAGACAGAGCTGCTCAAGCTCAGCGGGGGAGCGAGAGTCAAGCTGGTCTGGCAGCAGGATGAGAATGCGATCGTGACCTTTGACACCGAGGGCGCAACCAAGCGGACCTTGTATTCCGGCCCTGTCGGAGAGCGTTCATGGCCCATCATCACTCCGGACGGCAGCAAGGTTCTGTTTGCCATAACCGATGCGAAATCCGAAGGCGGACCGGGAGCCGGCAAGATCTATGCCTTGGACTGGAACGCTCCGGAAGGAGCTACTCCAGTCGGAATAGGCGAGGGTATGGGTGTGTTGGCCCTCTGGCGTGATCCTGCCGGGGAGACTTGGGCCTACATTTCGACGCGCCGGGGCTCGGACAAGCGATTGTCCGGTATTGAAAGGTTTCCGTTGTCCAATCCGTCCAAACGGAGTCTGGTCTGGGACAAAACCGACACGGATGCGCCTTTGAGCCTTTCGGCAGACGGCCGTTTTGTCGCCACCCAGATTCAGTGGCCGAATACCGGAATTTTCACCTATCCCAACGGCAGTGCTTTTATAGGGGAAATGAGGGGCTGTAATTCCAATATTTCACCGGACAACAGCTATCGCATGTTTCACGTGAACTTCGATCATAAAGGCATTTACCTCTACGACCGTCTTTACAAAGACGAACCTAAGAGCAGCCGCTTTTTGCCCCTTCTGGTTGACCGGCAAAAAGTGGACCGGGCCCGGATATCCAACCGTCCCGATTTTTTCACGTTCTTTGGTCCGATGGGAGATAAAGAATACGGGGATTCTTTCTTTGCGAAGTTCGGCCAGAATTTCGAGAACATTGAAGGGGAGGTGCGATTGACGGTCAACGGAAAAGGCCATTCCACGCTTCCGTATGCCTGGGTGGACCCGGGCGATTATTCCGCATTTGAAAACCTTGCCGGGCGTTTCCTGGGCAAGGCACCGTTAAAGGTGGATTTCCGGTATCCGTTTCCAGCAAAAAGCGTGACGTGGGATTTTGGTGACGGGGAAGCCGGGGCGGGAGCCGCGCCATCGCACACCTATGCAAAACCCGGCGAATACAAGGTTCTCGCCAAGACTCCGGATGGTAAGACATTGCAGGGGTTGGTCACGGTCGTCGAGCGCACTCCCCCGGTCGTGGAGTCCGTGGAGGTGAAGGGAGCCAATCGGCTGAATCTCGTGTTCAACGAGAAGATCCAGTTGAAAGACGCTTCCGTGCGGTTGGCTTCGGGTGATCCTGTGGCATCCTTTTCTCTGGATCTGAGCGAGCGCCAACTCTTGGTGGACCTGGCCGGGACCTTGCGCGAGCAAGACAAGATTGAGTTGGGCGGGATTTTCGATTTGGAGCGCGAGCCCACCGCGCTGGTCAGTAATCAAGTGGATGTGAAGCGCCCTTTCTGGCCAGCGCATCCCGAAGGGATCATCGCTTTCTGGTCGCCCAATAATAATTACTATAAAAAATCGGATACCGGAAGATTTGAGCCCATGCCCTACCGCGATTCGGATCAAGTCTCACGCACGGGAGAGTCGATTTTTGACCGATGGGGAAGAGTGCGTGTGCACACCAATCCCGCGTCTTCCAACGATGCGCTTTTTTCCACCAAATTGAATGCAAAGAGCACCGGACCTTTGATCGATGAATCCGGCGAGTTCACCATCGAGCTGGGATTCAGTCCGCGTGAGATGGAGCAGGAGGATCCGGATAGCAAATTCCGCGACCCCGATGGCGCGGTCGTGCTGGTCTCCATGGCGAACGATTTCCAAAACTACAACTTTATTATCGGCCAGAAAGGGCGTGACTTGCTCATTAAACTGGGCACCACGGATAGCGAGTCCAAGGCTTGGGTCAAAATCGCCACACTGGAAAACCCCGGCCAACAGGATCTCATTGTTTCCTTCAAAGGAGGACAACTTCATGTCTGGCTCAATGGGAAAAAGCAGCCCGTCATCAACGAGTTCAACGGAACACTGAAAAAGTGGGGCGCGTTGGGTGGTAACCCCAGCCTCAATTTCCTTCGGTTGAAGGGAACCAGTTCAATCGGGTGGCGTGGGTGGATTGATTCATTCATCCTGCACAACGTCGCGTTCACCGATGAGCAGGCTGAATCCGCCCACGCCGCTCACCGACGATGGATCTCCGAGGTGATGAAATTCCCCTCCAATTATTTGTTGCGCGTCAACCTGAAGGCGAAAAGCGATGTGCCTCGCCCGGGAAGCATCGCTCCCTACACACAGGCCTTGGTGGTCAATGAGTATGAGGTGGTAGAAACCTTGCAGACCCCCGAAGGGGCGAGCCCGTTGCCGAAAGGCTCCACTATTCGACTGCAGGAGTGGGGGGTTCGCAATGAAAAGGTGGTGGCCAGGCCCCGTAATATTCGTTTTGAACCAGGGCAGTTCGATAACCGGACCGTCCGGGTTCAGCGGGTGGCGGCCAATCCGCATCTTGAGACCGAGCTGGTTTTTGATACGTTGGGAGAGGACTTCAATGCTGAGGTCTTTTTCCACCCCGAACCGTGGATAGTTGAAAAACAGATCGAGGCACCATGACAAAGCCACGATACCCAAGCACATCTGCCGAGCCAAGACACTCGCATCGGGCTTTCTCCCTGTTGGAGTTGCTTGTAACGATAAGTATCATTGCCATCCTCTCCGCTGCGGGTGCCACCATTCTCGGTTCCAGCCTGCGCAAACCTTCCTTGTCTGTAGCAGGCAACAAAATGGCGGGAATGGTAGAAAACGCCCAGCAGAAAGCCATCACTCAGAATACTGCGACTGCGGTCATCGTGGTGACAAAACCAGGGTATGCCTTGTCATACCGCTTGATGACTGTGCTCGTGCTGGATGCGCAGACTGATACTTGGAAACAGACATCCCCCTGGGAACTGCTTCCTGAAGGAGTTCTCTTGGATCCGGATCCGGCGAAAAGTTCATTTTTAACCCCCCCCGGGGCATTGCTTACCCTGCCGGTGTTGACTCGTGAAGGTGCTACATTTGACCCGCAGGCCGGCGGCTACGCTTATCGAGTATTCACTTCCTCGGGGGTTCCCTATGAGAACAATGCCCCGATCACCATGCGTTTGATTCATGGCATTCAAGGCGTTTCGGGCGACGTGACTGTTACGGATAGCGGGCAAAATTTCTTCGACGTTGTTGTTGCTGAAGCCACCGGACGCATTCGGGTTGTCCGGCCATAGCCCGCTTTCTTTCCTAACTTTGATCATGAAATCCTCCTTCCACAGCCATCTCAAGCAACAGGGCTTCAGCCTCGTGGAGGTTGTCATTGCGATAGGGATAATCGCGTTTGCCGTGCTGGCGATGCTTGGCCTTTTTCAGGTGGCTATCCGCTCTGGAGGCGAGGCAGCTGAAAAGATGAGCCTCAGCCGAATCAGCCGTTCGGTGTTTGACTCCTTGCCGTCACGCGATTGGTCACAAGTGGATGGCTCAACAATGCCTCCCGGTTCCACTGGCATCACCGGATTTGCGGCTCTGCGTGAGAACCTTGCGGCTGGAAATCCTTTTTTGCTCCGGTTTGACAACCAGGGAAACGAGACCGGTCTTTCCTCCGAGGCACGATATGAAGCCAAGCTCTATGTCGATGAGTTCCCCTCTGCAACACTCGCTTCCCCTTCAACCGCGCCCGCTGGGTTGGTGAGCCCCGTGCTAAACCTGCGGCTCCATGTGGAATGGCCCATGGACGCGCCTGTCCAGAACCGCAAGCGCGCAGTCTTTCGAACCGCCTTAGCAAACCTTGAATAAACAGCTTACATACACGAGGTGGAGGGTCGATGCGGGCTTCACCCTGCTGGAACTTCTGATCGCCACGGCAGTGACGGTCTTTTTGATCACGCTCTTGGCGGTCATCATAAACGACAGCAACCGGATCTGGCTTCAGGGTCTGACCCAGCGCGAAGCCCACTCCGGAGCGCGTGTCATGCGGCAATTCCTGGTGGCCGACATCCAACGCGCGGCACTGCCTGCGGACTTTCAGCAACGACGGGCGAATTGGGTTGAGGCGTGGACGAAATATCGGCTGAGCCCCAGCGGAGGTGCCCCCCTCCCCACGGACACCAACTCCTCGCCCCAGTTCCTTCTCAACCAACCGAATCCGCACGGGTCTGGCGGGTTTCCCGAATACATGAACCCGGGCATGGTCTTTCTGGGCGGGCCCTCAGGCAGTGGAGGTCAACCCGGCCTGAGCGCTGAGTTCGGCTATTTTGTAAAATGGTCCACACCCGCAGGTGGCAATGGGACTAGCGCAACCTTGAATCGCTTTTTTGGCATTGGGTTTCCCAAAGATCCGAGTTCGTCTTCTTATAACTCGTCTTCTTATACCAATTATCTGATGTATCGTTCGCCTTCGGCCTGGTTGTCCAAATCCATCGTTGACGCGGTCTCGCCCGGGTCGGCCATCGATTCGCGCGGGGTCCTGCTGGAGCATGCCGTTGCCTTGTGGATCCGGGCTCTCGATCCCGAAGGCAAGCCAATCCTTGCGGATGCCTCGGGATCTGCCACCGGGTATTCTTTTGATTCGCGCCAAGGATATTCCTATACCAACGCAGCCAATGTGCTTGTGCGGATGCCGCCTCCGGCGCTGCCGTCGGCTGTGGAGTTGTGTGTTCTGACATTGGACTCAAAAGCCGCGGGCAGATTGACCGCACCTCTCAATACATACAACGCGGTGAACCCGACGAACTTTAACCAGGAAATTGTCGCTTATCGGGCCGGCCTGGATCCCAATGTGGATCGGTCTCTGCGGGAATTCAGAGCAACGGTTCGGTTATTGAACGCAAAATGAAGATAAATTCTCCCAACGAAAAATCCGGCATGACCTTGGTTATCACGCTGATCATGCTTTCCCTGCTCAGTATTCTGGTCGTGGGACTGCTGGTGGTGACGCGATTGGAACTCGCCACAGCGACGAACCACTTCGAAAAACGCCGGGCGGAAGCGATTGCCGCCATGGGAAGCTCGGTGGCATTGGGGAAAATCCGCACGGCTCTGGATCAATTTCAAATCGGAACCTATAATGGCAGGTTCTGGTCTGTGGAGCCGGGCCGCATCGCCGTTTTTGATACTTCATCCCCGGACGATCCCGAATTCATCGATTTGATTTCCGCTCTGCCCACCGGGAACAGCACGACCGAAGTGAATCTCAACAAGGTTAATCTGGGGGGGCGCCACCCGATTTCCGAATCCGGCGGCCCCGGTGGTGGAGCTCCAGCCATGCCGGTGGGCTGGGTGAATGTTCTGGCCGACCCAACAGCGCCTGCCAGTGCGACCAATCAGATCGTTGGGCGTTACGCATTCTGGTTGGACGACGAAAGTGCGAAGGTGAATATCAACCTGGCGAATGGACTGTCACGGGACGCAAACGGATTCACCAGTAACAGCAGCGGTCCGGGACAGCCCAGTGAGGTGAACCTTCAGGGGCTTGTAGGAGGGCTTGCAGGAAACGCGACCAAAGCGCAAAAGATCGTGGCGCGCGCAAAAGGTGCCGGTTTCCACTCCGCAGCCGAGTTGCTCGAAGTCGATGGGGTCACCGAAGCCGACTACCATCAGAACAAATTTAACATCACGCACTACAGTCGGAGTCCCGAACTCAATGTTTTCGGCGAGCCCCGCATCAACCTGATCCAGACCGATTTGGACCCGTCTTTGACCGGTGCCGCACGGCCGCTGAGAAACATGGCATCCGTGAAGCCCCAAACCGCGCTTTATCCCACCAGCCTCCAATTGACGGGTGTGTTTTCCTCCAGTAACTCATCCGCGGTGGATGCTTCGCAGGGGCTTGCGCAACAACTGACCCTTCGAAGACACGGATTGGGCCAACAGTCCGCCATAGAACGCAATTTTTCCCTGACCGGCGCCCCATCCGGCAGCAGCGATGCCACCGACTACGAAAAGAACTTCTGGACGCTGTTGCGTCGGATTACCGGTTATATGGAAGGAAGAAATTCCAAGGGCAACTCAGTGGCCTGGCCGTTTGCCGGGGGTAATTTTACTTCCAAATACAATATCTACCAGCGGGATTCCATCGGCCTGCAGATTGTTGACCTGATGAAAGGGGGGGAGGCGGATCTTCAGTGGACCTACACTGACAACTCCACTTACATAGACCGCATGCGCAGCGCCCCTACGGTGTTACCGGAGGCTGGGGCATCCACTAATGAACTTGCGCCTACGAGTTTGGTTTGGGGAGAGGGACGCTCCCCGAAATTGACCGAGGTGGTGATGCAAATTGAAGCAAACCCAGGCACGGAGGGCAACGGAACTGTTGCTGTTGCAAAAGTAAAGGTGGCCGTCTGGACCGAGCTGTATTTACCCCGATACGCCAATGGAGATACGAATGATGATCCCTACTTTGTAGATAATTCGGCTTACGGCCGGTTTAGATTCGGAGTGGTATCTGGAGGGGCCAATTTAAATGTGAATGATATTCCGTCAGTAGATTCTACAACTCGCGCGGTCACCGCTCCAGCGGCCTTCGGGGGGTATTGGGCCAACAAACTGTTCCGGGACTTCGACCAAACCGGCGCTAGAGCGGGCATAGATTTCATGCGTCATTATGGAGACAAACCAGATCCTGATCAGGCGAATGCTGAGATCATGCATCCTTGGAAATATAACAGTAGCAGTAATAAATATAACGGCAGCGGCCCCAATTGGAGTGGCACTAGCAGCACTATGAACACATGGAACTTGCGTAGTAGTATGGTCCCAGCGCCCGGCAGGGGCGGCACATTCAATAAGTCGCGCAATGACACTTTTGCCGTGGAGATGCCCACGCGATCCAATGTTAGTTCCCTGAGGTTTGAGGGCGGAATCAATGCTGTGCTCACCCAAGACATCGTTGGTTGTTTCACGTTTGTTCCGGCTCATTCTCTGCTGACTCCTCCTGGCACTGGTTTACTTTTTGCAGCACTACGTCAGCGCACTAGCACGCCAGATACGAACGCGGTGCTGTCGCTTCCAGCAGGGGGGGTGACATTAGGCGTTC
>CAMASH010000103.1 GCA_945860745.1 Chthoniobacter flavus | reverse complement strand
TGGAGCTACACTTGGATGCCGTGAGGGGGCTCCCGCGTCAATTCCGGACAGAAATCCGTTGACCTATCTTGCGGCCGGTCGAGCAATTCCCGACTGACCCGAGGCAAACTACCTGCGACGCCGGGCAGCGGCGAGGCCGGTCAGACCGAGGGCCGCAAGAGCGATGGTGGAGGGCTCGGGAACCGCGGAGAGATTGTCGAAGCTCATGCGGACGCTGTTTGCCGCGGCGGTGTCACCGGCAAGCCGCCAGAAGGTGCCGTCGGTAATCACTCCGCCGCCGCCAATCACGAAGGGAGCGCTGACCGTCGAGAACGATGACGTAAACGATGTGGCCGCAAAAGTGGATGTTCCAATCAAGTTAAATCCGCTATCCCTCACCTGCACCACAACGAAGTCAACTTCGTTGCCGGAGTCTACGCGGGCTGTAAGAGAAAGTTGGGTGATCGCGGAGAAACTTATCGGTGTAACGCCATCGAGAGCTGCATCGAAACTTCCATCCCCTGTGGGATCACCTCCATTGACAGGAGCGACCACAATAAATCCCGTGTTCTGGATGAATTGATTTGCGGAAGGAGCGCCACTATCCCAACTCCCATTAAAGGGATCGAAGGCTTGAACGGCGATGTTGCTGAAGTCGCTGATTAGCGTCTGACCATGGAGCGTCAGGGAACTGAGAGCAAATGAGAGGAGGATCAGGAACTTTTTCACGCTTATTGATTTAGATTGTAAGGGAGATTTCGAACGAGAGTGGTCACTCCAGGAGCAGCAGACGGCCTCTCAACGATCGCCGGAACTCCCGCCGGAATCACCACATTACTTAGCGGCACCGGGACCGAACCGATTCTCCACTGAGAAGCCGCTTGATTATAGTGGTAATAGTTGAGCGTCGACCCGTCAAAAATCACGACCTTATCCGCTGTTTTCACCGAGCCCGTGTTATTCACCCAACCTGGGAGGGAATTGAAGCCGGAAGCGCCAAGGGTTTGATTGACGGGAAAAACGTTTCCAAGGTAAGTTGATCCAGCATTCTTCACGACGACTCGGATGGGTGTGGAGGGAACCACTCCCAAAAGTGTGTATTCGAGAGGAGTGGTACCCCGCCTGTAGAATGTGACTCCACCATCCGGGCGCAGAACCACATTGTTTTGGCTTACAGGGACAGATCCAATCCTCCACTGACCGGCGGTCGTATTGTAGTAGTAGTCAGACCAAGAAGAACCATCATGGACTCGCACCACATCCGAGACAGCCGCGGACGTTCCTCCCAGAGTGGTATTCCCAAAGAAGTTTCCCAAGGTATCGCCCGGAAAAACCTCGTAGGTGTCGCCATTCGTGCCGGTCGCGATACCCACGGTAGTCAGATCAGTGCCTTGATTCAAAACCGACAAGGTCGAGGCGGTGTTTGCATTGGACGTGCCGGTGGCGATTTGCAGTGTCCGGCCCGTGGCGCTGCCGCTGGTGATGCGGATGAAATGGGGCGTGGCCGCTTGGGAAAGCGCACCTGCGGTCCAACCGGCGTTCGCGTTGGAGACTGACGTTGCCGTGACGCCTGTGATTCGTCCGGAGGCTTGGCCGACGAAATTCGCGGGAACACTTTCCCTCAGAGGGATAGAAAAGGTGGACACTTTCGGGGCCGAAGCCGAGCCGGCCGCAATGGTAATATTAATGGCACCGACCGGAACGGTGGCTGCGGTTTGCGCGAACAAAACGCCGGATGTCGCAAGAATCGCTAAGGAGAAGACGGAATTGAAAATGGGGGATTTCATAATGTCATAGTGGTAAACGACTGCGCCGTAGGCCTATTGGTAACAAATTTACAGATGGAGGGAGGCATGGCAAGTACAGTTTTTCTGCAGGTCTAAGCGTTGAATCCGAAAGCGGCTATTGCCGAAAAGGCAGGAAGGCGCTCCGTCGCCGTCCGTTTTCTTCCACGCGAATTGGGGGAAGAGAGCCACGAAAACACGGCCAAGGTAGGGCCCGACCTCCGGGCGGGCCGTTCGCAAGATCGATCCCACGTTCCGCAAGGCGGCCCGCCCGGAGGTCGGGCCCTACCTGAGCCGGGTTTAAAAACTGCCGGCTTTTTCGACGGGTGTCGCTTGTCCGGCGGATTTTGCGGGTTCAATCTGTTTTGTTTTCAGGGTTTGCCGGTTAGGGTAATCGTTCTGAAATTCCCGATGAATCCATCAGCCCATCCGCAACCAGCAACCCACTGCTGAGGAACTGCGACGACACATGGAATCGGTAGGCACGAAGGACGATTGGGACGAGGCGGCGGCGCGGCTGCTGGCGTTTTTCTCCGCGCTGGAAATCGGCGGCGTGGAGCATCGCACGCGCATGGTCATTCGGATTCTCGATGAGGCGCGGCGGCGTCACGGGATCACGCCCGCCCTCGCGCCGGTGGAGGGGGCCATGGATGTGGCCGCCGAGTTCCTGGAACACTGGTTTACCCAGGCGTTGGAGGGTTCGGCTATTCCGTCGGGCAAGCGCGTGGCCGCGGGACTGTTTGCCTGGCGGCTGACCGGGGCGGCGGCCCGCTGGCCCGACGCGGTGCTGGGCGGCGATCCTTCGGCGGAACTAAAAGCCGTCCTTTCCTCCGTCTCGACCAGCACGGGGCCGGATCTGGCCATTTCCAGCATGACACCGCGCGAGATGGACTACGGGGCCATGGAAGTGATTGCGCAGGAGACCTGGCATCAATTCGCCTGGACGCCGATTCTCGGTGCGGCGGCGCTGTGGACCGGGATCTTTTTTGTGGCGCTGTACGTTTACGACAACTTTTTCCCGCGATGAACGCATCCTTTCAACCGGAGAAACTCACGGCGGATTTCGTCGGTTTCCGCCGCGCCAGCTTTTTTGGCGCCATCCTGGCCACGACCGGACTCGGGGGCTGGTTGCTGTGGCGGTCGTTTTTGCCCGAGGGGGTTTCGGCGCTCGAATGGGTCCAGCTCGTGTTGTTCGTGCTGCTCTTCCAGCAAATCGCCACGGGCTTCTGGCTGGTGATCTTCGGGTTTGTCACGACGGTGCTGGGCGGCGACCGCGCCCAGATTGCGCGATCGATTGATGACGGGACGCTGGCGGATGGAGCTGAAGCGCCCACGGCCATCGTGCTGCCGATATTCAACGAGGATGTGGATCGCGTCTTTCTCGGTATTGAGGCGATGTGGCGCGGACTGGAGGAAACGGGCGGCAGCGGGAGCTTTGATTTTTTCATCCTGAGCGATTCAAACCGCCCCGAAAACTGGCTGCGGGAGGAAATGGCCTGGCTCGATCTGTGCAAAAAACTCAACGCCTTCGGGCGGATTTTTTACCGCAAGCGCCGCACGCCGCGGAACAGCAAGAGCGGCAACGTGGCGGATTTCTGCCGCCGGTGGGGCGCGCGTTACCGCTACATGATCGTGCTGGATGCCGACAGCATCATGACCGGACGGCTGCTGTCGCGGCTGGTGGCCATGATGGAACGCAACCCGCGGGTGGGGTTGATTCAAACCGGACCGCAACTCGCGTTCGGCCGCACGTTTTTCCGCCGTATCCAGCAATTCGCTTCCAAGGTTTACGCGCCGCTCTTCGCTGCGGGATCCAACTACTGGCATTTGTTCGCCTCAAACTATTGGGGTCACAACGCCATCATCCGTCTGCGGCCTTTCATGGAGCACTGCGATTTGCCGGAACTGCCGGAGCCCGACACCCGGCGGCGGCACATTTTCAGCCACGACACGGTTGAAGCCGCGCTCATGCGCAAGGCGGGATTCGATGTGTGGTTCGCCTACACCGAGGAGGGCAGCTACGAGGAAGGCCCGCCCAACTTGAGCGACAGCCTGGGGCGTGACCGCCGGTGGTGTCTCGGCAACCTGCAACACTTTTGGTTTTTGTTTGCGCCGGGCATCGATTTTGCCAATCGCTTCCATATCTGGATGGGCGTGATGGCGTATCTGGGCTCGCCGCTCTGGCTGCTGTTTCTTGTCACCGGCGCGGTCGATCTGGCGGTGAAACATCGTTTTTCCCTGCTCACTTCGCTGCCGGGTGACACCATCGCGCCTTCGCTCGGCGCGGTGCAGGTCTTGTTACTGGCCACGCTGGCCCTGCTGTTCGTTCCAAAAATTCTGGCCATGGTGCTGACCCTGCCCAAGGCGAAGCACTACGGGGGCGCGGTGCGTCTCTTCGCCAGCACGCTGATCGAGACGGCCGTGTGGACGCTGCTGGCACCCGCCATCATGCTATACTACACCCGGTTCGTGGTGATGAATCTGGCCGGACGGCAAGTGCCGTGGAGTTCGCAGAATCGTTCGGATGACAAGGGGCTGGGATTTCTGGAAAGCTTCCGCATTTTCTGGCTGCCTCCGGTGGGTGGCGTTCTGGCCGTGAGCGCGTTGATCGTGTGGGCACCGCAGGTGCTGTGGGTCTTGAGTCCGATCCTGGCAGGCTGGTTGCTCGCGCCGGTGCTGGCCTGGTTGACCAGTCAGGCCAAGCTGGGCGACTGGGCGCGGCGGCACCGGTTGTTTCTCATCCCCGAGGAGACCGCGGCGCTTTGTCCGGAGGAACTGCGCTTTGTGGAGGAACACGCCGGAAACGACGAAGCCTCCTGGAATTTTCCCGCCGCCGGGCTGGCCCGCGCCGTCATCGATCCCCTCACGCACGCTGTGCATGTGGCCCTGCTCCGGCAGAGAAAGAAATCCATCGGCGAAACGGAGGACTACTTGGAAGACCTGCGCGAAAAGCTGATCGAGCAAGGCCCGACCGCCCTCGAACCGCGCCAGCACTACGCCTTGCTTTGGGATGCGGAATCACTGCGCTGGCTGCATCACGAATTTTGGAGCCGTCCGTCCGTCCGCCTGCATCCCTGGTGGCGGCAGCGCCTGCGGGAGGTGACGGAAACGACTGGTTGACGCACAGGGCCTGAGTAAAAAATCGCGTTCACGCTGAGAACGACTGTCACGGAAAACTCACGTTTTCCGCTACGGGGAAACCGCGACAAGGCAGTTTGCGCATTTTAATCCCTCAGCGGACCGGCAGAACGTCAGCCAAGAGATCGTAAACCTGTGCGCCGGTGGCGCGGACATCGATGAATTCTCCAACCGGGGCGTTGCGCGAAAGAATGACGCGGCAGTCCACATCGGGGGCGTCGTATTCGCTGCGGGCGATGCGGGGTTGTTCAACCAGGACGCGCAGGGTTTTTCCGCGCTGGGCTTCGGCCAGTTCGGCCGCGATGCGTTGCTGGAGCTTCATGGCTTCGCGATAGCGGCGGTTTTTGATTTTGTCGGGCAGTTGGCCTTCCATTTTCGCGGCGCGGGAGCCTCCTTCCTGCGAGTATCGGAAAATGCCGAGGCGTTCGAAACGCACGCGCTCGATGAATTCCAGCAGGGAGGCAAAGTGCTCCTCGGTTTCGCCGGGGAATCCCACGATGAAGGTCGTGCGGATGGCGAGTCCCGGGATGCCGGCCCGCAGGCGGGTGATGAGGTTTTCGATGTGCTCGCGCGAAGTCTCGCGGCGCATGGCGGCCAGCATGTCGGCGTGGATGTGCTGCAAGGGCATATCGACATAACGCGCGACTTTCGGATTGCGCGCAATGGCCGCGATCAATTCATCGCTCCAATGCGCCGGATGAGTATAAAGCAGCCGGATCCAAAATTCGCCGTCGATGGTGGCGAGTTCGTCGAGCAGTTGCACGAGGGTGGGTCCGCGACTCGAATCGACGGGTTGGGTGGGGGAGGGGCCCCGCATTCCTCCCGCAGGACCGGATTTCCTCTCCCAGTGGTCCATGCCGAAGTAGGTGGTGTCCTGGCTGATGAGGTTGATCTCCCGGATGCCCTCGGCCACGAGTCCGCGCACTTCCGCCGTGACGGAGGCGATGGTGCGGCTGCGGTGGCGTCCGCGCATCTGCGGGATCACGCAAAAGCTGCACGGGTGATTGCAGCCTTCGGCAATTTTCACATAGGTCGTGTGTCCGGGCGTGAGCCGGAAACGCGGCGTGTCGTAGTCGGGGATGTATTGCGAGCGCGGGGAGATGATCGAAAGCGGGGTGGCGTCCTTGCGGGCCAGCACTTCGTGAAAAATTTCCCCGGCGGTGGCGATCTGGTCGAGTCCGATGAAGGCGTCCACTTCCGGCAATTCGCGGGCCAGTTCCTCGCGGTAGCGCTGGGCCAGGCAGCCGCTGACCACGAGTTTTTGTCCGGGATGACGCCGCGCTTCAAGGATGGCGTCGATGGATTCCTGTTTGGCCGAATCGATGAAGCCGCAAGTGTTCACCACGATCAGGTCGGCGTCGTCGGCATCGGCCGTGACTTCGAAACCCTTGAGGGCAGCCCCGCCCAGCATGATCTCCGCATCGACGAGGTTTTTCGCGCAGCCGAGACTGATCATGCCGACCTTGGGCGGGCGGCTTGGCGGGGCGGACGATCCGGCCCCTTTACGGGTGGCAACAGGGCTCATCACGCGGGAACTCTACTGAACGCGATCGGTTTGTGGATCGACGGCTCCCCCGACAAAAAGGACCGCATCGGTTTCGGACGCACGCTGATCGGAGGAAGCCTGGGGAGGAAGGGATTGCAAGGCCGCTTTGTCCGCTGCCGCTTCGGCCGGATCGAGCAAGGTTTTGGCCGGCTCAACTTTTTCCGTCCGCGCCACCTGGGCATTACCCAGACGGTTGATGTTTCGCAGGGTGATCCAAAGCTGGATGCCTCCGAGAGCGAGGAGGACGATCAGCACCGTCGCCGCAAAAATCGGCATCAGGCGGCGCCGTGGCCGCAGCCGGCGGGCAACCTGGGCCGCCACACCCTCCGGAATATCCTGCAGGTATTGATACCCTTCCGTGCCGCACTGGCCGGCGTCCGGCAACTGGCTGCGGATTTCCGAGAACGGGACGCCGAGATATTTGGCGTAGTCGGCCAGATAGAGGCGGGCGTAGCTCGGATGGGTGAAGTGGGAGAAATCGTCGGACTCGATCTCCTTGAGTCGCTGCACCCGAATGCGGGTGTCGTGGGCGGCCTTTTCCAGCGGGATCTCCTGCGCGGCGCGGGCGGCACCGAGCCGCACTCCGAGGGGCTGGCCGGATGGCAGGGCGGCGGAGACTTCAAACATGGTGCGGGAACTCCGGGTTTTGCTGGGAAACGGCCATCACAGGGCGGCTCATAACGAGCATCCCTTGTGCCAGATCAGTTCCATTTCTTGCAGCAGCCATCGAACGTTGATTTTTATTCGTCCCTTTCAAGGGAAAAACAAGCGAAAAACCCATGAGGGAGAGGGTTTTTCGTGAATAACCGGTCGCATGAACATTTCAAGGCAATGCATCGAGATCCACGAGGATCTCGCGGTCCTTGGCCCCATCGCGGGGACCGAGGATTCCGCGTTGTTCCAAAATGTCCACAATGCGGGCCGAGCGGGTATAGCCGAGACGGAGGCGGCGCTGGAAAAGCGAGGTCGAGGCGCGGCGTTCCTGCTTCATGATCTCAAGGACCTTTTGCACCAGTTCCTCGTCCTCGTCGGTCACGTCCCCCGCGTCTTGGGACGAGGAGTTGAGTTTTTCGTGCATGCTGGCCTCGAAGTTCGGCTTGGCCTGCGCGGCGACGAAATCGACCACGCGGCGGATTTCCTCATCGGTAACGAGCACGCCTTGGGCGCGCAACAACGTGGAAGTGCCGGGCGGTAGATAGAGCATGTCGCCCTGACCGAGAAGTTTTTCCGCGCCCTTTTGGTCAAGGATGACGCGGCTGTCGAGGCCGGAGGCCACCTGGAAGGCGATGCGGCTGGGAATGTTTGCTTTGATAATGCCGGTGACCACGTCGGCCCGTGGCGTTTGGGTCGCCACAATGAGGTGGATTCCGGCCGCCCGTGCCATTTGCGTGATGCGGGCGATGGCGCCCTCCACATCGGCGGGAGCGGTCTGCATGAGATCGGCCAGTTCATCGATGATCACCACAATGTACGGCATGCGGTCCGGAATGATGAGTTCGTCATCGCGCGGCACGCTGACCGGCGGGGCCATCGGTTCTTCGTCGGGCTCCTCATCGGCAACGCCTTTCTCCTCATCGACCACGGGCGGGGCTTCGGCATCCTTGGCCGCCTTCTCCTCATCGAGTTCTTTCTGCGATTTCGGCAGGGGCCGTTCGTTGAAGCTGGTGATGTTGCGCACGCCGGATTTGGCGAAAATCTGATAACGCTGCTCCATCTCGTCCACCACCCAGCGCAGGGCGAGGAGAACTTTTTTCGGATCGGTCACGACCGGCGTTACCAGATGGGGCAGCTCGTTGTAGATCTGCATTTCCACCACCTTGGGATCGATCATGATGAAGCGCAGTTCCTCCGGCGTGTAGCGGAAGAGCAGACTGGCGATGATGGAGTTGATGCAAACACTCTTGCCGCTGCCGGTGGTGCCGGCCACGAGGCAATGCGGCATCTTGGCCAGGTCCGCGATGATGGTCTTGCCGTAGACATCCTTGCCGAGGGCCAGCGGCAGCTTCGCCCCGGAATGCAGCCAGTTTTCGGTCTCCAGCAACTCGCGCAGAGTGACCTTCACCTTGCTGGGGTTGGCCAGCTCGATGCCGACAGTGTCCTTGCCCGGAATGGGCGCAAGAATGTTGATGCTCTGGGCGCGGGTGGCGCGGGCCAGATCGCGCTCCAGGCTGGTGATGCGATCCACCCGCACGCCGCTCTCGGGATAAACCTCGAAGCGGGTGATGCTCGGGCCTTTAGTGATGTCTCCGGCGTGCGCAATGATGCCGAAATGTTTCAGTGTCTCCAGAATGGTGTTCTGGATGGCTAAGAGGCCGACGTGATCGGTGGGACTGCGACCTTCCTCGTCGAGAGGATCCAGCAGATCGAGCGGGGGCAGCTGATAATTTTCCAGGACCAATCCAGCCAGGTTGGGTTTCGTCTCCGGTTTTCTTTTTCGTCCCGCCTCGATCTCGGCCAGGGACGGACGCTTCTCCACCGGCGCGGTGGAATCAATGATGCGCGGCTCAGGGAAATTTCCCGGCTCCGCAACCGGCGCGGGCTCCGGGCTGTCCTTCGGACCGAAGAGCGGTTTCTTCTTGAGCTGGCGTTCGAGTTTTTCCGCCTGCTTGCCCAGTCGGCGTTTCTCCTCCTCGATGCGCTCGGCTTCCTCCAGGTCGGCCACGCGGCGGCGTTCTCTCTCGGCGAAATGGCGTTGGATCCGGAACCATGCGCGTTTGAGGACGTTGACCGGATGAAAGCCGATGGCCAGCACCAGACTCGCCAGATAAATGACTCCCAGCACGATGGGCGCTCCCACCTCGCCGAACGGACCGCCGAACGCCTTGCCGACCCACAGGCCCAGCCAGCCGCCGGGGCTTTTGGCCGCAAACTGGAAACCCCGCCAGTCGGAGAAAAACCACGGCTGCAAATGCAGCAGGCAGGCGCCGGACAGAATGAAAAGAAACGCCCATCCCACCCGCTCGCGGATGGAAAAATCCCTCGTGGTCAGCTTGGCCAGCCCGTAGCCGCCCAAGACGATGATCCAAAGCCAGGCCGCCGCGCCGAAGAGAAAATACAAGTAGCCCGCCACGATGGCCCCGACCACGCCGCACAAATTGTGCATCACGGGATTCGCCGCGGTGGTGGCGCTAATAATGGGCACCCAGGACGGAATATCGCGGGAGCTAAAGGAAATCAGGGCCACCGGCAGCAAGACGGCCAGACCCGTGAGGATCAAGCCGATGACCGCATCCCAGGTGCCGCGACGTTTCGGTTTGTTTGCCATGAAAACCTGCGAGTCTCTGCAATTCCCCGCCGCGCCGCAAGTGCGGCGAATGGTTTTGCGAAAGGAATTGCAGAGAGCGCCCGCCTCGACGAAAGAAGCAGGATGCCGCTCCGCCCTCCGGTTGTTTTTGAACCCCTCGCCATGGAGCGCGTCTGGGGCGGGCGCCGCCTCGAGGCCCTCTATGGCAAAGCCCTGCCTCAGGGTGCCCCCATCGGGGAAACCTGGGAGATTGTGGATCGGGAGGACGCCCAGAGCGTCGTGCACAACGGCCTGCTGCGGGGATTGACCCTGCACGAACTCTGGACCTCGCACCGCCAGGACGTCTTCGGCGCGGCCTACGCCCACCATCCGTCGCCGCATTTTCCCATCCTGATCAAGATCCTCGACGCCCGCGAGCGGCTCTCCGTCCAAGTCCATCCGCCTGCGCGTATCGCTCCCACCCTGGGCGGGGAACCCAAGACGGAGATGTGGTATTTCGCCGATACCCAGCCCGGTGCCACCATCTACGCCGGACTCAAAAAAGGCGTGACCCGGGAAAAATTCGAAAACCTCCTGCGGGCCGGCCGCGTCGAGGAAACGCTCCACACTATCCCGGTGGAACCCGGCGACAGCATCTTCATCCCCAGCGGACGCCTCCATGCCATCGGCGCGGGCAATGTCATTGTCGAAGTCCAGCAGAACAGCGACACCACCTATCGCGTCTTCGACTGGAACCGCTCCGGCCTCGACGGCCAGCCGCGCAAACTCCACATCGAGGAATCGCTTGTCTCCACCGACTTTGCCGATTTCGAGCCCGCGACCAAACACATCACGGAAGGCGTGGTGGCGGAGTGTGAGTATTTCAAAGTGGAAAAACTTTCTCTCACCGCGCCCATCCCCGCGGCATCCGCGGGAAGATTTGCCATTTACAATGTCCTTTCCGGCGGAGCCTCCTGCGCGGGAGCGACCTTCAAACCCGGCGACTTTTTCCTGGTCCCGGCCGCCTTGAGCGATGCGGTCCTCACCGCCACAGCCGAGCACACCCAACTCCTGCGCAGCACCCTGCCGGCGGATTAAATCCATCGAGGAGTTTTATGAAAGACTCCAAGACCTGCCCGCACTGCCTCCGGCGAAACCGGATCGACACGAAACTCTGGCGCTTAGCGAGGATTGTTTGGACAAAATGGCTAAATTAGCCATTCTTCCCTTATGCCGAACATGCTTTCGCCCCGCGAGGTGCTCTCTAGTCTTCGGGCCGTCACTGCCAGCGAACTCAAAAATAATTTTGGCGAAGTGAGCGCCAAGGCTATGAAAGGCGCCGTGGCGATCACCCGTCACCAACGGGCGGAATTTGTCCTTCTGCCCCTGGAGCAGTATCTGGAGCTTCAGCAAGCGCGGACCGCCCCGCTGGATGCGCTCTCTTCCCAATTCGATGCCATGGTGGCCCGAATGAACACGCCCGCTGCGAAGCGAGGTGTCGCCAAGCTGTTCCAGGCCAGCCCGGCTGGATTGGGAAAAGCCGCGGTCAAGGCAGCCAGGGCCGCCCATGGCGGCTAGGAAGGGAGCGTCCAGCCGTCCGGTATCCCCTCAGGCGGAGATCGCCGTCCTGGCCGGAGTGAATGGTGCCGGGAAAAGCAGCATCGGCGGCGCTCACTTGCGTGAACACGGCGCCGAATACTTCAATCCCGACGAAGCGGCCCGAGCCGCAATGGCGGCCAGCCCAGGCTTGGGCCAGCGGGAGGCCAACGCCTTTGCCTGGCAGGAGGGTAAGCGTCGGCTCGAGGCAGCCATCGCCGATGGCTCCGCCTTCACCTTCGAGACCACCCTGGGTGGTGAAACGATCACCCGGGTGCTGGGGGAAGCCGCGACCCAGGGCGCGGTCGTGCGCATTTGGTTCGCCGGACTGGAGAGCGTCGAACTCCACCTCCAGCGTGTTGCTGCGCGGGTGAAAAAAGGCGGGCACGACATTCCGGAGAGCGACATCCGCCGGCGTTGGGTCGGCAGCCACACCAATCTCATCCGCCTCATCCCACACGTCACCGATCTGCGGGTATACGACAATTCCGTGGAGCGCGACCCAGCAGCCGGCCCCCCCCCGGAACTCCAGCGGGTTTTGTGCATCGAAGAGCAGCGACTCACTTTTCCGTCCACCGACCGTTTGGATGAGACCCCGCAATGGGCCAAGCCCGTCGTCGTTGCCGCGTACCGGCACTTCGGGCTCGCGTCTTTTTGATCCCAATTCTTCCTGCGGTTCCCCGGGAATGCGAACCGGCAGCTCAAAACGAGCAGTATTTTCCAAAGACCCTGAAGCCTGTCAGGCGCTTCACGACCTCCTCAGGAGGTGGGCCCAAAGCCCTTCTCTTCCCCGGCCCAGGGGAACGTCCTGGGTTATCGCGGTTCTCTCCGCCGTGCCGGGAAGAGCGCAATCCCATCGTGAATTCCGCCTTTCAGGGCTTCACGGACGCACAAAGGTCAAGGGCATGACATGCTCTCAAGATAATACCTTCAAGAATCTTTCCATTGAAACAGGGCGATTTTCACTGGGTGCAGGACAAAAATCTTCCAGGAATCCCCGAAGGGGATCAATCCGACAGCCCAAGGTTGCGAAGAATGAGCTACCTTGGGTATCGACAGGAGAATAGAACCAACCCTGAATGGGTTGCATCGGGCGAGGAACACAACCCATTCAG
>CAMASH010000102.1 GCA_945860745.1 Chthoniobacter flavus | reverse complement strand
GCTGGAAATAAATAAAGGGAGCAACCTCGCTTGTTCTTTTGGCCTCTGGCCGCGTTGGTTATCCCCCGTGCACCCTGGCTCTCTCCTTCGTCGAGTCTCAGTCACAGAGTGCTTGGGCTCTGCTCCTTCGTCGCGCCTGGCCAGAGGCCAAAACTCCTGCGCCATCTTGCCCCCTTTATTTATTTACAGCTCCTAAGTGCGCGCCGTCCGAATCGGCACCCGCCCGCCCATCCTTGGCCGCCTGCGCACCCTTTGCGTGAGGCTCTCCCTTCCCTACCGGGCCGCGGCCGGGCCGATGTTGAAGGACCAGCGGGTTTCGACTTTTTTGCCGTTGGCCGTGGCTCCGACGATCACCGTGACCTGGCGGGCGTAGAGTTTTTGCGTGAGTTTGTAGGACAGCAACTTGGTGGCCGGATCGTAGGTCGCGGGCACCCGGCCGAGTCCGCTCAGGCGCATGGTCACTGTCTTGGGATCGATCTGCCCGAGGGCCGCGAGGTTGATCTTCAACTCGGGCGACGGGTCGCTGATGGTTTCGCCGTCCGCCGGGATGGTCAACATGGTGGCGGCGGCGGGCATGACCGTGGTGGCGGCGGCGGATGAGGCCGACGCATCTTTGGCAAAATTCAGAACGCTCTTGGTGAAGACTTCCCCGTTTTTCGAGTCGAGGGCGTAGCGGCCCAGCAGGGTCGGATCGCCGCCGTTGCCGAGGTGCTGACCGTAAACGGTGAACCCGCCTTCGTAGCCGGCCTCTTTCACGACTTCGCGCACCACATCGTTATGGAGTCCGTAGGGATAGGCGATGGTCTTGACCTGGATGCCGAGTTTGTCTTCGAGAATCTGCTTGGAGCCGGCGATCTCGCTTCTCAGCCACTCGCGATACTGATCGTCGGCTTTTCCCTTACGGGCATTCAGGCCGGTGTGACTGACGGTGTGGCTGGCGATGTCCACCCCGGCGTCGCGCATCTCGGCCAGTTGTTCCCAGGTTATGGACTGTCCGCCGGATTTTGCCCCGCCCTTCACGTAATCGGTGTAGATGAACAGGGTGAACGGGTAGCCGAATTTCTTCAGCAACGGCCAGGCGGCGGTGTAGCCGGTGAGCCAGCCATCATCGAGGGTGATGACGGCGGATTTCGCGGGGATGTTCTTTTCACCCCGGCGCCAGGCCAGGAAATCGTCCATCGGAATGACGGTGATGCCATTGTCCTTGAGAGCCTGAAGCTGGGCCTCGAATTCGGCGGGGGTGCTGACCATCTCGCGGCCACCTTTTTCCTCGAAGCGGTGGTAGCAGAGGACGACGACCTGCGCGTTGAGGTCGATCGGTTCGGGCGTCGGAGTCGGTTCCGGCGTGGGCGCAGGGGTCGGTTCGGGGGTGGCCTGAACGACGGCGGGTTGGGGTGGGGATTTTTTGCAGCCGGCGGGGGCGAGGGCGCAGAGGGAGAGAAGGAGTACGAAGCGACGCACGAGAGTGGGAAAGCCGAGAAACATAAGCGGGTTGCGAGGGCCCGCAACCCTCCAGTTTATTTTTCGAGGCCGACGGCGCGGAATTTTTCGTCCACGAAGCGGAAATGGCGGTCGGGGGCGCAGGCGCTGACGATGTCGTCCTTGCTCAGGTGTTCGGCCACGGTGGGTTCAGCGGCGAGGTTGTCGGCGAAGTTGCCACCCTCCTTCCAGGTTTTCATGGCGGCGCGCTGCACGGCCTCGTAGGCGTCTTTGCGTTCGAGGCCTTTCTCCGTGAGCATGAGCAGGGCGGACTGGCTGGCGTAGAGACCCCCGGTGATCTCCATGTTGCGCTTCATATTTTCGGGATAAACCTGCAGGCCCTCGACCAGCTTGCGCAGTTCCACCAGCATGTAATCAACCAGCGTGGTGGAATCGGGCAGGATGATGCGCTCGACCGAGCTGTGGCTGATGTCGCGTTCGTGCCAGAGGGCGACGTTTTCCAACGCGGCCACGGCGTTGCCGCGAATGACGCGGGCGATGCCGCAGAGACGCTCGCCGGTGATGGGGTTGCGCTTGTGCGGCATGGCCGAGCTGCCTTTCTGCCCGGCGGCGAAATATTCCTCGACCTCCAGCACCTCAGTGCGCTGGAGGTGGCGGAACTCGGTGGCCCAGCGGTCGATCGAGCTGGCGATGAGGGCAAGGACGGTCATGAATTCGGCGTGACGGTCGCGCTGGATGATCTGGGTGGAAAGCGCGGCGGGCTGGAGACCGAGTTTTTCGCAGACGAATTTTTCCACCCGGGGATCGAGATGGGCATGGGTGCCGACCGCGCCGCTGACCTTGCCCACGCGGATGCGTTCGCGCATTTGTTCCAGGCGCTCGATGCCACGGCCGAACTCGTCGAACATCAGCGCCATCTTGAGTCCGAACGAAATCGGTTCGGCATGGATGCCGTGGCTGCGTCCGATCATGGGGGTGAATTTGTGCTCGATGGCGCGCTTGGCGATGGCTTCGCGCAGTTGTTTGAGATCATCCAACAGGATGCCGCTGGCGGCGTCCATCTGCACGGCCAGGGTGGTGTCGAGCAGGTCGGACGAAGTCAGGCCCTGGTGGATCCAGCGCGAGGCCGGGCCGACATGGGTCGCGACATTTTCCAGAAAGGCAATGACATCGTGGTTGGTGCGTTTTTCGATCTCGCGGACCTTCTCGATTTCGAAGGCCGCCTTTTGGCGAATGGTGACGGCATCCTCCTTCGGGATGGTGCCGAGTTCGGCCATGGCCTCGCAGGCGAGGGTTTCGATTTCGAGCCAGATTTCCAGTTTGCGCTGCTCGGTCCAGAGCGCACGCATTTGCGGCAAAGAGTAACGGTCAATCACAGGGAAAGTAGAAGCGACCGCGGGCCGCTTTGCCAATCACCAAAGCAAAGTATGGACCGCAAGAACCGAAGCGCAGCGAAGATCCGAGTCCGGCGGCGGCTGGACGAGTCTACCGGCAACCCTCCAGATTTCATTTTGGGGCGCGAGCGCCCGGGCCCCTCCACACGAAGGTCACCGCCTGCTCGACTCCGGGATGCAGGCTGAGGGAAACCGGGCAATTCCGGGCGGCCTGCTCCAGGACCTCCCGGTCGGGATGCACATCGGATAGGGGAAGATTCACCTCCACCTCGACTTTCGCAATCCGGCGGGGCGGCTCGGCGGTCATGTGCTTGCCGACGCGGGCCGTGACACCAGCCAGATCGACTTGCAGGGATTTTTTTTCGGCCACGATGGCCATGGTCGTGAGCATGCAGGCGGCCAGCGATGTGGCGGTGAGGTCCGTCGGACTGAAAGCCTCGCCTTGGCCGAGGTTGTCCTTGGGGGCGTCGGTGGGAAGGAGCGCGCCCGATGGGCCGTGGGTGGAAAGGCAGCGGAAACCGCCTTCGTAGGTAAGGGAAATTTCAACCATGCCCGCAGACTAGCGCCTGCGGGCGTGGTTTGAAAAGCCCGGGAATGTTCAGGCTCCGACTTTGATGCGTTTGAGGCGGCCGTTGTTCTGGACGCAGACGCGGCCGCTTTCGAACAGATCCACCAGGGCGGCCAGGGCTTCCTTGCTGTCGCGGGCGCAGGAGGAGACGATCTCGACCAGTTCGCCCAGGGAGTAGTGCTTGCGATTGATTTTTTTGTAGGGATTTTTCATGGGTTGCGAACTTACAGGGTCTTTACGCATTAGACGCAGGAGCGGGTGCGTTTGTTCAAAAAATCCGCAAATATTATTCGGAGATTTTGTCCGCCGGGCGGGTAGGCGAAACCAAACCCGCGGAAAGCACAATTTTCATGACCTGCTCAACCGTGAGGCCGCTTTCGATCACATCCTCACTGGGCACGGCGATGACCCGTCCGGACACCGGATTCGGCGTGAAGGGCAGGAAGATAAGGGTGAACTCCTTGTCAAAGGCCGGATCATAACACTGGCCGGTAACGAACCCGACCAGCAGGCCGTTACTTTCGGGGTATCGGATATAGGCCACCCGCTTGAAGTTGCGGCTGCCTTTCATGCTGCGGATCGACTCCAGCGCCTGCTTGACCGCGCCGTACACCGGCGAGACCAGCGGCACCGAGAGAATGAGCGACTCGAAGGTTTCAATAATCCGGCGGCCGAAGACATTCGTGGCCATGAATCCCATGGCCAGCACGATGAGAATCGTGGTCAAGAACGGAAGCCCGACGAAGTTCCATCCGATGGCGCGATAAAGTGGCGCGCTGATTTCGTTGATGAACTCGTAGCCGATGTGAATGACCCAGATCGTGACAATCAGCGGCACGGCCACCAGGACACCGGCCCCGAGCAAACCGAGAAACGCCTTCACCGGCCCGCGGGAGGCGGGAGCCGGTTCTTCAAAGGTGGCGGGTGGTTCCATGCGGGCGGGTTCGGGATCGGGAGTCAGGACGGGCGAGAACATCAGGAACTGCGCAGGGGCGAAAGCCGAAAAAATCCGCTCAATGACTCGTCTCGTAAGCTCCGCTGGCCAGTTTGCGCCAGAATTCCTGCACGGGCTGATCGTCGGGATCATCCGGAGAACGCAGCACCTTCAAGGTGCGATGAACGCGCAGACCACCCAATCCGGTTTTGTCGGTCACGAGCATGGGACTCAAGGTCAGGGATTCGAGCGGCAGGTTGAGCAGCACGCGCAGGTTGACGGGATTCACACCGCTGATCACGAGTTGGTTTAGCGGAAGCCGGACCCCGAGCAGGGGCGAAAGATCGGTGATGGCGGTGTCCGAGACATCGAGCTTCGCCAGCGAGAGCATGCCCCGAATAAAATCGAGACTTTGAACCCCCGTGCCCGCCAGGCGGAGCGAGCGGAGCCCGGAGAGGCCGCGCTGATTGCGGGGAGTGAGCGGAAGGCTTTCCAAACTGCATTTTGACAGGTCGAGGGTCTCCAGTTGAGGAAGAGCGAGAATGGGTTCCCAATGGATTTTCTTCGCGCCGGTGATGGAAAGTATCGTCGGGCTCATGTCCTTGAGAGGACTCAGATCGTTAAGCTCATCGGCGTCCCAGATGATCACCTCCGCCCGCCCGGCCAGGCCGCCCGCCTTGAAAACCACGCGCGTCGCCGGACCATTGCGCGCCACGATCTCCAGGGCCGCTTCATTGCCGGTGAGAAGACGTCCGAGCGGGTTGGCGGAATTTCCGCCCGGCTTACGCAGGATCAACTTGTCCTGAATAAAATCGAGAAACGAACCGACCTTCTGATTTTCCAGCGCGGGCGAACTCCGCAATGTGGCAATGCCCTTGGCATTCACGCTTCCCGTCTGACCGGTGATCCCGGCCGTCAATCGCAACATCTCCGCAGGATCATCCCGTGCCGCCAGGCCCGGGAACTTGAGCACGAATTTTTCCGCCTGACGGAAACTTTCCTCCGCGCGGGCATTTTCCATCAGGGCCAGATGCAGACGTCCTTTCAACATCCAGGCCGGGAAGAAATCGGGGTTGAGCATCAAGGCCTGCGCGACGAAATCCATCGCATTGGTCAGCTTGGCCAGCACCGGGGCGGGATTTTTATCCATGGCCGCAAAATCCTCCGGCCGGTAGCTGAGCAGGAATATTTCATTGGCCCGCATGAGGGCCTCGTGGGCGCGTGGATCCGCCTGCTGAAATCCCGAAAGGTTGGAGCCGCCGCCCGGACGCGAGGGGGACTTCTGCGCGGCCTGAATTTCCTGGATTTTTTTCTGCAAATCCTCCTGCTCCCCGGCCAGCCTCAAGGCCACAGCCGCGGACTCTTCGCCGGCTTTAGTGGCTTCTTCCTTGGCCGCGGTCACGGCAGAGAGTTGCTCGACCAGATCATTGGCTTTCTGCCTGGCGGCATTGGCTGCCTGGGTTGCCTCATGCGCTGCCCGGGTTGCCGCCACGGCCTCCCGGGTTGCTTTTTCGGCCTTGGCTTTCTCTGTTTCCGCGGCAGCCGTTGCGACCCGGGCCTCACTTTCCTTGGCTGCGGTCATGGCCACCTGGTCTTCAAACTTTTTGCGCGCTTCCCTCTCCGTCGCCAATCGGTCCGCCAATTGATAGAAAGCCACCACCACGCCGCAGACGAAAATCAGCAGGGCCGCGGCGACCGCCACGGAAACCCCCTTGTTCCGCTGGACCATTTTTTTGAAGACCTCGATAAAGGAGACCGGCCGGGCGCTGATCACCTCGCCACGACGGTAATGTTCGATATCCGCCTGGAGGGCGGCCACGCTGCGGTAGCGTTCCGCGGTATCATTGCGCAGGGCCTTGAGCGTAATGATTTCCAGGTCCGGGGCGATCCGGGAATTGAACGTGCGCAGGCGCACCGGCTCGTGGGTTTTCAGGACCTGGGCGTCGGCGACGATGTTTCCGGTGGCTTCGAAATGGCGGCGTCCGGTCAGCATCTGGTAAAGCATGGTGCCGATGCTGTAAACGTCTGCGCGTTCATCCACATCCTTGCTCGACTCCGCCTGCTCGGGCGACATGTTTTCCAAGGTTCCAACCACATGCCCGCTGACGGAAAGCGAGTGGGTCGCATCGGAATCGCTGAGCTTCGCCAGGCCAAAATCCGCCACGAGCGGCTCGCCGTCTTCCCGGAGCAGGATATTGCCCGGCTTGAGATCGCGGTGCAGCACGCCGTGCTCATGGGCGAACTGCACGGCATCGCACACCTTGAGGATCACGCTCAGCGTCTGTTCGACCGGAAGGATGCGCGTGTTTTGGGCCCGCGGCGGCTCCGCCTCCTCTCCGGACTGCGTCTGGCCGGACCGCGATTTCTCCGCTTTCAGCGAATGAATGAGCGCGCGCAGGTCGGTTTTTTCCAGCGATTGACCGGAGGATTCGCCCGTGGTCGTCTCGTAGAGCAGATCGGAGAGCGTCAGTCCGTCCACAAATTCCATGGCGATGAACTGGATGCCGTCGAACTCATTCATCTCGTAGACACGGCAGATATTGCGATGGGGCAATCTCGCCATCACCTCCGCCTCGCGGCGGAACCGCTTGAGCTGGGCCTCGGTCACCGTCTCGCTGGAATGCAGCACTTTAATCGCGACGGCATTGCCGAAGCGGTCCACCCCGCGCCAGACCTTGCCCATCCCGCCGGTGCCGATGACTTCGATGAGCTTGTATTTGCCCAAATTCTGGGCCGCCTGGGTGGTGACGACATTGTCATCGCTCAGTTCGAGGGAATCCCCCACCTGGGAAGGACGCACCACCCGCAGGATGGGTGTGGGTTGCTCCCGGCCCGGGACGACCAGCGACCACTGATAATCGAAATAATATTCCACGTTGTCGGTGCTTTCGTGAGCGCCGGGCCCGACCAGATAAACGATCTTGCGCAAATGCTCGGGCATCGGCGCGATATCCTCTCCCGACCACTGGAAATCACTCAAGTCGGGCGCGAACTCGCTCTCGGCCCGAACATGCTGCCAGCCCTCGGGCAGCGTGCGCAGCAGGTGGGTGAGGGTGTGCTCGGGCAGGAGAATTTCGCCCGGGCGAGCCAAGCGGGAAAGTCTTTCCGCCAGATCAACGGGAAGGCCGATCGCGGTGTAATGTTGCCAAACGGAGTTGCCCAGCGTCCCGACCAGGGTGTCCCCGGTCCACAGGCCGCACGAGCAGGGCGGCAATTCCTTGCCCTCGCGATAAAGACCCGCATGCAGTTGCGCCGCCTTGTGCATTTGCTCGCAGGCGGCGCGGATGGCGCGCAGCGGATGATCGGTGAAATAACGCGGCGCGCCGAAGATACCGAGAATCGAATCCCCCGAGGTCTCCCCCACCGTGCAGCCGGTGTCGAACACCGCATCGCAGGCCTCCTCGACAAACGAGTTCACCATCAACCGCACCTCCATGGGCGCGAGACGCTCGGTGATTTGCGAGAGACCGCGGAGTTGCGTGCGGGTGACGGTGAGGTAGCGCCGTTCGGGATGCCGGGTCGTGCGCAGTTCCTCCTCGCTGAACGACTCAAACGCGGTGCCGCTGGAATCGCGCAGTTCCCGCCCGATGGATTCCGCCGTGGTCACCTCGTCCAGCACAATGTCGAGAACGCCTCCGTCCGAATACAGCTTCGCCTCAAAAACCCGCCCGCTGTCGTCCGTGACCAGTTGATTGCCGCCGCGCCCGGTTTCCGGCCGGGCAAAGCAGGACGAAATCTCCCCCTTGCACCGCCTCGCCACCACATCCAGCGGCGTGCCGATCAACTTCTGCTTGGGCACATCCAGATACGAAGCCAGCGCTCCGTTGGCATAAATGACAATATCATCCGGGGAAACCCGGGCGACCATCGTCCGGAGCGCAGCGCTCTGGGTGGTTTGCATTTGAGGTATTGTGTAATCGCTTTGCCTGCTCGGACGCAATCCTGTTTGAACTCCGGGTCCGTAGCCTCGGCTTCCAGCTGGCGCGATTTTTGATCCTCCGGGGTGGAGGGCACGGCTTCGTCAGGGCCCATAAATGGGAAGCGACGAGGCGCTTCCCTCCACTGGAGAACGTTTTGTTCCCGAGGCATGAACCCTGCTCCCCGGCGGGAGTTCCGATTGAAATCCGCGCCCGCTTCGCATAGCAAAAGAAGTTCGTGTCCATCTACGCCAGAGCCTTCCGCTATTTCCGGCCCTATCTGTGGCCCACCTCGGGTGGCATCCTCCTGACCCTGTTGGGCATCGCTCTCAATTCCCTCCGTCCCTGGCCGCTCAGTTACATCATCGACGGCATCCTCGATCCCACGAAAAACACGGGCCCGGCCCGCGCCGCCATCGTCCGGTGGTTCGGCGATATTCCCCCCACTATGGCCGCGTTGTGGTTGTGCGTGGTGCTGGTCGTCATCAGCCTGCTCTGGGGCGTGGTCAACCTCGCCGCCAACTACCTCTTCATCCGCGTCGGACTGCAATCCCTCCTGCGCCTGCGCACCGACCTCTACTCCTGCCTGCAGGCCCTCCCGCTCAAATTCCACGACGCCCGCCGTAGCGCCGACTCCAGTTTCCGCGTGGCCTACGATTCGCAAAGCATTCAGACAATTTACAACAAGGGCTTCGTCACCACCTTCAGCTCCGTCCTCACCCTGGTGTGGACCTTCGGCATCATGCTGTGGATGAACTGGCCGCTCGCGCTCACCTCCCTGGCCGTGCTGCCCTTCGCCTTTCTCACCATCCGCCACTACGCCGACCGCGTCCGGAAGCAGTCCACCACCATTCAGGAGCGCGAAAGCGACCTCCTGACCCTCACCCAGGAAGGCATCAGCCAGATCCGCATGGTCCACGCTTTCGGACGGGAAAACTTCGAAATCCGCCAGTTCCGCAAACAAGCCAGCCGCAGCCTGGAAGCCGCCCTGCGCCTCAATATCACGTCCATTTTCAGCACGCTCGTCGTCACCACCATCATGGCCGCCGGGACCGCCCTGATGTACTATGTCGGCGCACAGCAGGTTCTCGGCGGACACCTCACGCTCGGCCAGCTCACCGTCTTTATCGCCTATCTGCCCATGCTCTACACTCCGCTGGAGCAACTTAGCTATACGGCCTGGGCCTTGGAAGGCGCGGCCGCCGCCGCCGCCCGCTGCTTCGAGGTGATCGACCGCGAGAACGACGTGCCCGAAGCTCCCGGCGCGAAAACCCTCCCCCCCGCCCAAGGCGCCATCGAACTGAAAAACGTCAGCTTCGGCTACACCGAAGACCGCCTCATCCTCCACGACATCAACGTCTCGATTTCCCCCGGCGAGAGCGTCGCCTTCGTCGGCGGAACCGGCACGGGCAAAAGCACCCTCCTCAGTCTCATCCCCAGGTTTTACGACCCCACCAAAGGCACCGTGTCCTTCGACGGCCACGACCTCCGCACCGTCACCAAAAAATCCCTCCGCGCCCAGATCGGGATGGTCCTGCAGGACACCGTGCTGTTCTCCACCACCATCAAGGAAAACATCGCCTACGGACGTCCCGGTGCGACCAATGAGCAGATCTTCGAAGCCGCCAAACGTTCCCAGGCCCACGACTTCATCATGGCCATGCCGCAGGGTTACGACAGTCCCGTGGGCGAACGGGGCGGACACCTCAGCGTCGGACAGCGCCAGCGCATCGGCATCGCCCGCGCGTTTTTGAAAAACGCCCCCATCCTCCTCCTCGACGAACCTACCAGCGCCCTCGATCCCGCCACGGAACACGCCATCATGGAAACCATCGGCGAACTCATGCTCGGCCGCACCACCCTCATCATCACCCACCGCCTCGCCACCATCCACACCCTCGGCCGCATCGTCGTGCTGGAACACGGCACCATCGCCGAACAAGGCACCGGCCCCGAACTCCTCGCCCGCGGCGGCGTTTACGCCACGCTCTACCGCGCCGGTCAATACGAGCAGGAATAGGGGGCCTTCGGCCCGTTCTTGCTTTCAAAACGCCTTCGCACGGGATTTACTCCCTGCCTTTCCGCCGCCACGCTGATTTTTCCATGGCCCGTAAACCAAACACCGAGTCCAGCACCGCCAACCTCGGTTTCGAGGCCAAGCTCTGGCTCACCGCCGACACCGCCATGCGCGATAGCGCAAACCTTCCACGCGAAGCCATCCTGCGGAGCCTGAGCGAAGCGAAGGATAACCTGCGCAACCCAACTTTTTTCGCCGCTTAAATCATGGCACGCAAACCAACCACCGGGACCTCGACTGCCAACCTCGGCTTCGAGGCGAAGCTCTGGCTGACGGCCGACAAGCTCCGCAACAACATGGACGCGGCGGAATACAAGCACGTCGTCCTCGGCCTCATCTTCCTCAAATACATCTCCGACACCTTTGAGGAACACCGCGCCAAGCTCCTCGCCGGCCAGGGCGACTACGCCGGGGCCAATGCCGAAGACCCTGACGAATACAAAGCCGAGAACGTCTTCTGGGTGCCCGTGGAAGGCCGCTGGTCCCACCTTCAGGCGAATGCCAAGCAGCCCACCATCGGCAAGAGCGTCGATGACGCCATGGTCGCCATCGAGCGCGACAACCCGCGCCTCAAGGGTGTCCTCCCCAAGGACTATGCGCGCCCCGGCCTCGACAAACAGCGCCTCGGCGAACTCATCGACGTCATTGCCACCATCGAACTCACCGCCGCCAGCGAGGGCGAGAAAACCCACCGCTCCGTCGATCTGCTCGGCCGCGTGTATGATTGGAGCGGAGCGACAAAGACTGCCGCAGGCAGCCCGCAGGGTGAGCGCGGGGGCGCTCATCAATATTTCCTCACCCGCTTCGCCAGCGCCGAGGGCAAGAACGGCGGCCAATTCTACACCCCGTCCTGCGTCGTGCGCTGCCTCGTCGAGATGCTCGCCCCCTACAAAGGCCGCATCTACGACCCCGCCTGCGGCTCCGGCGGGATGTTCGTGCAGTCGGAAAAATTCGTCGAATCCCACGGCGGCAAGCTCGGCGACATCTCCATCTACGGCCAGGACAAATGGGCGCGGCGGCAGCGCCCATTTGGTCTCGCAACGCGAGCCCGCAGGGTGAGGCTGCGGCGGCAGCAGTCGAAACAAAGCAACGCCACCACCCGCCGCCTCGCCGTGATGAACCTCGCCCTGCGCGGCATCGAGGCCGACTTCGGCCCCGAGCACGCCGACACTTTCCGCCGCGATCTCCATCCCGACCTGCGCGCCGACTACGTCCTCGCCAACCCGAGGCTGCACCACGCCTTCACCGGAGAACTCTGAACCAATATGAAAGCCACCGAAGCCAAGCTCCTCGATTTCTTGAAGAAGTCTCCGCAGTTCGTCATCCCCATCTACCAGCGCACCTACTCGTGGTCGGAGAAGGAATGCCGCCAGCTTTGGGATGACATCGTGCGTTGCGGGAGCAGCGACAAAATCGCCGTGCATTTCGTCGGCTCGATTGTCTATGTCGAAAGCGGCCTCTCCCAAGTCACGCATCAAGCGCCGCTGCTGGTCATCGACGGCCAGCAACGGCTGACGACGGTTTCTTTGCTGCTGGCAGCTCTCTCCAAAGCCGTGGCCGACAGCGAGCCGTTCGATGGGTTCTCGCAACGGAAGATCAAGAATTACTACTTGGTAAACCCGGAAGAGACCGGCGAGCGACACTTCAAGCTCCTGCTCTCGCAGACGGACAAGGCATCGCTGACGGCAATCGTCGGCGATGGGGAGCAGCCGCAGCAGCCCTCGCTGCGCATCAATGCAAATTTCGATTCGTTCAAACGGTGGATTGGGGAAGCCAAGGTTGAGCTGGCGACCTTGTGCCGGGGATTGGCGAAGCTGGTAGTGGTGGACATCGCGCTCACCCGCGACCAGGACAATCCTCAACTCATCTTCGAGAGCATGAACTCGACGGGCAAGGAGCTGAGTCAGGCGGACCTCATCCGCAATTTCATCCTGATGGGGCTTGAGCCGGTGCTGCAAACCCGGCTTTACGAGCAGTTCTGGCGACCGATGGAAGTGGATTTCGGGCAGGAAGCCTACGGCACGCACTTCGATGGATTCATGCGGCATTACCTGACGGTGATGACGGGCGAGATTCCAAACATCAATGCGGTTTACGACGCGTTCAAAGGCCATGCGCGAACCTCGCGGGCCGACTTTCCCGACGACAAGACCCACATCGAAAGCCTCGTCCGTGAAATCCGAGACTACGCGCGGCATTTCTGCGCGATGGCGCTGGGCAGCGAACCGGATGCTGACCTCAAACTCGCTTTCCACGACCTGCGTGAACTGAAGGTGGACGTGGCCTATCCGTTCCTGCTGGAGCTCTATCACGACTACAAGGCGGACATGCTCTCGAAGGCTGACCTGCTGGCCAGCGTGCGGCTCATTGAGGCGTATGTCTTCCGCCGAGCCATCTGCGCCATCCCCACGAACTCGATGAACAAGACGTTTGCCACGTTTACAAAGGCGCTGAAGAAGGACCGATATTTCGAAAGCGTCCAAGCGCACTTCCTTACGCTGCCTTCCTACCGGCGCTTCCCATCGGATGATGAATTCCGCCGGGATGTGCAGACCCGCGACCTCTACAATTTCCGCAGTTGCAGTTACTGGCTGCGCCGACTTGAGAACCACGGTCGCAAAGCCGGGGAGCGCGTGTTGGTTAACGAATTGACTATCGAACACATCCTCCCGCAGAACGAAAACCTGTCGCCGAAGTGGCGCGAGTCACTTGGCAAGGAGTGGCAGCGCATCCAGCAAACATGGCTGCACACGCTCGGCAATC
>CAMASH010000101.1 GCA_945860745.1 Chthoniobacter flavus | reverse complement strand
ACCCCATCCGCCAGTTGATTTTCTCATTGCGATTGTCGATTTTCGAATTTGAGGTGAATGCGACGCGGGGGTGAGATGAGAACCCCGGTTCGACCGCCCGGCGCGAAGCGCCCAGCCATTTCCGCGCAGCCAAAATGCGGAGCCCCGCGTCCGCGGGGATAATCTCACCCCATCCGCCAGTTGATTTTCGCATTGCGATTTTCACCCTGTAACCGCGCCCGTGAGGGCGTGGAGAGTGGGACTTGATCGAACAGTCCTCCGCCTCACGAATGCGGCGGCCCTTCGTTGGCAATTTTCGATCCGGCGGTTTGCGGTGTAAGGTCAGTCGAACGAAAACGTCCTCCAGCCTCCTTCCGTTCCTTGCAGCTTCGCTCCTGTTTCCGGGCGGTCAGACCGCCGGGAGTTTGTTTACCCGCGGCGGGTGAGGTGGCCCGGTTTGACGCGTTCACCGCCCAGTATGTGGGCAGGCCTTGAATCCGATCCCGGGGGTCAGGCTCCGATCGAGATTTTCTCGAAATCGATCCCCGACTTGGCCGCGAAGGCCCGCAGTTCCTCCTCATGGCTGGAAAGAACCGCCCGGAGGACGAGGGAATCGTCCGCGTAGCCTTTCCCGGGAACTGTATCGGGAATGATGTCCACGTCCTTCAGCAGGTAGCCGAGCGCGAATACGGTCTCGGCGATTGCCTGGAGGTCGGAACAGGCATACGCTCCGTCGAGTACGTCCTCGGCATAGCGCACGAGAAATCTGGTCTGTTCGTTGAGGTGGGGAAACTCGGCCGCCTCCAGGGTTTCCGCTTTCACTTTCAAAAACGGCAGTTTGCGCCGGAAGGCATCCATCTCACCGGCTGTCACCGTCTGGCCGCCACGCAGGACAAATTCATTGAGACTGTTCATCGCGGCTTTGTTAAACGGCCTGTGCCGTCCCGACAAGCCTTGTCCGTTCAGTCTGGAAACTTCCCGCGAACCATGCCAGACTACTGCCATGAAGCTATTCCGTCCCCTGGCCCTGGTGGTCACTCTCCTGGCGGCGGAAACCGAGGTGCCCGCGTCCCCCATTATCCGCGAACCCGGGGCTATCTATCTCTCAGACTTCGGCCTGAAACCTCTGCGGATCAGAATTCTGCGTCCGGCCCCGTGTTATTTCGATGTGGGCATGGCCCGCTATGCCGGCACCTTGCGTTTTCCCCAAATCGTCCAAGTTGAGGCCCTGATGGAAACCGTCTGCCGCATCCGCGGGAACGCACAGCAGGGCGGAGTTGCCGCCTGGATCTCCTACAATGAGCTTGAGCCCCTGCCCGAGGGGTTGCTGGCCAACCTGAAAAAGAGCGAGGAGCGGAGGAAGCTGGTTGATGCCCTCATTGCCAAAAAGGAAGTCGCCATTGGCATGACCATCGATGAAGTCGGGCGCAGTCTGGGCAGGCCGCAAAAGACCACCAATCGCGCCGACAAGGAGGGAACCCAACAGATTTGGGAGTTCATCAAATACGAACTGGTTCCCCAAACCACCTATGCGCCTGGATTTTCCCAAACCATCATCCCCAACCCCGGCAAGCAGGGTGGTGTCATTGTGCAGGGCGGTAGCGGCTATGTGGCCAACACCATCTACGTCAAGGTGCCCGTCGGCACCCTCAAGGTCAGCTTCAACGACGGCCTGGTCGAGGCTCTTGACCAGACGGAGGGAACCACCGCCGGCGGACAAGTTTCGATTGTCACGCCGCCGATCAATGTTTATTGGTAAGCTTCGCCACGGCGGGATAGCCAAGTGGTAAGGCAGAGCTCTGCAAAAGCTCCATGCGTCGGTTCGACTCCGACTCCCGCCTCTCTTTCCATCTGCTTGGTTGATAGGGATTTATGGTGAATTCCGCACCGGCCTGTCAGTAAAACTGTCAGTAGCGGCACCGCAATTCCGACTTTTTTTCTCCTCCACGGAATGGGTCAAAATCAGCTCGAATCCCCCTTTCCGGGATGCCTATCGGCTCATATCCGGCTTCTTTTCTCCAAGAAAATCACAGTCAGTAGAAATTTCCGAAAGTGACCCCCTCCCAAAACGAGCGAGGTGTTCCGCTAAATTCAATGTGGATCCCGAAGCACCGAAATCCGGAACAGGAGGTTGTCCTCTGGCAACGGTTCCATCTCCAACAGAACGCCCAGGCTTGCGTCCCGCGTCACGACCTGCGCGCCAGCGTGGCCGCCGACATCCGCTCCATCTTCAACTTCCAGGATCTCGCCTTCGCCCCAGGCCGCCTCAAAACTCTCCGCCTGGATGGAGGGGAATATCCCTCAAGGCCGCCGCAGTCATATCCTGATCAGCCGCACTCAGGGCCGGCTCCACCCGCACCCGGCCAGTCGTCTGCGCACCATCCGGCTTCACGGCCCCCCAGTGCGTGCGCCGCACTTCCAGCAGCAATCTCCAACGCGCCGCCGCACCCCGCGTTCTCTCCCTCGTTGATTTCTCCCTCGCAATCAAAGAGCCTTCCCGGATGCCATCCGCATCCGTTCCAACAACCCAAACGACTATCCCCGCACACCTCGTCCGCCGCCTCCGCGAACACGGCGTCGAACACGGCTTCGGTATCGTCGGCGATTACGCCCTCCGCCTCTTCGGTGCCTTCGAAAACGCTGGCCTCCCCATGCTCGTCACCAGCGACGAACAAGGCGCCGGCTTCGCCGCCGATGCCTACGCCAGACTCCGCGGACTCGGCGTCGCGGGCTGCACCTACAGCGTCGGTGGACTCAAACTCGCCAACGCCACCGCCAACGCCTACGCTGAACAAGTCCCTCTCCTCATCGTTTCGGGCGCCCCGGGCATCGCCGAACAATCCACCAACGCTCTCCTCCATCACCGCATCAAAGACTTCGACACCCAATCCAATGTCTACCGCCAACTCACCGTCGCCCACGCCGTCCTCAATACCCCCATCACCGCCGCCGCCGAAATCGATCGCGTCATCGCCGCCATTCTCGAAAATCAGCGCCCGGGTTATCTGGAAATCCCCCGCGACCTCGTCCACACCCTCATCCCCTCCAGCCCAAACCCCATCCCCAGAATTCCTCCCAAAGTCGACCACGCCAAACTGGCCGCCGCTGTCGTCGACGTCGTCCAATTACTCAAAAATACCCCCACCGCCGTCATCCTCAACGGCGTAATGGTCGCCCGCCGCAACCTTGCCAAACCTCTCCTCAGCCTCGCCGAACATCTCGGTATCCCCGTCGCCACCAGCCCAATGGCCAAAGGCGTCTTCCCGGAGCGCCACCCCTTAGCCCTCGGCGTCTACCAAGGCGCCGTCAGCCCACCCGCTGTCGTCGCCACGGTGGAAAATGCCGAGGTCATCCTCAGCCTCGGCGTTCTCCCCACCGACCTCAATTTCGGCGGCTTCACCGCCCACATCAACCCCACCCATCTCGTCGATTGCTCAGACTCCTCGGTCTCCGTCGGCCTCCGCACTTACCTCAATGTCCCCCTCACCGCCTTTCTGCCCGCCCTCGTCGCCGCACTTGCCCAAGGCCAAGATGCCCCGCTCCCTCTCCCCCACGTCCAACCCCAATTCGCCCCAACCCCAAACACACCCATCCACGTCGAACGCCTCATCGCGGCCATCGCCGCCAAAATGGACTCCCGCCACGGCCTCATCGTCGACCCCGGCGATTCCCTTTTCGCCTCCGTCGAGCTCCCCGTTCCTCAGTGGGCACTCTCCAGCGCCTACTACGCCACTATGGGCTACGCCGTCCCGGCCGCTCTCGGCGCCGGCAAAGCCGACCCTCTCCGCCGTCCCGTCGTGATCGTCGGCGACGGCGCCTTCGCCATGACGGGCATCGAAGCCGCCTGGGCCGCTTACCACGGCGTCTTCCCCATCATCATCGTCCTCGATAACTCAGGCTACGGCACCCAACGCCCCATGCTCGACGGGCCCTTCAATAATCTCCCCAAGCTCGCCGCCGAGCTCCTTCCCGCGGTCTTTGGCAACGGCCAAGGCTGGCTTGCCTCCACTGAAGATCAACTCGAAGTGGCTCTCTCCGAAGCCTTCGCCAGCTCCACCCTCGCCATCGTCCGCGCCATCATCCCCAAAGGCTCCATCAGCTCAGCCCTCTCCCGCCTCACCGAAGCCCTCGGAAAACGCGTCTAACTCCCTCCCCCCTAAATTTAGATGGTTAGCAACGCCGTCGCCAGTAGAGACAAAACTTATTTCGAAAATTCCGGCGGCCGCCGCGCTCTTGCCTGGGCGCTCAAGGGGCCCATGAGTTACCTCGCCCGCAATCTCAGGAAGAGCGTTTTCGGCGAATTTAAACAAATCGTCCGAAAAAGGGGGCCGTAGTGAATGGCACTAAGTTCAGACGGGATTTTGGACGTGGGGCGGCCGTCCCGGAGGCCTTCTTGGAGAGAGAATAGCAGGCGGGGCGCCTGCTCCACACCGCTGAACTTAGGGCCATTCGGGTCAGGGATGCAGGACAAGTTTCTGATGAGACAGGAGAGAGGATTGCCCGGAAAACTGTTTGGAAGAGCGCAAGACAGTGAGCCCCAATGAGGCTGGATCTTGGAGCCTAGACTCGACGAAGGAGAGGTCCAGGGTGTCCAGGGGGACAATTGCGAAGCGACCCCGGGTCTAGGGCAGACCAGAGATCAATCCCGAGCCGGAGCGAAGCGGAGACAGCCTGCAGCATGGCAGCCCCGCAGGGGTGAGCGAAGCAACGGGTGGCCTCAGTCCCACACGGATCGTTCGTCAAAGGCCACTCCGTGCTTTTCCAGAAATGCACGAAACTCATCCTGAAAAGAAACCAGGGCCGGCGGTTCCGCCTGGTTTGCGATGTCTGTGCGCACGGCCTCCCCCTGCGATGCGCTCACGGAAAATACCCCGTATCCCGCCGGCCAGGCAAACTGTGCAATTTGGGGAAAACGCTCTTGAATCCAAAGGTTGGAACCTCGCTTGAGTTTTTTCACCAGATCGGCTTGAGAAACGCTGCGCCTCCACGGGATCAAAATGGGAACATGATCGGAAACTCCACCGATCAAAAGGGGCGGGCCCTGGAGTTTTTTAGCGATTCCTCCGGGAAAGGCCTGAACTTGCCTGCGAACATCCTCGTCGGACAAAAACGGAAAGTGCTCTTTGGTAGAAAAGACGATGGGCAGAAAGACGCTGGACACCGATGGGGCCATGGAGAGACGGGAGACAACCCCGGGGCCGAGAGATTCCCTCCCCTGCGGGGAATTCCCCGAAAAAATTTGTCCTGCACCCTCCAAAGCTTGGAAAGCAAATCGCAGCTTGACCCCTCGCGATCAAAGATGACAACGAAGCGGTGAAGCAAAGGATCGAGCGCGAGTTCCCGGCCAGTTGAAACGGCTTGAGCGATTCCCCGGAGGAAAAATCCTGCGGCGGGTCGTTCGAACTTTGCGCACGATCAATCGCGGCCACCCCCCCCCCCGCTGGCCAACGCTTCGCACAGGGCCGTGTTCTCCAAACGCCGGCCATCCCATGATGAAGAATAAACAACCACCGGCCAGCCGTGCTCCGCATCCACCCTACGGAAAAATCGACCGCCCCAAGCTCTCCGCTCCGGATCAATCCGTGCGCCAATGAAAATCCTCCGTTAGCTTTTGAGACGGGGAAAGCGGATGATATCGCGATTACGAAGTGCGTCGTAGGTGCGCTTGACGTGACGCACCACACTCGCGGTTTTGTCGCGGGGCAGCATTTCACCTGCCGCCTGCCAGAGGTCCTCCACTTGCGACCGCAAATCACTCACTTTCGTTGTCGCGGCGCTGTGGGTTTCCGCCAGCATTTCCCTGGCGATACCGGCCAGGGAGCCAGCGGTGGGCAGGTGAGTGGAGAGAAAGTTTTCCATGGTGGGTTGCTTCGAATTTAATCCCGCGATTCATTATGTCAAACGACCCCCGGAGAGAGCGGGCTTGCTGCGGCCCGCCCCGCCTTGCATCTTCTTCCCCGTGACGCAGACCCGGCGCTTCGCTCTTTCCGATAAACCAATCCGCTCATGAAGTTGGAGGATCTCGGCTGGAATGCGGAGTTTGCCCGCGCGTGGGCCGCCCTGCCCGACAAAGGTTGGAAACCGGCCCGTCTCATCCGCGACAACAAAATCACCTACGGTGCCCTCACCGGCGACGGCGAGGAACTCGAAGTCGTGATGGGGGGCAAGGTCTATCATGATGCGGAGACGGATGCCGACCTGCCAGCCGTCGGCGACTGGGTGGCCGTCGAGACGGGCGACAGCGAACACGTCATCCGCGCCCGGCTGCCCCGCCAGGCCTATCTCTCCCGCAAAATCTCCGGCCGCAGCACGGAGGAACAGGTTCTCGCCTCGAACATTGATGTGGCCGTCGTCGTGACCGACGCCGGATCGGATTTCAGTCTGCGGCGCATGGAACGCTATTTTGCCATCATCGGCCGCAGCGGGGCCAAGGCCGTCGTTCTGGTCAATAAAGCCGACCTCTTTTCGGCCGAAAAAAACCAGTCCGCCGTGGAAGCCATCCGTGCCCTCAATCCCGAGGCCGGTGTCCACCTGACCAGCGTGCAAAAACCCGCCACGCTCAAAGTGCTGAAATCCTACCTTCAGCCCGGCATCACCATCACCTTTGTCGGCTCCAGCGGCGTGGGAAAATCCACCGTCATCAACTACCTGCTCGGCGACAGCTACCAATGGACCGACGAAGTCAACTTCACCACTGGCAAGGGCCGCCACACCACTACCGCCCGTGAACTCATGGTGCTACGTGGCGGCGGAATCATCATTGATAATCCCGGCATCCGCGAAGTCCACATGTGGACGGACGAGACCACGCTGCGCGACCGCTTCGCCGATCTGGAGGAACGCGCCGTCCAATGCAAATTCGCCGATTGTCAGCATGGCCCCTCCAACGCGGGCTGCGCCATCCAAGCCGCCATCGCCGCCGGGGCCCTCGACCCCAAGCGGCTCGAAGGCTTCCTGAAGTTGGACAAGGAGATCGCCCTCCTCCGCCAGAACCGCCAGAAGCGCCAGCTCACCGTCCGGCGCCGCACCCGCCGCGACAACCAAAGCCAGTCCCGAAAATTCTCCGACCGCCATCTGCCGGATTCGGAATACGATCGCTAGAGCGGTTTAAACTCTGTCGTAGCCGCCGTCGTGAGACGGTGGTCTCCGCCAAAAGGGGGAGCCTTTCCCCCCACGCCCTCACGGGCGCGGCTACAGCTTTTCTGAAAACCGCTCTAACGGCCGCCGGTCGCAGGGCGGCTTGACCGCGCATGCACGCAGGGTTTCAAAAAAGTTCCAAGGCCGGCGCGCACTCTGTCTCCGCCACGAATTTTCGCAGGGCTTCCTTGAGTTGCTCCGGGCTGAAGTCGCGTTGGACTCCATCCATCGCGGCGTTGGCCAGTTCGTCGCAGCGTTCGTTGCCGGCGTGGCCGGCGTGGCCTTTCAGCCATTGCCAGGTGACGCGATGTTTCAGCGCAGCCGCATCGAGCGTCCGCCAGAGGTCGGCGTTCTTGACCGGTTTCTTCGCGGTGGTCCGCCAGCCGTTGCGTTTCCAGCCGCGCATCCATTCGCATATGCCGTGGCGGACGTAATTCGAGTCGGTGAAGAATTCGACCTCGCAAGGTTCCTTCAACGAACCGAGAGCCTCGATGGCGGCCTGGAGTTCCATGCGATTGTTGGTGGTGGCCGGAATGCCGCCGCTATTTTCCCTCCGGCTCGTGCCGTAGGTGAGAACATAGGCCCAGCCGCCGGGTCCGGGGTTGCCCCGGCAGCCGCCGTCGGAATGCACTACGACGCGCTTCACTGTTCCGGTTGGCGGGACTGGCGGGCTTGGGGACGCCGGGCGGCTTGGAGTCCGCGTCCGGCGAAGTCCAGGACATGGCCCTCATGCAACAACCAGGCGAGGTCGGCGGCGACGGCGGATTCGCGTTGGGATTCCGCGCCTTCCGCCGCGGGCGGACGCAGGGCGACCAGGGCCTTCCATTGCTCCGGGCGCGGCAGGGTGGGGTGGGCTTCGAGATATTCCAGCATGGCGCCCAATGTTTCCGAGACCGGCGTGGCCACGCGGTCCAGATAGCGCGGACGCGCCAGCGAGATATACGTGATGTTTTCGTGGGTCTTGAAAATCTGCAGGCCCTGGGAGGTGAGTTGCTGGCCGATGAGTTGGGCGAGGGGAAGCGGGAAACGCTGGAGTTCGTCCCAGACCCGGCGGGCGAGCTGATGGATGGGCGGCGACGATTCATTCATGGCGGAGGGACCCGGCACCTTCACGCGGTCGCGCACCGGCACGATTTCTGCGGCGGCGTGGTGCTCGCGGAAATGGCGTTCGACTTCGGCCAGGGTGGCCAGTTTGACCGGTTCGACCCCTTCGGGGGTTTCCGCCGGATAAAACTCATCCTTGCGGCTCTGCTCTTCCTTCCATTTTGCAATCAGCTCCTCGTCCTTCTCCATGCGGACGCGGCCCTTGTAGGTCTCAAAGGGCATGTGGGCGAAACGTTCGGCGTGCAGACGGCGGAGTTTGTTCGGATAGTCGTGGTAATTCGACGGGCCGAGCAGTTCGCCGCTCAGACCGCAGACGGCAATCGAGGAGAAGGCTCCCTTGGGCGGATCGGTGGTGACGCTCTCGCGGCGGTAGAATTTGTCGAGATGTCTGGCCAGGGCCTGAGCCACCGCCTCGCCTTCGGTCAGCCAGATGCTGCCATCAGCGCGAAGTTGATAAAGGGCCGGGCTGTTTTCGGCGGTGCGCTGAAAGTCGACCAGATAGCGTTCGGATTTTTCGAGAACAAGCCGGGCCAGATCGAACAAGGGATAGGCTTTCGCGCCGGCCTTGATTTGTTTGGCCAGGCCTTCCACTCCGAGACGATGGGGCTGAAACTGCACCGTCCAGCCGCCGAGTTCGGGCGCGGGGCGCGGGGGGCGTTCTGGCCGGCGCGGCTCGAACCGCTCGCTTCTGCGTTCGCCTTTGCGGTCATCCCGGCGATTGCCGCCGCCGCTGCGGGCGGGCGGGCGATCGCGTCCGGGACCACGGTCGCGCGATTTTCCCGGGCGTTCGGGCCGGTCATCGTCGCCGTGCTTCGCCACCATGCGGGAGATGCGATCGGGGGCGTCGGATTCCCGCGCCCAACTTGGTTGGAAACTTTTGGCCAGATCCATTTCCAGATTGGCCAGATCGGGTGGAGAGGTGGGTTCGTCAGTCATGCGGGGCAGAAGCTAGCACGGGATTCGGGGATGCCACAAAGGAAGAAAACCAGATTGATTGCGGCCGCCTTACCGGAAGGGCAGAGCGGAAATCTCGAGATCGGGATTCTTGGTTTCAAAATATCCGAACGACCACTGGCTGGAAAAGAGTGCGACAGGGGCACCTTCCGCGTCGCGAGCCTCGGCGGCACCACTGGGCAGGGTGAGTTCGGCGGCTTCCGTCCCTTCGCGGGGCCGGATCCACCGGGCCACGGTCCAGGGGGCGTTTTCGACACGGCATTCCGCGCCGTATTCGGATTCCAGGCGATACTTGAGCACTTCAAACTGCAGCGGACCGACCGCGCCGAGCAGGGTGGTGCGCGAAAGGGAATCCTTTAACTCGAACGCCTGGGCGACGCCTTCGCGCAGGAGTTGGGCCAGGCCCTCGCGGAAGCGTTTGTTGGTGGCGCTGCTCGAAGGATGGATCTGGGCAAAACATTCCGGGGCAAAACGCGGAATCTCGTCGAAGCGGACGGCCGGGTCTTCGGACAGGGTGTCGCCGATTTGGAAATCCTGATTGCCGACGATGCCAACCACGTCGCCCGGCCAGGCGGAGTCCACCGTCTCGCGTTCCTGGGCAAAGAGCCGCTGGGCGTTCGAGAGACGGACCGGTTTGCCCCCGCGCGGGTGCTGCACGATCATGTCGCGCTTGAACTCCCCGGAGACGATGCGGATGAAGGCAACCCGGTCGCGATGCTTCGGATTCATGTTCGCCTGGATCTTGAAAACAAAGCCGGAAAAGGAGGGAGTTTGCGGCGAAACGGGGCCGGCCTGGGTTTTTCGGGCGGAGGGGGAGGGGGCCAGTTCGAGAAAACGGTCGAGCAGCATTTGCACACCGAAGTTGTTCATGGCGCTGCCGAAGAAGACAGGCGAGAGCCTCCCGGCCTGGATTTCTGCCAGATCGAAAGCGGCCCCCGCGCCGTCGAGAAGATCGATTTCCTCGCGGAACTGCGCGTAAACATCCGGCGCCATCGCTTCCTTCACCAGCAGATCGTCCACGCCGCCGACTTGCTCGGGGGCGCGATAGGCACCTTGCGGAGTTTTTTGAAAAAGGTGCACCTCGCGGGTCTGGCGGCCATAGACGCCGCGGAATTCCTGCCCGCTGCCCAGCGGCCAGTTGACCGGAATGGCGTGGATGCCGAGGACGCTTTCCAATTCATCGAGCAGATCGAGCGGCGGACGCGAAGGCCGGTCGAGTTTGTTCATGAACGTGAAGATGGGCACGCCACGCTGACGACAAACCTCGAAGAGTTTGCGCGTCTGGGTCTCGATGCCCTTGGCCGCATCAATCACCATCACGGCCGCATCCACCGCAGTCAGCACGCGGTAGGTGTCCTCGGAAAAATCCTTGTGACCCGGAGTGTCGAGCAGGTTCACCACGCAGCCGCCGTAGGCGAACTGCAGCACGGTGGAGGAAATGGAAATGCCGCGCTGGCGCTCGAGTTCCATCCAGTCGCTGGTGGTGGCGCGCTGGTCCTTGCGGGCGGTGACGGTGCCGGCCAGTTGCAAGGCGCCCCCGTAGAGGAGGAATTTTTCCGTCAGGGTGGTTTTGCCCGCATCGGGATGCGAGATGATGGCAAAGGTCCGCCGGCGCGCGATCTCGCGCTCGGCGGTTTTGCCGGCCCCTGGCGCGACGATGGTGGCCGTTTCCAAGAGCTTACTTGGTCACAAGCTGTTCGAGCAGCGAGTTGATCCGTTTCAACATGGCTTGCGGATCTTCCAGCAGGCCGGCGGAGATGAGGGCGTTGTCGTAGATTTGTTCCGCGATCTGTTTGGAGAGGTCCGGGTGGTCTTTGCGCGAATTCTCCAGTCCGACCATCATGGGATGATTCGGATTCACTTCGAGATCGTGCTTGAAGGGGACTTCCCCGCCGCGGTTCATGTTTTTCATGATGCGCCGCATGGTGGAGGTCATGCCCTTGTCGCTTTCGACCACCACGGCCGGGCTGTCCACCAGGCGCTTGGAGACGCGCACGTCGCCGATTTTGTCGCCCAGGCTTTCCTTGATGAAATTGCAGAGCAACCGGGCGGCGGTGTCGTCGAGTTTGTTTTCGGTGGGTTCCAGTGCGATGTCGGATCTCTCCGCGGCGACGAGTTTCTTGCCGTCGAATTCGCGCAGATGATCCATGACGAACTCGTCCCACGGATCGAAGAAGAACAGGACCTCGTAGTTCTTGGCCTTGAGTCCTTCGTAGTAGGGACTGGCCAGACAGGCTTCGCGGTTGGCGGCGGTGATGAAATAGATCTCCTTCTGTTCCTCGGGCATGCGCGAGATGTAGTCGGCGATGCCCACGGCGGTTTCGGATTGCGAGGTTTCGTAGCGCAGCAACTTCGCCAGGGCGTCGCGGTGGGTGTAGTCGCTGACGATTCCTTCCTTGAGGAAATGGCCGAATTCTTTGAAGAATTCCGCATACTTGTCGGCGTCCGACTTGGCTTCGTCCTCGAGAAACTTCAGGAAGCGCGAGGTGAGCACCTTGTTGAGCTTCTGCATCAGGGCGGAGTCCTGCATGGTTTCGCGCGAGATGTTGAGCGGGAGATCCTCGCTGTCGACCACGCCCTTGAGGAAGCGCAGCCATTCGGGAAAGAGGCCCTTCGATTTCGACTGGATCAGAATTTTCCGGCAATAGAGGTGCACTTCCGATTCGCTCTTGGGCATGCCGAGTTTTTCCAGGCTGTGCTTGGGCACGAAAAGCAGCGCGCGAATGGCCAGCGGCGCGTCGGCGTTGAAATGGAAACGGTAGAGAGGTCCGTCAATGTCGTGCCCGATGAATTTATAAAATTCGTCGTAGTCGGTATCGGTCAGTTCGGATTTGTTGCGGGTCCAGACTGCGGAGATGGTGTTGACGGCGGTGCCGTTGAGTTCGATCGGGTATCCGACGAAGTTCGAGTAGCGCTTGATGATGGACTCGACGTGTTGGGCACGGGAGAACTCGCGGTCGGCTTCCTTGAGGTTGATGACAATCTTGGTGCCGCGATTGAGATCGAGTCCGGGTTCGATCTCGTAGTTGCTCACGCCGTCCGAACTCCAGATCCAGCCGCTTTCGCCGGGTTGGTAGGAGCGGGTGAAAACGGTCACCTTGGTGGCGACCATGAAAGCGGCGTAGAAGCCCACGCCGAACTGGCCGATGATGCTCGGGTTGTTGGCGTTTTCCTTGATCTGTTGCAGAAACGCCTTCGAGCCGGAGTGCGCGATGGTGCCGAGATTCTCGATCAACTCGTCGCGGGTCATGCCGATGCCGGAATCGGTGAAGGTGATGGTGTGGGCGGTGTCGTCCGTGCTGACAGCAATGGTGAGCGGACGGTCGGGTTCGAAGACCGCGGTGCCGGAGGTTTGGAGGAAGCGGAATTTCTCGGTGGCATCGGCCGCGTTCGAGATGAGTTCGCGGATGAAGATCTCCTTATCGGTGTAGAGAGAGTGGATGACGATATCGAGAAGTTGGGCGATCTCGGCTTGGAATTCGTGTTTTTCGGGTGTGCTCATAAAATTTGTCTCCTTGGAGGGGAGGGGATATTGCCACGAAGAGGGGGGCTCGGGAAGGAGAGACTTTTTCAGGGCCAACGCACGAATTGACTCAAATGAAATGACACCGGGGGAGTCATGAGAGGAGGGGTAGTATTGATACGGGGCTGTGCTGAAAATGCGGACACGGGAAAACTAACCTGAGAGGATCAAGCCTCATTAAAACACAATCATTCAAAACTTCGGGTCTCGACGCGCAGAGGCCAAAACGCTTCAGCAGGGAATTTCCGCAGGAGGCGGTCCGGATCCTGGAGGCCGGGCGCAACCGCGCGCAGTTGTCGCGCGAGCTGGGGGTCTCGACTTGGAGTTTGACCCGGTGGAAGAAGCTGTTCGGCGAGGGTGGCGCCGGAGTTGGCTCCGTCGGGCGTAGCCCGAAAGGGGCCAACGGAGGCGACGCCAGCCCCGTGCAGCTCGCGAGCGAATTGGCCGGGGTTCGGGCCGAGCGGTAGGCCGTTACCA
>CAMASH010000100.1 GCA_945860745.1 Chthoniobacter flavus | reverse complement strand
TTTTACTCCCCAAGTCGTCAAAGAGCATTGGGTCTGTGAGACAGACTGTTTGGAGGGGCTGCGCGCAAGAGTGTTGCATAACTTGTTGCATGGGAACATGTTATGGTTTTGTTCGGCCACGTCAAGTCCCCTCTGGTGATTTTTCCGGGGTAGTGCCGCTTCCAAAGATGCGGAATCAGCACATAGGCCGCGACAGCCCAGAGCGCCAATACCAGCGGAACCCAAAAAGCAGGATTAATCATGGGTCAGTCAAAATGCATCCATGGGAGCAAAAGCCGGAACGCCGGGGAGGATCCGGGCGAAGCGGTGGGCGGACAAGGCATTCAGCGCCCTCCGGAACGAGCCCATTCCGGCCCCCTTCTCAGGTGTATTTCACCACTTCCTCGATGGTGGTGAGTCCGTCGTAAATCGAGCGCAGGCCGTCTTCGCGCAGGGTGGTCATGCCGAGTTCGACGGCCTTCTGGCGCATGACGACGCCGGAGGTGCGGCTGTTGATCATCTCGCGCAGGGGGTCGGAGATTTTGAGGAGTTCGTAGATGCCCTTGCGGCCCTTGTAACCGGTTTGGTTGCAAACGTCGCAGCCCTTGCCGTAGAAGAAATTTTTGTCCCCGATGTCGTGGGGGGTGAGGCTGAGGGTTTGCAGGACCTTCTCGGACGGTTCGTAGGGTGTCTTGCAGGTGCTGCAAATCTTACGGATGAGGCGCTGGGCCAGAACGCATTCCAGCGAGGCCGAGATGAGAAAGGGTTCCACGCCCATGTCGGTGAGACGGGTCACGGCGCCGGTTGAGTCGTTGGTGTGCAGGGTGGTGAAAACGAGGTGGCCGGTGAGCGAGGCCTGGATGGCGATCTGGGCGGTTTCGGTGTCGCGCGTTTCTCCGACGAGGATGCGATCGGGGTCCTGGCGGAGAAAGGCGCGCAGAACGCGGCTGAAGTTCAGCCCGATGTTTTCGTTGATGGGGACCTGGATGATGCCGTCGATTTCGTATTCGACCGGATCCTCGGCGGTGAGGAGCTTGGCATCGATGGTGTTGATCTTGCGCAGGCAGGAATAGAGGGTCGTCGTTTTGCCCGAACCGGTGGGGCCGGTGACAATGAAGATGCCGTTGGGTTTCTGAATGACCTCGATGATGTAGTTGTAGATGTACTCGGGCATGCCGAGGCTCTCGAGTTCGAGGTTGACGCTGGAGCGGTCGAGCACCCGGAGCACGACGCTCTCGCCCCAGGCGGTGGGCAGGACGGAAACCCGCAGGTCGATCTGTTTGCCATTGACCACGCGTTGGATGCGTCCGTCCTGCGGCAGGCGGCGCTCGGCGATGTTGAGATTGGACATGACCTTGACGCGGGAAATGACGGGCAGGGCCAGGTGGCGGGGCGGGGGATCCATTTCGTAGAGCGCGCCATCGACGCGGTAGCGGATCTTGAATTCGGATTCGAACGGTTCAAAGTGGATGTCGCTGGCGCGCGCGGCGATGGCCTTGTCGAGGATGAGATCGACGAAGCGGATGATGGGGGCGGTATTGGCCTCCTGGGCGACGATCTTGGCGTTGAACTCGGACGCGCGATCGTCCACCGTAACCTCGGTGTTGTCGCCAAGCTGGGCCAGCACGTCCTCCATGCTGCTGACCTCCGAGCCGTAGTATTCCTCGATCAGGGCGCGGACTTTGCTGGAGGGCGCCACGACCGGGTGGATTTCGCGCCCGAGGGCAAAACGCAAATCCTCGGCAGCCTGGGAATTGAACGGGTCGATGAAGGCGACGTAAATGGTATTGTCCGAGGCGCCCACGGGAAGAGCTCCATGCAGGCGGGCCAGGCCGGCGGGAATGAGGTGCAGCGTTTGCGAAGCCCCGTCGAAGGTGTCCAGGTCGACGCTTTCCGTGCCGATGGAGTCGGCAATGACTTGGAAGAACTGCTGTTCGCTGAGCAGCCCGCTCTCGATGATCACGCGTTCGATCGGCTTCTCGCTGGTGGCGGCTTCCTGGATATAGGCGGCGGCCTGGTCGGCTGTCATCCAGCCGGAGTCGAGGAAAATGTCGGTGATTTGTTTGGCGTCCATTGTCAGTCCGCGTCGCTCATGGTGGTGGTGATGACTTCCTCGGCGGTGGTCATGCCGGAGAGGACCTTGCGAACGCCATCCTCGCGCAGGGTGCGCATGCCGAGTTCCCGCACGCGGGCCCGGAGTTGGATGGTGGTCGCGCCGTTGATGATCATGTGACGGACTTCGTCATCGATCTCAAAAAGTTCGAAAATGCCGCGGCGGCCTTTGAAGCCCTTGCCGCGGCAGGACTCGCACCCGTGCGGTTTCATCACGTGGGAATCGGCGAGTTGGTTGAGATCGATGCGGAGGGTCCTGGCTTCGTATTCGCTCAACTCCGAGGACTCGGCGCACTTCGGACAAAGGCGGCGGACCAGCCTCTGGGCCAATACGGCCCGGACAGAACTGGAAACAAGGAAGGGTTTGATCCCGATATCGACCAGACGGGCGATGGCCCCGGGGGCGTCATTGGTGTGCAGCGTGGAGAGCACGAGATGGCCGGTGAGGCTGGCGTTGATCGCGATGCTGGCCGTTTCCATGTCGCGAATCTCACCAATCATGATGATGTTCGGTGCCTGGCGGAGAATGGACCGCAGGGCGGCGGGGAAAGTCATGCCGATGTCGGCGTTGACCGGCACTTGATTGATGCCGTTGAGCTGATACTCGACCGGATCTTCGACCGTGATGATTTTCCGGTCCGGCTTGTTCATGTAGTGCAATGACGCGTAAAGCGTCGTGGTCTTGCCCGAACCGGTCGGGCCGGTCACGAGAAGAATGCCATCGGGCAGGCCGATCAGACGTTCGAATTTTTGCTGATCGTCGGAGAGGAATCCGAGATCCGGCAAGCCGAGCATGAGCGAGGTTTTGTCCAGGATACGCATGACGATGCTTTCGCCATGGACGGTGGGAATGCTGGAAACGCGGAGGTCGAGCCCCTTTTCGCCAAGCTTTACCTGGATGCGACCGTCCTGCGGAATGCGTTTCTCCGCGATGCTCATCGAGGAGGACATGATCTTGAGACGGCTGATGATGGCGGAGTGCAGTTTTTTGGGCGGACTCGGCATCTCCTGGAGCACGCCATCGATGCGGAAGCGGACGCGGAATTTGTTGCTGAGGGGCTCGAGATGAATATCGCTGGCGCGGTTGTTGTACGCCTCGAGCAGAATCATCGAGACCATTTTGATGATGGGGGCATCGCCTTCGGTGGCCTCGCCCTCGTTGAGACCCGCCATGGTCAATCCCTCGGGGCCGCCCTCGCCGGTGGCGTCCTCACCCGTGCCATAAAATTCCGCAATGGCCTTGGTGATGGCATCCGGCGTGGCGCAGACGTATTCCACATCGCGGTTGAGCACGAAGGCCAGCGCGTCGGCCGTTTCCATGTCCATCGGATCGCTAATGGCCACGACCAGCGTGCCGTCGCGCAGGGCGACGGGCACAGCCCGGTAGCGTTTGGCCACCTCAAGGGTCATGGCCTCCATCACGTCCGGCGGCGGGGCCACGATGGCCAGATCGACGAACTCCATCCCGTTCTGCGCGGCGAGGGTGCGGGCGACATCCTCCTGGGTGAGAAGCCCCTGATGGATTAATTCGCTCAGCACACTGCCGGCCCCGGCGTTTGACTTCGCCTCCTCCACCTGGGAGCGGGTGATCAGGCCGACGTCCTGGAGAATTTCGACTACATATTCTTCGTTTTGCGCCACAGTGTTAAGGAGGATTTCGATTCACGATTACGGAAGCAATCCGCTAAAGTCAACGTCCCGACTTGTCTTGGCCCGCATTCTTTTGTGGGGTTGCGTGCGGCGTATTTTTTTTTTAGCGTTCAGCGTGGCCCTCAAATACAAAACCTACCTGATCTTCGGTGCTCCCGGCAGTGGCAAAGGCACCCAAGGCAAAATCCTCGGAACTGTTCCCCGCTTTTTTCACTGCGCTTGCGGGGAAGTTTTCCGCTCCATCGACACCCGCACGCAGATTGGCCGGGCCTTCCTCGACTACTCCAGCCGGGGGCAGCTTGTGCCCGACGAGATCACGGTCGAACTCTGGCGCGTGCGGATCCAGGCGAACGTGGACGCCCACGTCTTCAAACCCGACATCGACCACCTCGTGCTCGACGGCATCCCCCGCAACGAAAAACAAGCCGAACTGCTGGAACCCTTCATCGACGTTCGCAAGGTCTTTCACCTCAGTTGCCCGAACCGCGACAAACTCGTCGAGCGCTTGAAAAAACGCGCCCTCAAGGACAACCGCCTCGACGACGCCAACGAAGCCGTCATTCGCAAGCGCCTCGAAATCTACGAGCACGAATCCAAGCCGCTCCTGGCCCGCTACGGCGACGAGAAGACCGTCACCATCGACGCCACCGAACCGCCCGTCGTGGTCTTGAGTACCATCCTTGATCATATCGTGGCCGGTCATGACGAATCCTTCGCCTTGAACGAACAGGCTGATGCGGCTTGAGGAGCAACGGTCGGCTGAGCCTACTGTCCCATTTTTTCATGCGCATCGTCTTCCTCGGCACCGGTGAGATTGGTGTTCCCTCGCTCCAGGCTCTTGCCGCATCTGCCGGGCACGAGGTCTGCGCCGTCTTCACCCAGCCCGACCGTCCCGCCGGGCGCGACATGAAGTTGCGGCCCTCGCCGGTCAAACTCACCGCGCAAACACTGGGCCTCCCGGTTTTTCAACCGGAAAGAATCCGCCGTCCTGATGCGCTTGAGCAGATTAAGGTCCTGGCCCCCGACCTCATCATCGTCGTCGCTTACGGCCAGATCCTGCCCAAGGCCCTGCTCGACCTTCCGCCCCGCGGCTGCCTGAACATCCACGCCTCCCTGCTCCCCCGCCATCGCGGAGCCTCGCCCATCAACGCCGCCCTCCTCGCTGGCGATCACGAGACCGGCCTCACCATCATGGGGATGGACGAGGGACTCGACACCGGCGACATCCTGCTGAAGGAAGCCACCCTCATCGGTCCGCAGGAGACCGCTGGCGAACTGCACGACCGGCTGGCCTTACTTGCTCCTCAGGCCTTGATCAAGGCATTGGCTTTGATCGAAAGCGGCTCCGCCCCGCGCGAGAAACAAAACGACGCCTTCGCCACCTACGCGCCCAAACTTTCCCGCAAAGACGGCGGGATCGACTGGCACCGGCCCGCCCACGAGATCGACCGCCACATCCGCGGTATGACGCCATGGCCCGGGGCCTTTACCTTCCTGCCGGGTCATCCGCCCGAACTTTTCAAAGTCCATCGCGCCATTGTCGCGGAGTCCTTCACCGGGGCGGCGGGAACCATCCTGGGCACATCGCCCGAAGGTATTCTCGTGGCCGCCGACACGGAGGCAATCCTCCTGCAGGAAGTGCAGACCGCCGGTGGCAAGCGCCTGAAAGCGGCAGAATTTCTCCGCGGGCATCCCTTGCCGATGGGGACCAGGTTTGTGGAGTCATTGGCCGCGACAATAGTTGTCGGGGAATTCAAGGGGTAGGGTGGGCGTCCCTCCCGCCGCTTCAGGCATCCTGCCTGAAGCTCCTCTCATCTGGGACGAGCCGGACGCAAGATGCGCCCTGAGGCAGGCGGGACATCCATCCTACCCCAAGCTGTTCCACGGGACTTTTCCCTTCCCATCGTGGCGGGGATGCGTTTTCATCCCGCGCGGTATCCGATGTCGAAAAAACCCCGTTATAAACGAGTTGTCCTGAAGTTGAGCGGAGAAGCGCTGCGCGAAATCGGCAGCCGCGACAATATCTCGCCGCAGATCGTCCAGCATATTGCCAAGCAGATTGTGGAGGTGAAAAAACTCGGCATCGAACTGGCCATCGTGATCGGCGGAGGCAATATCTGGCGTGGCCTGGCGGCGGCCCATCGCGGGATGAACCGCGCCACCGCCGACTACATGGGCATGCTCGCCACGGTGATCAATGGTCTGGCCCTCATGAGCGCGCTGGAAGATCTCGGGGTCTCGGTGCGGGTGCAAACAGCGATCGAGATGAACAATGTGGCCGAGCCGTTCATTTTGCGCCGGGCTACCCGGCACCTGGAACTCGGCCATGTCGTGATCTTCGTCGCGGGCACGGGCAATCCGTTTTTCTCCACCGACACCACGGCGGCGCTGCGGGCCAATGAGATCGGCGCGGAAATCATTCTCAAGGCGACGAAAGTGGATGGCATTTACGACAGCGATCCGATGAAGAATCCCAATGCGAAAAAATACGCGACCATCACCTACAGCGAGGCGCTGGCCAAGCGCTTGCAGGTGATGGACTCGACCGCCTTCAGCCTTTGCATGGACAATCACATGCCGATCATTGTTTTTGACATGAACAAGCCGAAGAACATCCGCCGCGCGCTCATGGGCGAAAAAGTGGGCACGCTGGTGGTGGACCAGGAAGGGGAAGTATGAGTCTGGAAGAAGCGCTCTTCAATGCGGAGGAAAGCATGGAAAAAGCCGTGCAGTTTATGATGCATGAGTTCTCCGGCATCCGCACCGGCAAGGCCTCGCCCGCGCTGGTGGAAACCCTCGACGTGCGCGCCTACGACACGTCGATGAAACTCAAGCAGCTGGCCCTCATTTCCGCCCCCGAACCCCGCCTGCTCGTCATCCAGCCCTTCGACGCCTCGACCGTGAAGGACATCGAGCGGGCCATCAACGAATCGAAGCTCGGTATCAACCCCGTGGTCGATGGCAAGATCATCCGCATCCCCATCCCCGAACTCTCCGAGGAACGCCGCCGCGATCTGGCCAAGACGGTGAAGCATCTGGCGGAGGAAGCCCGCGTGCGGATACGGGCCTGCCGCCGCGAGGGCATCGAGGCGGCGAAAAAATTGCACAAGGAGGGTGAATTGAACGAGGATGTTCTGCGCGACACGGAGTCCGACGTGCAGAAAATGACTGACAAATTTGTCCTGGAGATCGACAAGCATGTGGCGACGAAGGAAGCCGAGTTGATGAAAATCTGATGAAACACCGTTTGTTGATAGTTGTTTGTTTTTTGCTCGCGCCGGGTCTGCTGCCCGCGCTGGTGGTGAATCCCGCGCCGAATGTGCCGTGGCTCGATGCCAACGGGAAGGTGCAGGGTATGGGCGCGTTCAAGGGCCAGCCCGTCATTCTGGTCGTGGCTCCGTCGCCGCAGGACCGGACCTTCCGCGCGCAGGTCGGGCAGTTGCAACAAATGTACGAGCGCTACGCGGCCAACAAGGTGATCTTTCTGGTGGCCTTCACCCAGGCCCAGGGGCGCATCCGTTCGAACATCCCCTTCGTTCTCGCGGCCGACGGACCCCGCACTTCGTTCGAATACAAAACAGGCGACCGGTTCGGGATCGCTTTCATCGGGCGCGACGGGAATCTCGATTACGTGACGAACAAAGTGATTCCGGCTCAAAGAGCTTTCGACATCGTGGGGGCATCGTTCGTGACCCAGGAGAAGTTGCGCAGGCCGTAGTTTTTCTTTGTAGCCACGGCACTCCGTTGCCGTGCTGCGGGGAACGCCCCAAGGGACTGGGGCGGCTACAATTTTTACGGACGCGAGGGCCCGCGTCCCTCCATGATATCCACCCAGATCGGCAGGGCGAGTTCGCCGCCGGTGCCGCCGGGCATGATTTTTCTCGGCAGGTCGAAGCCGACCCAGACTCCGCAGGTCAGGAGGTCGTCAAATCCCACGAACCAGGCGTCCCGATAGTCGTTGGTCGTGCCGGTTTTCCCGGCCGCGCGATGACGGAGTCCGTATTGGCCGGCTTTCGCCCCGGTGCCGCGGGTGAGGACTTGTTCCATGATTGAGGTCGTCATTGCCACCGCGGCGGGCTGCAGCACGGTGAGTTTGCCGCGGGTGGCCTTGAAGAGCGTGCGGCCCTCGGCATCGGCGATGCGTTGGATGAGGTAGGGCTGGAGTTTGGTCCCGCCGGTGGCGAAGGTGGTGTAGCTGGCGGTGAGGTCCTTCAGGCTCGCCTCAAAGGCGCCAAGGCACAGGGCGGGCAGCCGCGGGGGGGTGGTCGCCAAACCGGCGCGGATGACCGCATCGGCGATCTGGTCCAGTCCGGCGCGCACGCCGATGCGGATGGTCATGGTGTTGCGGGAAAGGATGAGTCCGTCGGCGGCGGGCAGGTCGCCGCGATAGGTGTTGTCGGAATTGGCCGGATCGTAGGGGCCGTAGGCGGCGGGGAGTTCGCCGGGCCGGATGCGGGCGTCGCTCACGCGGTCGCCGGATTTCAGGCCGTTCTCAAATGCCTTGGCATAAACAAAGGGTTTTACGGCGGAACCGATCGGGCGGTTGCCGAAGAGGGCGCGGTTGAATTTGCTGCGTTCGTAATCACGTCCGCCCACGATGGCCCTGATGCCGCCGGTTTTGTTGTCAATCGCCAGCGCCGCGCCTTCGAGGTAGGGGATGGAATCGGCCGCGGCCACGTCAGCGACGGAAAACGCCTTCATCGGTTTGTGGGGGAAACCGGGCCAGGATTCGACTTGTTCGAGACGGCGGCGGACGCTGGCCTCGGCCGTGTTCTGCAGATCCCCGTCGATGGTGGTGTAAATTTGCAGTCCGCCATTGTCGAAGGGGTCGCGGTCGATGACGAGTTCGAGTTCACGCAGGATCGAGTCCATAGCCCAGTTCTCCTGCGGGGCGCTGCGCGTGCGGGCCGGGATCGCCGGCCTGAAGGCGAGGGCGGAGGCCAGTTCCTCTTCGGTGATGAAGTCCAGCTTGCGCATGCGGCCGAGAACCGTGTCGCGTTCGCGCAGGGATTTCGGGAGATCGTTGAGAGGGGAAAACCGGTTGGGGCTGCGGATGAGTCCGGCCAGCATGGCGGCCTCGGGCAGGTTCATGCGCGAGGCGGGCTTGCCGAAATACGCCTGGCTGGCCGTTTCCACCCCGTAGTATCCGCTGCCGAAATAGATGCGGTTCATGTAGGCCTCCAGGATCTCCTCCTTGGAAAGCTCGGTCTCGATACGGTAGGCCAGGGCGGCCTCGATCACCTTGCGGCCAAGGGTTTTTCCGCCGAGGGGAAAGCTGTTGCGCGCCAGTTGCTGGGTGATGGTGCTGGCGCCCTGACGGAATCCCCCGGCAATAAAATTCCGCGCGATGGCGCGGGCGATGCCGAGGGGGTCGATGCCGTGGTGATAATAAAATCGCGTGTCCTCGCGGGCGAGGAGGGCATTGACGAAATCGTTCGAGACTTTGTCGAAAGGAACCACGATGCGGTTCTCGCCGGACAGACGGCTGTAGAATTTCCCGTCCTTGTCGTAAACCGCCGAACGCTGCGGCATGTCACTGATGTTCTTGAGATCAAAGGTGAGAGCCCAGGCATAGAAGGCCAGGGCGACCACGGCCCAGACCAGAAGTCCGAGCAGGGCCAGCTTGAGGCCAAGTCGGATGAGCCGGCCCCGGAAACTCCGGCGCGGGCGGGCGGGGGGCTTTTTCTTTTTGCGGCGGCTGGAAGACGATTTGGACACTTGCTTGCGGCAAAGACTAGGCGTTTCATGGAAAATCACACGCCGCGCTTTGAAAATTCAAATTCTGACCATTTTCCCCGGGATCTGCGAAGGGGTGCTGCGCGAGAGCATGCTCAAGCGCGCGCGCGAAAAGGGTCTGGCCGACATCCAGGCCCTCGACCTGCGCGCCTGGGCCGCGGACAAGCACCGCACCACCGACGCCGCCCCCTACGGCGGCGGGCCGGGCATGGTGATGAAAATCGAGCCCATTCATCGCGCCCTGCAGGAACTGCGCGGCGAAGACACCCGCGTTGTCCTCATGACTCCCCAGGGCCGGAAGTTCAGTCAGCCCCTGGCCGAGACCTATGCGAAAGAGAAACACATCATTGTCATTTGCGGTCACTACGAAGGCGTGGATCAACGCGTGGCCGATTATCTGGTGGATGATGAGATTTCCATCGGCGACTACGTTTTGACCAATGGCGCGCTGGCGGCGCTGATTTTCACCGACGCAATCGTGCGGCTGGTTCCCGGTGTGCTGGGCGACGATCAAAGCGCCGTGCAGGAATCCTTTTCCACCGGACTGCTCGATCACCCCCAGTACACCCGGCCGGAGAACTTCAACGGATGGTCCGTGCCGGAAGCACTCCTTTCCGGAAACCACGGAGCCATTGCAAGCTGGCGCAAAGCACGGGCGCGGGAACTGACCGAGCGCCGCAGGCCCGATCTGCTCCCGGCGTCCCCGCCGCCGTGATGGTGACAATTCCTCGCCGTTCTGCTCAAGGTTTTCCTCGTTTCCATAGCCCCTGATCACCGCAGAACTCAGTGCCGCAATCGGGGTTTCACCCCTCATCATCCGCGGGCCGCGAACGAGCTGGGCGGCAAGCGCGCGGGCCGCGGCTCCATTTTTCCCAAAGAAGCCCCCCGGCGCCTGCGCATCTTGTGGAAAGAAAAATCCGCCCCCAAGACCAATCCGCGGAGAAAAGGCAGTCCGGGCTGGAGAACCGTGCGGGTCCGTTTGCAAAAAAAAACCGGGCAAGCCGCCCCGCATCCGGATCGGCGGGAAAAAGCCGAAGCCGGCAGGCTGACTTTCGAAAAAGCGGAGTCTCCGGGGCTCGAATGCGTGGATTTTCCCTGCGTGCGGAAGTGAATTTGACCACCGGTGACACTCTGGTGCCAAATGGGGGATGCCAAAAACCGTCACCCTCTGCCCCGGCGCGGACCACGCGCATGTGCCGGAGCGGATTCCATTTTATCTGCGTCAGAATTGCTTTCGCATGCCGCGCGAACGCGCCGAGCCGCAGGGATTTTCCAAGTGCTTTCCGTGCCCGTTCGATCTGCTTCAAGGCAAGCTCATCCCCGAGCCCGGCACGTTTTTCTATCAGAGCGAACTCGTGAGGGTTTAATCCCGTTGGGGCGTGTTCTCCCGCCTTGAGACGTCCGGATGTTCGCCGTTGTAGGAATTTTTAAGACAAAATATAATTGTCAATCAATACCTAAAAACGATACTAAGACAAAATATGATTTCTGTTCTTGGTGAAATTGAGGCGATGAAAAAGCTTGGTTCTCGTCTCCGTGGCGAACGATTGCGCCGCAACCTGACACAAGATTATCTCGCGGAAATGGTCGGCGTCACCCTGCCGACGTTTCGCAAGATCGAGAAAGGTGATGGGACCGTGGAATTCCGGCACGTGGCCCGGGCACTCGGAGTTCTGGGCTACAGCGACGCCCTCGGGGAAATCATCGCGGAATCCCAGCCTGAGATCCGGCTCAAGGACCTCCTGGCGGCCGAACGAAAACACGCTTCCCCTCGCCAAAATCGATAAATGGAAAAGAAGCTTCGAGTGTGCTGGTGGGACGGTTCGACCGTGGGGCATCTCATCCACCGCGGAACAATCTATTTTGTGTATGATCCGGAGTGGCTGCGCCGGGGCCTCGATCTTTCCCCCATCAGCCTTCCTTTCACTGATGTCGCGTTCAACGGAGCCAAGGGGATCAGCGGCCTGCCGGGACTGATTGCGGACTGCCTCCCTGATGCGTGGGGCCAAAAAGTGGCGCGAACCGTATTTGCGAAGAATAAATGGGGCGAGCCCAGCATCATGACCTTGTTGGCCTGGCGTGGAGTGCGCGGGTTGGGCGCCCTAAACTTTCAACCCGTCCTCGAAACCGGGGAAACAAAGCTAGAGGTCGTCAGTGCGGCGGCCCTGGCGCGCGGGGCCGCGGAAATCGCGCGCGGCGAGCCTTCGGAGGTTCTTCCTCAATTGGCCCGAGGCGGCACGGCCGGTGGCGTCTGGCCCAAGGCCCTTGTTTTGGCCTATGACGACGGCACGTTGAGGGTGGGGGAACCGGACGGCATTGGGCAACCTTGCCTGCTGAAATTTGACCCCTCGGAAACCGGCGAGAATGCCCGGTGCGAACACGCCTACGCGCAGATGGCTCGCGCTGCAGGGATTCGCATGACGGAGAGTCGTCTCATCACAGAATCACCGGATTCGACCCGGCGTCATTTGCTCCTGGCCCGGTTCGATGTTCCTTCAACCGTCCAGCCCGGCAAGCGAATCCATTTTCACTCGGCCAGTGGCATGCTGCACAAAGAGCCCGATGCGTTGGATTATAGGGACCTGTTCCGAACTGCCATTCGCCTGCATGTTCCGCGTGAGGAGCTTTGCGAACTGGCCCGTCGTATGGTCTTCAATGTCCTGACCTCCAACCACGATGATCACGGAAAAAATCATGCCTTTCTTCTCGATGAGGAGAGCGGCCATTGGGCGATGACCCCTGCCTACGATCTTACTTACAGCAGCGGGCTCATTCAGAGGGGAATGCAGGTCGCAGGCGAGGTCTGGCCAAAATCGGCTACCATGGAACGGCTTTGCCGTGATGCCAGTGTCAGCAAAGATGAGTTCGCTTCGGTCATCAAAATGGTATTGTCATCGGTAAGTCGATGGAGGCTCTGGGCCGAGGAAAGCGGGTTGCCAAGTGCCAAAACCGAGGAAATCCAGAGCAGGTTCGACCGGATTCGCCAAGAGGTTTTCGGCTGAAAAGCCAGGCGGTTAGGCCCTTCAAGGCCTCACCTCAAAATTTCGTCGAGGGTGGCCATCAGGCTACTTTGACGGCATCAACTTCGCCGCACGCATCCATTGCCCCACGCTTGTCGCAAACGGCCTGGCTGATGAGACGGCACGTCCCACTGGAATTGCTGCGGCCCTCAACGCGCTCAAAGGCCCCAAAGACGCGCTGATCCTTCCGCTGTCCAACCACCGGGGAGAGGGCGGTGCTCAAGAACCCTATCAAGGCCGCGCCGCGAGGTGGATGCCCAGATGAGCCACTTGCGCCGTGGTTGGTATTGGGGACGGCAGGAGTTCGGGCAGCAGATGTTGAAGCTTGCAGGAAAGCTCGTGGGGAAGAACCGCTCCCGCTCGTATCGGAGAAGTGCTCAGAACCTGGCGCATGGAGAGCAGCAAGCGGAACAGTGGATCGGCGAAGGTCTGAGGATAGCAGGGGTGGATGCCCCTGAATTGGAAGCCTTGGTGGGCCGCGACGCGAGGAAAGTCGCGCTGGCGAAATTGGCATGGGAAAAGACGACGGTTTCCCAAGGCTGGATTGCCAGGAGACTGGTCATGGGGAGCCCGGCCAATGTCAGCCAAGCCCTGCGCAGGATCTCGTGGAAGGACCTCGAAAAGAAGTTGTCCCCCGGGCTCTCGAAATTTCTCCGGAAGGCGAGAGGCTGACACGCAGGCTTCCCCCAGTGTCAAGATTTGACTACCGACCCCTAGTT
>CAMASH010000099.1 GCA_945860745.1 Chthoniobacter flavus | reverse complement strand
TCTCGTGTAAAATGGGGAAATCGGTCAAAGGTTATCCGACAGGGTGCATCTAAACCTCAAAGGGAAAATGGGATTTAAGGAGCTGTAAATAAATAAAGGTGGCCAGATGGCGCAGGAGTTTTGGCCTCTGGCAAGGCGCGACGAAGGAGAGAGCCAGGGTGCACGGGGGATAACCAACGCCGCCAGAGGCCAAAAGAACAAGCGAGGTTGCTCCCTTTATTTATTTACAGCGACTAACCCCAGAGCTGGCAGGAGAATAGGGAGGGAAGCCCCCCATTGAGCCATTTCTTTCAAAAACGATTTCTTGACCGCCTTTTGAGGAAACGGCTATAAAAAATCGTTTGGAAATCCCAACCCAAGAACAGAAATGAAGTTAACCCGCCTCCTCAACCGCTCACTCGGTCTCGCCCTCTGCGCTGCCGCACTCGCCATCGGCTCCCCGGCTTCGGCACAGACGACGATCACCGCCTTGACTGGCGGAGATAGCGATGAAGGCTTGGACCTCACCGGTCTGAACGTCATCTATGCCATCAACCAAGGCTTGAGTCCGACGGCCGAAACCATTCAAGGCGTAAACTTCATCGCGGCACCGATCAATCTTTTCACCTTCACTGGCTACGGTGGAAATGTCGTTCTATCGAACTTGAATCGAACGGGTCCCGGGTTTAGTCCAGTAGGCTGGGGGTCGACCGCTAACGATCTCGCGATGATCGCAGTAAACGGCCAAATCTCATATGGTTCATTCGGGCAATTCGCATACGCAGTCACAGCAGGGAATCAGTATACCGTTTTCTCGATTATCAGCCCTGGATCCATTGGCGGACGGCCGGGTGATGTCGCGTTCTTCGGTGGATTGGCCAGCTCCTTCAGTCAAGGAACTGTTATCGCGGGTTCCGTCCTCTTGGCCGACAATCTGGATGTTGCAACCAACAATGCCTCGGTGGTTTCTTATACCTACACCGCAGCGGCGACGGGTTTCAATACTCTCATCGTTGCGGGGAGTGACACGTATGGCACGCCTACTGGAGCTGACCAGAATGCTGTGTCAAGTGGTTTCCTCGTGGCTCAAACCGTTCCAGAACCCGGCACCGTCACCCTGCTCGGTGCGGCTGGTCTAGCTCTTCTGGCCTATCGCCGCCGGGGCGCAGTTCGCAACGGCTAAACGATCCCGGCTTGTCTTGCCCGCGCTGCACCTTCCGGTTCAGCAGCGTAAGCCGGCGAGCGAGAGTCTTCGAAAAACCGCTCCAGGAAACTGTCGCGGTTTTTTCTCCCTGGCCACTCTCTGGAAGGAAAGCCTACTTGGGACCGAAGTCTGCCGGCAGGAAGTGCGATTTGCCCTTGATGTCATTTGCCTTGCCGCGGAATACAGTCTGCGCACCCGCGCCGAATGGATCCCGTCCTCGGAAATCTGGAAATAACCCTCAAAGGGAAAATGGGATTTAACCACAGAGGATACGCAGCGAGGGAAGAAGATACAGGATTTCTCTGGCTTGATGGGCCCTCACCTTTTGGGGGAGACCTCCCTGGGCCTTGCGTGATTTCGCAAACCCCCGTCCCTCTTCTGGTTGCCCTCCGTGAACTCCGTGGTTCATTTCGGTTTGTAGGATAACCGCGCATTCGGCAACGAAGCGATGGGCCGCATCGGGAGCCATTCCGAGAAACCGGACGCCATCATCGTCTTTCCCGACACGTCCGTCCAAGGCGTGGTGGAAGCCATCGGGAAACCGGGCCTCGTTGTTCCCTCCCAACTCCGCCTCTGCCTTCCTCGCCAGCTAAGTCTCCCGCACGATCAAGAAGGACCGCAAACTTGAAAATTCTGCTCTCAGCGGAAACCTCTTGTGGAGAGTTCCCGTCACCATTTTCTCGGCTGCTGAAATCACCTCCCCTGAGCGTCGAACCCTCGACCTTGCCCATCCCGCCGAAACCTGACTACCGCCTGATCGGCAAAAATGCCGCCCGGGGCGGTCGGGCGCCGTCTGGCAAAAGCCGACGGGGATGAATGCCCGGCTCCCCGCGCCACCCTGCCGGCCTTGTGACCCTCCGCGACGGACCCGCCTGGCGGGACACTGTCAATTGGGTTCGGGCTAATCCGCGGAACGGCTATGCCACCTTCCGGCTCCGGGTTTGTCGTGGGCCTTGCAGCCCGACGCGCTGCGCGCCGGGCCCTCCGCCTCGACTTCGGATTTTCTGCATCACCTTTAAGATACTCCCTCGCCGCTTTTTCGGTCCGGAAGCATACCGAATGCCGCTTCCCTCCAGTAAACTTTTTGCCTAGCCTCCCTTGAATGTGTTCGGTTCCAGCCTTGTCCCATTTCGAAACCGTCACGCCAGCCGGCAGGTCAGCGATGATGGCACGTGGTTTGCGTTAGCGGGGACCAGCCCTAAAATCGGGAACAAAAGGGATGCCAACTTCCAATTTCGACCGAAAGGACAAGATTTTATACAATATGACTCTGTAGAGCCGGCGTGGCGAAATGGCAGACGCAACGGACTTAAAATCCGTTATCCCGAAAGGGGTGTGCGGGTTCGAGTCCCGCCGCCGGCACCCCGGGAATCCCTGGTCGGTCTCACCGGACGCGGTCGTGGAATTTTCTTCTTCCCTGCGAAATTTTCCTTTTCACTGTTTCTCATGCTCCTGGGTTCCACCAAAGCCGAACTTGACCGCCTGCTGGGCAAACCCGTCATGGCCCGCAATGTCCTCGGCCTTCCCGGGGAAAAAGCCTGGTCTTATGCGCAGGGCGACTTTGAGATTGTCGTCGGTTTTCTCAACGACATCGCGCGCTACACCGCAGTGAAGCGCCGGCGCGGACCCAACACCCAACTGTCACCTGCGGAACTCGCCGGGGTCCTTTCCCTCAATGCGCCGGCCAGCCTCTGGACCGTCGAAACGCCCGAGACTCCGAAGAAACCCTCCGCACCGGCCCGCCGCAAAACCGCCACCGAACCGCGGGTCCCCACCTATTTCTCCCATGTGGAAAAAGATCCCAAGGTGAAGGAGAAGGTCATCCGCGAGGTCCGGGGCTGGATGCCGGGAGGGAAACCCTACGCCTTCTTTTATCTCCCCGCCCTCGATGGGCAGCCCCCGCTCCTCGTCAGCGAATGGGGTGTCGATCAAGCCCTGGGTTAGCGGAACCGCCCGCGCTTCCCCCCGCGCGCCAGGCCATGGAAATCCCTCCGGGCTGCAGGGAGAGAAGACTGGCAGGATTTTATTGTCTAACCGCCGGATTGCCTTTCAATATCGCTCCGATCAACACATGACGAACCCAGAGAGTATCATTTGGAAGGGCCAATCCGGCGCGGAGTACACCTATTGGCTTTATCCCCGGGGCACCAATTTCGAGGGGGACCTGGCAGGCAATTTCATTCTGGCCAAGCAGATCTCCCCCGGTCGCTTCAATCCGATTTTTATCGGCGAGGGGGCAAATTTGAATACCGCCATCACGAACAACTCCAAGAAAAGCTGCATCGATCTCAACGGCGCCACCCACCTCTTTGTGCACCTGAGCAGCTTCGATGCGCTCGAGCGCACCGCCGAGACGAACGATTTGCTGCTGCGCTGGAAACCGGTCTGCAATCTCAATCGCTGACCGCACGCCCGGTCTCACCCGGCGTCATGCGGCTTGCCGTGCAGGCTGTGACTTGCTCACATCGGCGGATGGAACCAATTAGTGAGTTGCTGGCCATCCGCCGGCAGAAGCTCGAGGCCTTGCGGGCCGCGGGGGTGAATCCCTTCGGCGGACGGTTCGAGACGGACGGAAAAATCGGCGAGGTCAGGGCGGCTTTCGCGGAAGGAGGACCGGTGCGTGCGGCGGGCCGCATCACCGCGCATCGCGACATGGGCAAGAGCCAGTTTCTGGATCTCTCGGATCTGACCGGGCGCATGCAGATTTTCCTTCACGCCAAGGAACTGGGCGAAGAGGCGTTCGGGATTTTTCAACAACTCGATCTGGGGGATTGGATCGGCGTGGAGGGAGAATACTTCACCACAAAAATGGGCGAGCCGACCATCCGGGTGAAATCCCTGACGGTTTTGTCCAAGGCGCTCCGTCCCCTGCCGGACAAATGGCATGGGGTTCAGCACGCGGAAACGAAATATCGCCAGCGCTATCTCGACCTCATTGCCAATGAGAAATCGCGCGAGACCTTCCTTAAACGCATCGCCATCGTGCGGGAGATCCGCCGGTTTCTGGAAGAACGGGCTTTCGTCGAGGTGGAGACGCCGATGATGCAGGCGGTGGCGGGCGGAGCGGCGGCCCAACCCTTCCAGACCCATCACAATGCCCTGGGCATGGATCTCTTTCTGCGCATCGCGCCGGAGTTGTACCTCAAAAGGCTGTTGGTGGCGGGTTTTCCCAAGGTCTTTGAACTGAACCGCAATTTCCGCAACGAGGGCATCTCGCGGCGTCATAACCCGGAATTCACCATGCTGGAGGCCTATTGGGCCTTTGCCGATTTCGAACAAATGGCGGAATTGGTGGAGGAAATGGTCTGTCACCTGGCGGAGACGGTCTGCGGCGGACTCCAGATTGAACACAAGGACGCGGAGGGCCAGGTGGGGAAAACCATCAACCTCTCGCGTCCGTGGAAGCGCACGCGCTATGCCGATCTGATCCGTTCGGTCGTGCCCGATTGGTACGAATTGACGTCCGAACAACGCCGGGCCCGCTGCGGCGCGTTGCACCTTGATATTTCCCACTGCGTGGCGGACTTCGAGGTGACCCAGCATGTGTTCGAGAAACTGATCGAGGAGAAAACGATCGACCCGCTTTTCGTCACCCACTGTCCGAAGGAACTGGTGCCGCTGGCCCGGCAGAACGCGGAGGATGATTCGGTGGTGGACGTGTATGAACTCGTCATCAACGGCCAGGAAATCTCGCCGGGGTATTCGGAGTTGAACGACCCCGATGTGCAACGGGCGCGGCTGGAGCAGCAGAGCGGCGGTGAGACGCAGAAGGTGGATGAGGATTTTTTAAACGCCTTGGAGTACGGCATGCCCCCGGCAGGCGGCATCGGCATCGGCATCGACCGCCTGGTCATGATGCTGACCGGGGCGGAAAGCATCCGCGATGTGATTCTTTTTCCGCACATGCGGAAAAAGGAATGACGAACGACGAATGACGAACGACGAAGTCTTGGGAGATCTCCGCCGGACTGAAGGTGCTTCGTCATTCGTCATCCGTCCTTCCTCCGTCCCGTTTTCCTCCTGATGAAAACGTTCCCCGGTTCGTTCCACGCGCATTGGTTTCAGCTCTTCAATGCCGTGTCGTTCCAGATCATGATGGGAGCGCCGGTCATTGTATTTGCCAAATCGCTGGGGGCGTCCTCGACGGTGCTGGGAATCATCGCGTCCTTCACCCCGCTGATGACCGTCTTTCAACTGCCGGCGGCGCAGCACCTCGAACGCTATGGCTACCGCGAGTTTGTCTTGATGGGATGGTCGATCCGCACGGTCTTTATCTTCGTGACCGCGATTGTGCCGGTGATGGCCTTTCTCGACAACCCCTCGAAAATGGCGGTGTTGCTGGCGATTTTGTTCGTGTTCAATTTGCTGCGGGGAATCTCCTCCACCGCCTGGATGCCGTGGATGACCACCTTGATTCCCGAGGAAAGCCGCGGGCGCTTTCTCTCCGTGGATCAGATTTTTATGTACGCTGGGTCCCTGGTTTCCCTCCTGGCCTCGGCCGTGGTCATGACCGGGCAGGTCGATCCTTGGGAGTATTCGTTTGTTTTTCTCATCAGCGCAGTGGGCGGCACGCTCAGTTTGTATTTTATCAAACGAATCCCGGATGTGGCCGCGGGGGAAAGTGTGCGCCGCAGTTCCCAAAAGGTGCCCTGGCGCGCGATGCTGGCCTACCCGCCCTTCCGGGAGTTACTCATCTTCAACGTGCTCTACATGGCCGTGATCGGAAGCCTGGGTGTGTTCACGGTCGAGTATTTGCGGGAGGAGTCCCACTTCGACGTGGCCACCGTGCTTTATCTCTCGGCCTTTTCGTTTATCGGAGCCCTGGTTGTTTTGCCTTTCGTGGGCGGCGTGGTGGATCAGGTTGGCAGCAAGCCGTTGATGCGCGTGGCCACCGGGATCTTTTTTATTGTGATCGGAGCATGGTGTCTGGTCGCGGCCGGGATCGTTCCGGGCCGCCTGTGGTTGATCGCCGCGTTGAATTTCCTCGCGGGGGCGGCCTCAGCCAACTTCAACCTGGCCAATGTCCGCATCACCATGGCCACGATGCCGGAAATGGGGCGCAACCACTTTTTCGCGCTCTTCACTGTCATCACGAGCCTGGGACTGGGGGCGGCTCCGGTGGCCTGGGGAGTCACGCTGGACGTGATCGGGACCTATGAGGCGGTCACGGGCGTTTTCCACTGGAAGCGGCACAGCATCTACTTTCTGGCCCTGCTGGCCTTGAATGCGATTGCGTTTGCCTATATCCGCCGGCTGCACGAATCTCCCGGCGCCGGAAGTCACGAGCCTTCGCTCATCTATGCGCGATTGAAACGCTCCCCGCGCTTCTGGCACCGGTAAACCGCCATGTCCGTCCGAAATTTCAGTCTTTTCCTTGCCCTGCGCTATCTCAAGCCGAAGCGCACGTTCGTCTCCGTCATCACGGTCATCTCCGTGCTCGGGGTCACGCTGGGCATCACGGTTTTGATCTTGGTCATTGCGGTGATGAAGGGCTTCGAACTCGAATTGCAGCGCAAGGTCCTCGGTTTCGATGCTCATCTGGTTGTGACAAATTCCGAGGTCATGCAGGACTGGCCGGACGTGGCGCGGGAATGTGAAAAGCAGCCGGGGGTCCTCGCGACCGCGCCCTTCGTGCAGGGACCGGTGCTGGTGGAGTTTCAAAACCGCCGGCTGGCCCCGAAAATCCGCGGCATCGATCCCGAACTGGAGGAAAAGGTCATTCCGATCAAGGAATACCTCATCGAGGGAGAGTATGACCTCGACGGGTCCAAAACCGTGCTGGGCTCCGATCTGGCCCGGACCCTGGGGGCCGGCGTGGGGGACAAGATCACGGTCTTTTCCCCAGGCAACCTCAACGAGGTGCTGAAGGAACTCGACCGGATCGAGAAGGAGGACGACAAGTCCGCCGTCCCGAACCTCAAGCAAATGCTGCTGCCCACCGAACTGGAGGTGACGGGAATTTTTGAAAGCGGGCGCTATCTCTATGACAGCGAGTTCCTGCTGGTGCCCTTGCACATCGGCCAGGAGGTTTACAATCTCGGCGGCGCCGCCCATGGCATTGCCATCCGCACGACCGATCCCTTCAAGGCCGATGTGATCCGCGACGCGCTGAATAACGCCCTTGACCCTCCGAACTCGGCCATGAGTTGGATCGACCTCAACCGGCAGATGTTCGACGCCATTCGCACAGAGCGGAATGTGATGCTGATCATTTTGATGATCATCGTGATCGTCGCGGCTTTTTGCATCACCAACACCCTGATCACCGTGACCACGGAAAAAACCCGCGATATCGGCATCCTGAAAGCCCTGGGGGCCAGCAGCACGCAGGTCATGCTGGTTTTTTTCATTCAGGGATGTCTCGTCGGCATCCTGGGAAACATCACCGGACTGGCCCTCGGCATGTTTCTCGTCCAATACCGCAATGAGGCCAGCCAACTGCTGACCAGCGTCTTCGGCATCGAGGTGTTTCCCCGTTCGGTCTATCAGTTCAGCCAGATCCCGGCCCAGGTCGTTCCTTCCGACGTCGTCATCATCTGCGTGAGCGCCTTCGTCATTTGCTCGGTGGCGGCGCTCCTGCCGGCGTGGTTCGCCGCCCGGCTCGATCCGGTCAAGGCGCTGCGCCACGAGTAGCCCCCTGGAGCGGAAATCGTGAGATCTCCGGGAACGGCTACTTGTCCGCCCCCGGAAAGCTTTTCACATACTCCACGGTGAAATCCGGAAACGCATTGACCAACTGAATCTTGTAGTCGGGAAACGATTCCACGATCTGCCAGCGGCCCGGCTTGTCGGGAAAACTTTCCACGATCTGAACTCTCAAATCCGCAAAGCTATTCACCACCTGAACCTTGTAGTCCGGAAAACTGCTGACGAACTGGATGCGTCCATGAATTTTCGACACGTCCGGCTTTCCCTCCCCGGCCCGGCTCGAAACCGGCAGCGCAGAGACGACCAAGGCCAACACGGCGGCGATGGCGAAAAGTAAAACCGAGTCCCGTTTCATTGTTGGTTAGACGCACCAGCACTGCGAATATTCAAAAACCGGTTTGACGGCGGAAGGGAAGAAGGATTTATTACTCCCCTCTCAAAGGCAGCCGTAGCTCAATTGGATAGAGCATCTGACTACGGATCAGAAGGTTAGGGGTTCGACTCCCTTCGGCTGCACTTTTTACCCCTGACTATCAGGGGCTTACGCGGAAATTCAACGGCGAGAAAAATGAGCCCTTGCAGTTTTCCTGCACTTTTCCGGCTACCCCCCCCCTGAAAAATGGCAGCGAATTGCCTCCGGATGCTCATCTTCAAGGACTTTAGCGAGCCGCGCCCCGCATCACAAAATGGCGGGAGCTTGACACCCAAGGCCCGATCCGGCAGCGTCCGGGCATGGAAATCACCCTCCGCCTTGCCGTTGAAAAACTATTCGCCACCGTCGCCCTCATCCTCGCCGCGACCGTCGCCTCCGCTAGCAACGTCTATGAGGTGAACACCACCGGCGCCACCTCCTCTGGTTCGAAGAATAACTCCGGCGTCTACATCGGCCAGTCTTTCAACTCCGACACCAACACGCTCCTGACGTCGGCGTCTCTCGAGATGAACCGCAACGGTCTCAGCATCGCCAATTTCACCCTCAACCTCTACGCGGCTACGGGCACGCCGAACAGCTACTTCGCGACCGGCAGTTCGCTTGCGGACGCCACCTTCAGCAACTCGATCCTGAACGACACGACGTTCACATTCTACGACTTCACCAACCTCAACTGGGCCCTGGCGCCAAACACGGTCTACATGATCGGCATCGCCAGTGAGAGCACGGCCACGGTGAAGTGGTCGCTCAATAGTAGCGCGACCAAAAACAGCGCGACGGGCTTCATCTCCGGCTACTCCGGCTACAACGCCCAGGCGGGCGTCAACGTCGATAACGGCCTGCATGGCGCCACCATCACCGCCGTGCCCGAACCGTCCACGCATCTCGCCTTCGGCCTCGCGGCGGCGGGCATGTGGTTGCTCGCGCGGCGACGAAACGCCTGACGCCAAGGCGCTACGATCACCCGCGGTGCGGTGCCGCGTGTAGCCGGTCGTGCTCCGCTCCCTCGCGGGCGAGTCGGCTCTCGGAGAGGCACACCCGCTGCACGCTTGCGGAGCCGCCGTCGCTACGGGAAATGATGGCTCAACCCCGGCTCAAGCGATTGTTCACCTCAGAGGACGGCGCCGTTTGAAGGCTCTTCCTTCGTCCAAGGGCAGATGTGAAAATTCGGATAGGCGAGAATGACAGAGGCGTCCTGCCGGGGATCGTGGCTGTTCAGTTAGAGACGAATCTCGTGTGAGCCGGCTCCTAGCGTAACCCGGACGCGAGATCCCTCCGGGCCGCGGTGAGTGGCGGGAACATAGGGCAGTCCGGCCGGGCATTCGATCACTTGCTTGTTGTCGAGGAAAAGGCGCGCACCGTCCCGCGCCAAGTAGATGATTTCCCGCGCTTCGTTTCCCTCGACAGGCCAGGTCCGATTCGCTCCGCCCGCCAGCTTGACTTCTTCGGGCCGTTCTCCGTTGGCCCAGGCAACGGGCTGTCCGCCATCCGCCGGGAGAAGCCCGCCGCCTTCCGGGCAATGCCACCAAGCCCACAGGAGGAAGGGAGAGGTTCCAGATCGAGCCGTCCCAAGCTTTGGCATAATCTGCTGGAAAGTGCGGGAGCAACCGTTGCCTCCCCCGGTGGAAAAAGTGGTCAGAGAACCGTTTCTGGTGGCGGCCCGCGATTTCCTCATCACCTGCTTCAGCAAACCCTACTATCTCTGGATTTATGGGGCGAGTCTCCTTTATGGTTGGCCCGCCTTGGCTGGCAGCTTGTTTGCGGTGCTCTTTATGCGAGAAACGCTCAACATGGATCTGGACACTCTCGGCAAGGTGCGCGCCTGGGTGACCGTTTTGGTCATCCCCGCCAGCTATTTCTTTGGCAGCATGATTGATCGCTGGAAATCTCAAAAAGTCATCGTCTATGCCGTCTTAATCTCCGCGGCGGGAAATCTGGCCTGCTTTCTCTTCATCCCCAACACGCCGTCATTCGTGATCTGGACTTTTCTCACCAACATCGCGGCTTACTTCTTCGGAGTTTCCTATTCCGCCTACGTGGCCAACGCGCTTCCGACCGCGAAGTATGCACAACTGACCACCGCGATGGGATTGGTGACCAGCTTCCTGGGGGTGATGCTGATGAGTCCGATTTGCGGAAAGTTCTTTGATCTGATGAATAATAACTATCGCTATGTTTATCTTTGGCAGACGGTTTTTCTTCTTCTCGCCGCCCTGGCCTTCTGGCGTCTTAAGGCCATGTGGATTCGATACGGCGGGCCGGACAACTTCCAAGCACCCTGAGCCGGCCGGACGTCTCCTGCTTTTTTCCAGATCCATTCTATCCCTTGACCAATGAATACCATGACAAAACCCTCCACCCTGACCAAAAAAACCTTCGCGCTGGTAGGCACCGGAGGACGTTCCCCCATCTTCCTCGATCCGATTGCCGGACTCTATCGCGATAGCTGCCAGTTGGTGGGGCTTTGTGACACGAGCCCCACCCGGCGGCGGTTTCACCAGCAACGCCTCAGCCAGGAATACCAGATCGGCCCCGTCCCGGATTACGGCGACTTCGATCTCATGCTGCGCGAAACAAGGCCCGAAGTGGTCATGGTCTGCACGCCCGATTATCTGCATCATGAATTCATCGTCAAAAGCCTCGAATCCGGCGCGGACGTCATCTCGGAAAAACCGCTCACCATTGATGCCGGAAAATGCCGTCAGATTTTCGAGGCGGTGCAAAAAAGCGGACGCAAGGTGCGCACGATCTTTAACATGCGTTGGTCTCCCGGCGTCGGGAAAGTCCGCGAACTGATTGCCGGGGGAGCCATAGGACGGGTGAGGCATATCAATTTCGAGTATATGCTCAACACCTCACATGGAGCCGATTACTTCCGCCGCTGGCACAGCCGGAAGGAATTTTCCGGCGGCCTACTCCTCCACAAGGCCACCCACCACTTTGATCTGCTCAATTGGTGGATGAATGCCATTCCCTCTACCGTCTCCGCGCTGGGCGATTTGGTTTTTTACGGGAAAAAGAATGCCCTCGCCCGGGGAGATGCACCGCTCACCAAATATCCCCGCTACACCGGGGTGGCCGAGGCGGAGAACGATCCCTTCCGGCTCGATCTTGGCGCTGATCCCACCATGCGGGCGCTTTACCAAAACGCCGAGGCGGATTCCGGCTACATTCGCGATCAGAATGTTTTCCGCGAGGACATCGACATCGAAGACTCCATGAGCCTGCTCATCAAATACCGCACGGGCGAGATGGTCTCCTACTCCCTAAACGCCTACTGCCCGGAAGAAGGGTTTCGCGCCGCCATCTCCGGCGACAAAGGACGGATTGTCTATACGGAAAAGCATGGCTCTCATATCATCACGGGAGCCAGCAAAATCATCCACGGGGATGAGGAGGCGACCGTGCATCTCCAACTCCAAAAACACTTTTCCGAACCCTGCTTGGTGGACGTTCCCAAAGCGGAGGGCGGGCATGGCGGCGGGGATCCTCTCATTCAAGAGCAGATGTTCTCCCCGCATCCCCCGGCCGATCCTCTCAAGCGCAGTGCCGGCCATGAGCAGGGGGCGGCCTCCCTTCTCATCGGGGCCGCCGGAAATCTTTCCATGATTACGGGTCAACCCGTATCTCTTGATGACTTGCTGCCTCTCCCTCCCCAGGCTACGCAGCTCACCGACCTTGTCTGAGAGTATAAAAATTCTCGCCGCCTTCGCTTCCTCGCGGGAGACGTGTCGCCCGGGCACCTCCGGGCCGGAAGATATTTCACGTCCTATCTGACCGGCGGATTGCTGCCCTTTGCCATGGAGGAAGCTGATCCGCTTCCCTTGCTGGCACGTTAGACTCGGCAAGACCATCGCTCCGCCCAGACTTCCGTGCCGTGTGAATCGTGAGTGACGGCGATTGGTGTGAGAGCAGAACAGCTTCTTCTTGAAATGCGGAATATTGTATTTTACATATATCCGTATGGAAACAACGATCACTTCGACGGAGGCGGCTCGCCATTTGGGCGATTTCTTAGCGAGAGTGAAACATGCGGGAGAGAGTTTTCTCCTCACCAAGAGCGACAGGCCGTTGGCCCGCTTGGTGCCGGTGCGTCCGGGTGACCGGGCGAAAGGCGCGGAGATCATGCAGTCACTTGCACGTCTGCCGCACGATCCGGATTTCGCGGATGATCTTGAGCGTGTGAACAGCATGGATCGCGTCCCGGAGAACCCATGGGCCTGATTCTTGACACATCGGCATTGGTCGCTTTGGAGCGAGCCATGGGTGCCAACTCCCCGCTTGCGCTGGAACCCGATGAAACCTACGCCCTTCCCGCCATTGTCTGGGCCGAGGCTCTGGTCGGAGTTCGCCTCGCGGCAGACGCCTCTCGTGCAGCCCGGCGGTTGGCACGCCTCGAAGCGGTTCGGAAAGTCACGGGCATTGAGGACTTCACGCCCCTCATCTCCGAGCACTATGCCGACATCTTTTCCGAGCTTTCGCGCGATGGCCGCCTCATCCCTCAAAACGACATCGCCGTAGCCGCCACTGCCCGCGCCATAGGATTCGGCGTCGTGGTGGGACCTGCCGACGAGGCCCATTTCCGCCAAGTGGCGGGCCTGGATGTCCGGGTCCTGAGCTGAGTCGGAATCCCAAATGGGATGAAGCCATAAATCACCCCCAGCGGTGCAAAGGCGCATTCCGTTGGAACACGCCGCAGAAGGGTCCAGAAGGGGTCACAGAAGGGGTCAGGCCTTGCCTATTGACATTCATGGCATTTTCCGCGGACCTGCTCCTATGCCAAGAAAACCGCGAGTGGAATATGCTTGGGCTGTTTACCACGTGATGGATCGCGGGGATCGCGAACTGTTTTTCAAGACGCTGGGCAGGCCTGCGAGCGGACCGGCTGGCGGGTGCGTTCCTACGTTTTGATGGGCTACCATTACCACATGCTCCTTGAAACCCCGGAGCCGAACCTTTCGACCGGGATGCAGTGGCTGCAGTCCACCTACACAATCCGGCACAACGTGAAGCACCGGTCGCGGGGCCATTTGTTCCAAGGACGTTACAAAGCGATCCCGGTGGACGGAGAGGACGGGACATATTT
>CAMASH010000098.1 GCA_945860745.1 Chthoniobacter flavus | reverse complement strand
CCTGAATGGGTTGTGTTCCTCGCCCGATGCAACCCATTCAGGGTTGGTTCTATTCTCCTGTCGATACCCAAGGTAGCTCATTCTTCGCAACCTTGGGCTGTCGGATTGATCCCCTTCGGGGATTCCTGGAAGATTTTTGTCCTGCACCCGGACCACAGTGTATTGCTAGTGCGAGCAGATGCAGGCGTATTCCTTGAGCTTGCAGCCGGGGCATTCGGAGAGATTGAGGTTGAACTTCACCGCGACCGCCTTGGCCTCGGGCGTGACCTTGATCTGCACCACGGTGGGAAAGTCATTGCCGTCGGGCAGGGGTTGTTCGGAAATAAGAGTGTCGCCGGACTTCACGAAGGTCAGCTTGGTCGGGGCGGAACGCTCGCCGGCCGTCACAGTGACGGATTGCGCGGCGGGTGCGATGGCTTTGCCGTCTTCGCTGAGAAAGGTGATCTGGACCTTGCGGTCGCTTGTCACGAAAAACTCGGCCTGAGGAACGATGGCTTTCATGATGCGGCCGCCGTTGGGACCGGCGACTTTTTTCTCATGGCTATGGTTATTGCCGGTGTAGGCAGGGAGGGCGAGGGCAAGGGTGGCGATGAGGGTGAGGATGGGCGTTTTCATGTTTGTTTGGGTTTTGTCTGTTTTGGTTATTGGGCGGCGGCGGCGTTGCGGGCGAGGGCGCCGGTGGCGGCCTGGCGGCCGAAGGTGTAAAAGATCAGCGGGGTGATGAGGAAGTCGAGCAGGGTGGAAGAGACGAGGCCACCGACAATGACGACGGCGACGGGGTGGAGGATCTCCTTGCCGGGCTGGTCGCCGGCCAGGACAAAGGGAATCAAGGCGATGCCGGCGGCGAGGGCGGTCATAAGGACGGGGACCATGCGTTCAAGAGTGCCTCGCTCGACCATCTGGCGGGTGAAACCTTCGCCTTCATGTTTCATCAGGTGGAGGTAGTGGGAGAGCATCATGATGCCATTGCGCGCGGCGATGCCGCCGACGGCGATGAAACCGACGAGGGTGGCGATGCTGATATTATCAATCAGCAGCCAGGTCAGGACAAGTCCGCCGACGAGAGCGAGGGGAATATTGAGCAGCACCTGCAGGGCAAGCGAGAGGCTCTGGAAATAGCCGTAGAGCAGGAAGACGATGATGAGGAAGACGGCGGCGCTGAGCATGAGAATGCGCCGGGTGGCATCCTGCTGGGCTTGGAATTCCCCTTCGTAGGTCACGAAGTAGCCCTCGGGGAGTTGAACCTGGTCGGCCACCATTTTTTCGAGTTCGGCGACGCGGGCGCCCACAGCGCGGACGGTGGGCTTGATGGCGATGGTGAAGCGGCGCTGGCCATTTTCGCGGAAGATGACGTTGGGCCCCCTGGCTTCGCGCACGTCGGCGATGGCGTGCAGAGGGAGGAAACTCCCGCCGCCGGTTGCGATGGGAAGCTGGGCGATCTTTTCGGGGGAATCGCGCCAGGCCACGGGCAGGCGCAGGACGAGAGAGATGGCGCGCTGGCCTTCGCGGAGTTCGGCCACGGATTTTCCGCCGATGAGGGCGCTGAGTTTTTCGTTGAGAATCCCCGGGGTGATGCCGTAGGCGGAGGCGCGGTCGCGGTCGGCTTCGATGCGGAGTTGCGGAATGGAGGATTGCTGGTCGAGCTTGGCGTCCTCGAAGCCGGGGATCGTTTTGGCCAAGGCCTGCACCTCGGAGCCGATACGGCGCAGGGTGTCGAGGTCGGGGCCGAAGACCTTGATGGCCACGGGAGCGGAGACGCCGCTGAGCATGTGGCCGATGCGGTCGGCCAGCGGGCCGCTGACGACGGCAAAAATACCGGGAATGGATTGGAGGCGAGCCTTGAGATCGGCGAGGATTTCTGCGCGGGGGCGGCTCTTCGTTTCCTTCCCCTGGCGGAAGTCCACATCGAATTCGGCGGTGGAAACAGGGACGACGTGGTCGCCGCGTTCGGCGCGGCCGAGGCGGCGGCCGACTTGGGAAACCTCGGGGACGGCGAGGATCTGTTCCTCAATCACGTCGGAGATCCGGTTCATTTGCTCGAGCGCGGTGCCGGGGGCGGAAGTGGCGGCGATGAGGGCGGTTTCCTCTTTGAACGAAGGCAGGAAATCCTTGCCCATGCTGGCATAGAGGGAGAAGGCGGCCAGCACACCGACGAGGACGACGGCCAGCACGGGATAGGGCAGGTCAAAGGCGAGTCGCAGGGCGGTGTGGCGCAGGAGGCGCTTCATGGTGCGCACGAGCCAGCCGTCGGGGTGTTCGTGACCGGCTTTCGGATGAAGCAGAAAGGAGCAGAGGACCGGGATGAGGGTGAGGGAGACAACGAACGAGGCGATCATGCTGATGATGGTCGCGATGGCAATGGGGGCGAAAAGTTTGCCTTCGACCCCGGTGAGTCCGAGGAGCGGGAGGAAGACCAGCACGATGAGCACGGTGGCGTAGAGGATGGAACCGCGGACTTCGCCGGACGCGCGGGCGATGACATGGAGTCTTTCCTGCGGTTCGGGCAGGGCGGCGATTTGATTCGCTTCGTTCTCCCTTCGGGCGGCCTGCGGCAGCCTCTGTTCGCTTCGCTTCCATTCCCGCAGACGGCGAAAAACGTTTTCCACATCCACGATGGCATCATCGACGACCATGCCGATGGCGACGGCGAGGCCGCCCAGGGTCATGGAATTCACCGAAACGCCGAGCCATTGGAAGCTGAGCAAAGTGATGGCAAAACTCATGGGCATGGCCATGAGGGTGATGAACGTGGTGCGGAAATTGAGCAGGAACACAAAGAGAACCAGGGCCACCATCACGGCGGCTTCGATGATGGCGCTCCGGAGGTTGCCCATAGCGTTGTCGATGAAATCCTTTTGCTGAAAGAGCACGACGGTTTCGACGCCTCTGGGCAGGCTGGGCGCGAGTTCGTCAAGGGCCTCTTTGATCTCCCGGGTGAGGGCGCGGGTGTCGAAGCCGGGGGATTTTGTCACGGACATGATGACGCCGTAGGTGGGCGTTTTTTCCGGAGCCTTGCTCACGGTGGCGTCGCCACGCATGGGTTCGATGCCCCAGGCCACGGCGGCCACATCGGAGAGGAGGATGGGGCGGTCGCCGACCATTTTGATGACCGTGCGGCCGAGGGCGGCGAGGTCGGTGGTCATGGCGAGATGGCGGATCATGATCTCGGTGGGGCCGGAGGTGAGGAAGCCGCCGGTGGTGGTGTTGGCGGCGGCGGCGGCGGTGGCGGCGAGTTCGTCGAAGCTGACGCCATGGGCCTGCATGCGGGAAGGGTCGGGCTGGATTTCGATCTGTTTGATGCCGCCGCCCATGTTGAGGACCTCGGCGAGGCCGGAGATGCTTTGCAGGCGGCGTTTGATGGTCCAGTCGGCCAGGGCGCGAACTTCGCCGGGCGGGAGGGAACCGGGTTCACCTTCCTTGATGGTGGAGCGCACGCCTACGAGGAGGATTTCGCCCATGAGCGAGGCGACGGGAGTGAGGAAAGGCTGGACGCCTGCGGGCAATTGCTCGCGGGCGGTCTGCAGGCGCTCCTGCACGAGGATGCGGTTTTTATAGATGTCGCTGCCCCAGTCGAATTCGGCATAAACGAGGGAGAGCGAGACATCGGAATTCGACCGCAGGCGGGTCAGGCCGGCGACGCCCATCAGGGCGCTTTCGAGGGGCTGGGTGACGCGGATTTCGACCTCCTCCGGCGCGAGGCCGGGAGCCTCGGTCAGGATGACGACGGTGGGCTTGGTCAGGTCGGGAAGAACTTCGACCGGGAGACGCAGGGCGGTGGTGACGCCGAGGGTGAGTAGAATGAGGGCGACGCCGATGACGATGGGCCGGTTCGCCAGCGACCATTGAATGAGGCGATTAAGCACGGGAGGCCCCCTTCTTGCGGAAGATCGTGACCAGCCAGGCGATAAAAAGAACCAGGCTGGTCATCATCCAGAACGGACTTTGACCGGGCTCGGCCGCAGCGGTCGGAGCGACCGCTGGTTTGGCATCGGAAAGCTCCGATCCATCCTCGGCATGTTCGTGACCATGGGCGGCGTCGAGCGCTTCCTTGAGCGAAACGCTGCCGCCTCCGGCGAACGCGAGCGAGTAGGCTCCATGGGTGACGACCTCGTCGGCGGGCAGCAGGCCGCTCACAATCTCGACGCTGCGGTCGTTGATTTCGCCGACCACGACAGGCGTTTTCACGAAGGCATTGGGCAGGTCGAAATCCTTCACATAGACGAAGCGGTTGGCCGCGTCGCCTTGGAGGGCGGAACGAGGAAGGCTCATCACGCCGGCGCGTTTTTTGAGCACGATGGAAAATTCCGCCCGCATGCCGGGACGCAATTCGAGCTTGGGGTTTTCGACATGAAAAGCCGCTTCGACCGTGCCGCTGTCGGCATCGGCGGTAGCGCCGAGGTGTTCGAGGTCGGCCTCGAACACCTGATTCCCGGCAGCCGGAACCGTGATACGGGCCTTGAGGCCCGGCTGGAGTTGCCCGGCCAGATGCTCGGGCACGCGGGCGAGGGCATAGACCTCGGAGAGATCCAGGATTTCGGCCAGCACCTTGTCCGGCTCGACCGGTTCGCCCGTGACGATGTGGGTGGCGCTGACCAGTCCGGAAATCGGGGCAGTGATTTCGACCCGCGGAGGGGGGTTGCCCGGCTGACGGCTTTCGACGATGAGGGCGACCTCGCCCCGGGTGATCGGGTGGTCGTGTTTGACGAAAACCTCCAGGGCGCGCCCGGCGATGCGGCTGCTGATGGCGGCGCGGCGGCCGGGATAAACAGCGATGCGGCCGAGCGCGAAGACGGATTCCTCGAAGTCGCCCTCCTCCACCATCACGGTTTCGATGCGGAGGTTTTTCACGCCGGTTTCGTTGAGAATGACCGTGTTGGCGTTTCGGGCGGAGGTGGTGGGTTCCGCGGCGAAGAGCGGGAAGGCGAGAACGAAAAGAAGAGAGAAGGCGATTTTCATGGTTGGGTGGCGGCGGGTTCGCCCACGGCGGTGAGCCATTCGGAAAGAGCGAGGTGGAATTTTTTGCGGGCTTCGAGGGCGGCGGTTTCAAAGGTGGCCAGCCGTTCGCGGGCAAGAAAGAGGGATGGCAGATCGAGTTCGCCGCGCTGGTAGGCGGCCTCGCTGTCGGACACTTGTTTGCGGGCGGAGGGAAGAACCCGCGTATCCGCCAGGCTGGCGGCGCGGTATCGCGCGGCCATGGCCCGATGGGCGGCCAGGGCTTGATTCAGCGCGGTGAGGCGCAGGGATTCCAGGAGTTGCTTCTGGCGTTCCGCCGCCGCTTGTTTTTCCGCGATGGCCCCCGAGCCATTTTTCCAGAGCGGAAGCGGAACACTGAAGCGCACACCCACGAGGGCCTCGGGCGCGATACCCTCGGGTTCGTCGCGGAAGCGCTCGCCTTCCACAAACACCCCGACGCCGACATCCTCCCAACGCGAGGCCTGGGCGAGAGAAACATCGGCCGCGCCCGCTTGCACGGCCATTTCCGCCAGTGCTAAGTCGGGGCGAAAACCGAGGGAACGATTGGCCGGCAGCATTTCCGGCAGGGCCAGCGAGTCCTTGATCAAAAATGGGGTGTCATCCTTCCGTCCCAACAAAGTGGCCAGGCGGCCTGCGGCCAGGGCCTCCTCGGCGCGGAGCGCTTCCCGGGCGGCGACAAAGCCTTCTCCGGCCAGAGCAGCCTGTCCGGCATCGAGACGGGAGGTGAATCCCTCGGTCGCGCTGCCTTGGAGGGATTCGGCAATTTTTTTAGCCGCGTCGACCTGCCGGCCCGCCAGCGAGACGGCTTCGCGGATGCTGGCCAGCTCGTAAAACGCCGCGCGGGCCGCCAGAGCTAGTTGAAGTTCTTTTTGCCGCACTTCCAGCCGCGCCCGGGCAATGTCCAGGGCGGAGAGATTGCGCTCCAGCCGCAAGCGCGCGCTGAGCGGGAAACGCTGGGTCAGCCCGACGGCAACCCGTCCTTCGAAATCCTGCCCTCCGGCCACCTCGGCCTCCAGTTCCGGATTCGTCAGGCGTCCCGTCCGGCGGGCGCGGCCCTCCGCTTCCGCGACGAGCGTTCGCGCGGCCCGGAGCTCGGGATTTTTTTCCCGGGCCAGCCGCACGGCGGAATCCGCAGTCAGGACAAGCTCGGCGGAGGCGCAGGCCGCCGAGAGGGTCAGCAGGGTGCCTATCCTCAACAGAGAGTGTGGCATCAGGAGTGTGGGTGGGGAGAGCGGTGATAGATGACGCGGATTTTTACCGCCTGACGCGCCGTGCGCAACGGGAAGCTGACGACATACGAATCCCTGAAAAGTTTGCCTCCTCCGTGAGCGGGGTGGGCCGGATTGATGTCGTTTTGGTCCTCCGCGAGGATTGCTCCAGACGATCCGATCAACTGAATATCCACATGGGCGGCATTGCTGAGACGATGTTTTCTGGCAATGCCAACGACATACAGGCGGTCGGATGACTCATGGGCGCGAAAGCTCATGATCTGGCCGCTGCCGGACTGGCGGACTTCCACGGGCAGTGGTGAGCCCGGCGGCTTAAGCGATGCACAGGCGGTAAGCGCCGTCACCGCAAGGACGGCCGGGATGAATTTGAACGGGCTCAAAAGCCCGCGAATTGGAATAGGAAATGTTGGAAAAGCCATGATTTTAAGGGTGTCCTGAATGGAGTTTTGGGAAACGCGGGCAGGGATTTTCCGTACTCGCGAATGGGTCGGACAGGCGAAGAGCCTGCGTGAGGAAACAGCCCGCAACGGGCCGTCAATCAGGACAACCGGGGAGGAATAAAAAGCCCGGCGGGAAAACCTTCCGGCGCAGATTCCTGGCCCACGGCCTGGAACGAAGCCGTCACGGGACGGCTGACACGAAAGCCTTCGGGAGAATCGGGGACGGCCGTGAAAAAGTGACCGCAAAAAGAGCAGCAGTGGTCATGCAATGGCTCTTTTGGGCAATGAGAACCGTCGCAATCTCCAGCGCCAGCCGCTGCCACAGCGTGGTCGGAATCTCCCATGGCCAGCGCCGGGCCGGCTTCAACAAATTGGAAAAACAGCCCCAGGATCGCGACAAGGCAGGCCAGGCGTCCGAAGGGTTTCATCAGCAGCAAGCAAGTTCACCCATCGCGGATTGTCAAGCTTCTGCGGGAAATTCCATTCCAATGGCACAGACACGATCACTCAAAACAGGGGAATCATTTCCAGCATGAATCGTGGTTCGAAGCTGAAGGCTTTTTCTGCACATTTTCTTCACCAATCCCACCCGGGCCGGATTCAGAGGCACATATCTCCGGCCACGTTCTCACGAACGCGGCGACGTTGCTGCCGGGAAGAACACCATAATTGACCAAAAACCACTTTTATGGAAATATGGGAGAATGAAGACGACGCTTGAACTTCCGGACGATTTGATGCGGCGGGTGAAAATTCGAGCCGCAGAGAACAACCAGAAACTCAAGGACACCTTCGTCGAGATCATCCAGCGGGGATTGGTTCCTTCCAAGCCGCCGGGAGGGCGGCGTCCCTTGAAACTGCGAGGCGGATTCCTTCCCACGACCGAAGATATCGAGGCCGCCATTGCCGGGGGCCGCGACTAGAAGGGCATTCCATGCTGGCCGTTGATACGAACATCATCGTCCCCTACCTGGTTCAGGGAGCACTGACCGGCCAGGTGCAGGCTTTACGCACACGCGATCCCCTCTGGCATACCGAACCGTTTGCCTTGGTGGAGTTGGGCAATGTGTTGGCGACTTATGAGAAGGCGGGGCACCTGACCCTTCGCCAGGCTCTCGATTGCATGGAAGAGGCCGAGGCGTTACTGGCTTCGGACTTCATCTCCGCGCCCCATGGGGCGGTTTTGGAGCTGGCGGTTCGGCACCGCGTCTCCGCTTACGATGCCAGGTTTCTTGCTGTGGCTGCCAGCTTGGGGCTCAGACTGATCACCGAAGATAAAAAACTTCGCGCCGCCGCTCCGCGTCTCACGCAATCACTCGAAGACGCGCTTGCGGCGTCCTGAATTGCTATTTGAAAAAGCGCTGGAGGGCTTCCTGTTCCGCCGGAGTTGCACCCTGCTGCCAGACGGCTTCGCCGCCGCTGCCGTTGGAGGACATGGCGCCACCGGATTGGGGGCCGGACACGGCCTTTTCGTCCACCTTGGGTTTGGTGGTGCCGAGGCCCATGAGGTCGCCGATGGCGGCGTTGGAAAGGTCGTCGTTTTTGACCGCTTCGGTGTGGGTGGTGCCGAGTTGGGTTTCGTTCGGCTTGAGGGCGAGGGGTGCGGTGCCGGGTCCACGGCTCGCGCCGCCGCCTTGCGGGCTGAGGATCAAGGCGAGGAGGGCGTCGCCGGCTTTGTCGCCCTGGCAAAAACCGCGGGAGCAGGTGCCGATGCCGGCTTTCATTTTCTCGGAAAGTTTTTTCCATTCTTCGGCGGAGAGCTGACGGATTTTGGAGGGGTCGAGGGTTTTGAGCTGGGCGAGCATCTGCTCGTTGAGAGGGAGTTTGCCGAGCTCCAGGCCTTGCAGGGCTTGCTTGAAGGCGTCGTCGAGGGGCTGACCGAGGGCCTGGAGCTGGCTTTGCTCGATCTGACGCGAAGCTTCCAAAGCCCCAAGGGCTTGCTCGAGGTTTTTTTGCAGGTCAGTGAGGGACTGGTCGAGTTGGGTTTGCAGGTGATCTCCGGCTTCGAGACTCTCGTGGCGGAACCATTGGTCGGAGGGTTGCTGGCGCAGGCCGTCGAGAGATTTTTGCAACTCTTCGAGCGATTCCTGCTGGACGATCTCGTCCTGGCGCAGAGCGTCGAGTTTTTCCTGGGTCGCGGTCCAGGAGGGCGGTTCGGCGGCGGCCTTAGTGGTTCGGGCCGTGTCCTCGGGCAGAGGAATGAGAAAGGCGGCGGCGGCGACGAGGAGGGAGAGCGCGGGCGGCCAGAGCAGGGAGGTCCATCTCCAGCGCAGGGAGAGGGCGGCGTCCGGGCGTGCGGCGGGCCAATCGCCGACGCCTGTGGCGGCGGCGGTGAGGCGGTTTTTGAGCGAGAGATCGGCGTCGAGGCGGGTGAGGGCTTCGGTGCGGGTGAGGAATTTTTTCCGGGCAATGATCAAGGCGGCGATGGTGCCGGTCAGAATGATTCCTGTAGCGGCAAGGGCGGCCGGTGTCGCGGGCTGATTGGCGCTGCGCAGGGCCAGCACGCCGATGGCGGCGAGGACTCCAGCCGCGATGATCCAGGGGAGAAACATCTGCACCCACCAGCCGAAGTTGAAACGCCGCGCTTCGCGGCGGGCGCAGCGGAGCCAGAAGGATTTGTTGTTGTCCGGCATGGCGGCAATCTATCGGCATCTTACCGCCCGGTCCAACTCCCAACGGACGGTGTGAAAAAATTTCGTCCTGGAGTTGAGCTTTTTGCGGGGCGCATTTAAAAACCCCCGATGCGTCGGAAAAAACAAAAACTCCGCAAGAAAACCGCGCCCCGTTCTCCCCGTTCGTGGTTCCTGCTGGTGATTGACAATGAACCGATCCGGCGGAGGGCGCTTCATGAGTATCAGAAGATCGAAAAAAATGTGATCCGCCTGCGCGGTGACATCGAGGTGTTTGAAACCCGCGACCGGCCGGAATTTCATCGTTGGGAAGCGACGGTGTTTGGTCCCCTGCTTTCGGAAATTCGCGAGATCGAATCCGCCCTGGCCGAAAAGCAGCACCTTCTCCAGGCGGTGGAGGAAGAGGCCTTTTTCTCCAACTGCAGCAGGAAAGCGGCCTACCGCACCGTTATGGCCCGCCTGACCAACCCGGCCCAGTTCGAGGGGGAAGATGCCGAGCCGTCCGGGGGGGAGGATGCCGCCGATGATGAGGGCCGGGGGGAGAAGATGTTCGGCGCCAGCAACCTTCCGCCCGATTTCGATTTTCAGGAATATGACCGGCTGTCCGCCGCCGGGAAACGGAGTTTTCGCGCGTCCTACGAGGAAATCGCCATGCTGTTCGAGGCCATGACGGGAAATCCCGCCCCGGATCTGGACGAGGTTTTAGCCCGGGAACGCCCCGGTGGCCCCCGCCCCGAACCGCCGCCCCGGAAAGGTCCCGCCAAGTTTGCTCCGCCGCCGAGGCCGGAAGATGAGCGCATCAAGGTGCTCTACCGTCAACTGGCCCGCCAGTTGCATCCCGACACGAATCCGAATCATGGCTGGCGCGAACGCGAGCTCTGGCACGAGGTTCAATCGGCCTATCAGAGCCGCGACCTTGAGCGCCTTGAGGCGGTGGCGGCGCGGATCGAGATGGGCCTGCATGGGGCCTCGACGACGCTCCCGGTTCACATGTTGCACCGCCTCGCCCGCGATCTCCACAGCGCGCTGCAGGGTTTGAAAAAGCAAATCCGCCAGGCCCGCAACCAGACCGCCTGGAATTTTTCCGCCCGGACAGAAGAACTGCCCGGACTCGAAAAGCAGCGCCGCCAGGGATTGGAAGCAGACCGAAAGCGCGCCGGGGCGGAACTGGCCCGCCTCACCGCCGCCCTGGACGCCCTGGCGACCAAGGTGGACAGCCCGAAGAAGTCGCGCCCGCCGCGTCCGATACCGCAAGATGATCCCCGGCAGATGGATTTTTTTTAAAGGCAGGCCGCTTTCACCCATTGGGCGTAGGCGTCGGAAACCGAGGCCGGATCAATCGCAATGATCTCCGGGGTCTCGTAGGGATGAAGGGCCTGGAGTCTTTTTTCCAAGGCGGGAAATTGTTCGACAGTGGTCTTCAAGAGCACGCCGGCTTCCTGGCTGTCCGCGATTTTTCCCTCCCAAAGATAGATCGAACGGACCCCGGGGAAGATGGTGCCGCAGGCGGCGAGTTTTTCCGCCACGAGGAGACGGACGATTTTCTCGGCGTCCTCCGGGCTGGCGAAGGTGGTGAGGACGAGGCGGAGCAAATTATCGCGCGGCGGCAAGGGTGGGCCGGTCTCCAATTTTCAAGGCGGCTTTGCGCACGATCCAGCCGCCGCCGATGACGCGGTCGCCATCGTAGAACACCGAGGCCTGGCCGGGGGTGACGGCGCGTTGCGGGGTGTGGAGGCGGATGCGGGCGCGGTGTTTCTCCAGGGGCTCGACCGTGGCCTCGGTGCCGGGGTGGGCGTAGCGGATTTTGACGCTGAGCGTTTCCGGGATTTCGTCCTCGGGCACGTGCCAATTCACACGATCCACTTCGAATTCTTCGCAAATGAGATCCTCTTCGCCGCCGACGATGACGCGGGAGGTTTCGGGGTCGATGTCCACGACGTAGAGGGGCTTAGGCGAACCGCCGGGCAGGCCTTTGCGCTGGCCGATGGTGAACATTTCGATGCCTTCGTGATCGGCTAAATATTTTCCCTCGGTGTCGTAGATGCCGCCGCGGTGGAACTCCTCCTCGCCGAGATGCGAGCGGAGGAAGGCTTTGTAGTCGTTGCCGGGGACGAAGCAGATTTCCTGGCTGTCCACCTTGTCGGCGACCTTGAGGCCGAGTTCGCGGGCGATGGCGCGGATTTCGGGTTTGGTCATGCCGCCGAGCGGGGTGAGGGCGCGGCCGAGTTGTTCCTGGCGGAGGCTGAAGAGAAAATACGACTGGTCCTTGCGGTCGTCGCGGCCTTTGCGCAGGACGCTGTGGTCCGCGTGGTGTTCGATGATGGCGTAGTGGCCGGTGGCGATGTATTCGGCCCCGAGGGCGGCGGCCTTGGTCCAGAGGTTGCCGAATTTGAGCAGTTCGTTGCACATCACGCAGGGATTCGGGGTGCGGCCGGCGCGGTATTCGCTGGAGAAATAATTGATGACGAGTTTCTCGAACTGGTCGGCTTCATCCACGACGTAGTGGGGCACGCCCAGTTTGTGGGCGACGCCGCGGGCGTCGGCGATGGCGGACGGGCCGCAGCATTTGTCCTCGGCCCGGGAAATGCAGTCCTGCGGCCAGACCTTCATGGTCACGCCGACGACGTCGTAGCCCTGTTGTTTGAGCAAATGGGTGGTCACGCTGGAATCCACCCCTCCGCTCATCCCCACCAGCACGCGCTTTTTCTTTCCAGACATGGCGGCAGTATAAGGGGAATTTGCTTCCGGGCAACCCCGCTGCGGGACGGGACGGGCGGATTCGCATTTCTTGCCCCCTGTTCAGGGAGAGAACAGATATCGGGAAACTAGGGGTCAGGGGGGAATGGCACTAAGTTAAGGACGTTTTGGGATGCAGCCCTTGCAGGGCAGATCGTTGTTTTTCTTCGAGATCCCTGGGTAGCTCCGCAACCCAGGGCTAGTGTAGTCCGTCAAGCAGATTGGATATTATGAAGACTGCGACGTCCTCGCGTAACTTTTTCCAGAATGTCGGACGCCTTAGCAGTCCAGATGAAAGGTTTAGGATCATCGTTGTGGGCGTCGATGTGCTCCGCGATGGCACTGGTGACATCGCCTACGCTTTGAAAGACCCCGCGACGAAGGCTGTTGACTGTGAGATCGCGGAAGAAGCGTTCGACCATGTTAAGCCACGAAGCACTAGTCGGAGTGAAGTGGACGTGGAATCGCGGATTCCGCTTGAACCAGGCTTTTACCTTTTCGTGCTTATGGGTGGCATAATTGTCGCAGATGATATGGATGTCTTTTCCCTCGGGAACATTGCTGCGGATCAGGTTGAGAAAGCGAATCCATTCCTGGTGGCGGTGCTTTTTCATGCAGGTGCCGATAACTTGACCGCTGAGGGTATTCATAGCGGCGAACAACGAGGTTGTGCCATTGCGCTTGTAATCATGAGTCATCGTTTGGCAACGACCCTTCTTCAGCGGAAGCCCCGGCTGAGTCCTGTCCAGAGCTTGAATCTGACTTTTCTCATCGCAGGAGAAGATCAGCGCGTGCTCTGGCGGGTTGAGATAGAGACCGACGATGTCTTCGAGTTTTTCCTGAAACTGTTTGTCGTTGGAAAGTTTGAAACTGGTCACCCGATGGGGCTTCAGTCCGTGCGCCGACCAGATACGTCCTACGCTGGATGCACTGACTCCCGAGGCTTTCGACATGGAAGTCCGGCTCCAGTGGGTGCTTCCCACAGGGGTATCTTGGAGCGTCATCTTCACAATGCGGGAACGGATCGATGCCGCAATCGGCGCAATGCGCCCCGGACGGGACTTATCTTTGAGAATGCCCGCAAGCCCACCCTGAGCATACCGGTGCCTCCACCGCCCGACCTTCATGACATCTTCGCCCAAGCGCTCTGCGATCTCTTTGTTCTGGAGGCCATCGGCAGCCAGAAGGATTATGGCAGACCGCTCCTTGGCGCGAACCGAAGTGGCCCGGCCACGCTTCATGGCTTCCAATTTTTTACGCTCTTGCATGCTCAGAATAATGGCCGGGGCTACTCTCATGCACGAAAAGTAGCAGAAACATTATAATATGCAATCTGTAAGGCGGCCTACACT
>CAMASH010000097.1 GCA_945860745.1 Chthoniobacter flavus | reverse complement strand
AGGAGTTTTGGCCTCTGGCCAGGCGCGACGAAGGAGCAGAGCCCAAGCACTCTGTGACTGAGACTCGACGAAGGAGAGAGCCAGGGTGCACGGGGGATAACCCACGCCGCCAGAGGCCCAAAGAACAAGCGAGGTTGCTCCCTTTATTTATTTCCAGCGACTAAGCAGGCAGAAATCCTTCCCGGATGAGATCGGAGCTTCACGGTCCGTTCAAGCCCCGCCGTTCTCACATGAGGCCGACCTTTAGCGGGTGAGACCAGTTTAATGGGGCAAATCGGGCAAAATCGCCATCGGTCGAGATCCAATGGCAGCCGTGCTCGATGGCCAGTGCTGCGTGCCAGGAATCGGCAACCAATTTCCCTGTCGCGGGAATCGACCGGCAGAGCTCAGAGAAAATCGTCCAGTTGCGCTCCCCGGGACGCAAAATCACCGCCTGTGGGCAGGCGCGAAGTGCTGCGCAGAAATCAAGCGCAAGGGATGTTGGTGTAGGGTGCTTGAAAACGCGTGGATTTGTCACGATGCGGACAAAGCCGCTCAGCACCGCTTCGGACAGTCCGAACGCGGAATCTCCTCCGGCCAGTTTCCGCAGGAAGGCCGCATAATCTGCGTGGTGCAACGACTCTTCTCGATGCGCGTAAACCAGAACATTGACGTCGCAGAGCTTCATTTCACCGGATCGCCATAAAATGTCCGATCCTCTGTGGCGATGATCTCGTTCGTTTTATCCAAATCAATGCCCGCAAAAGTGCCATCTCCACGAAAAGTGATCAGTGCGAATGCCGTTTTGCGCGGGGATGATCTCGATTCAAGCGCCCGCCGACCGGCATCCGCCAAAAATGCGCTGAAGCTCTTGCCGTCCTGCCGTGCTTGCTTGCGCAGACGTTCCCCGAGTTCGTCCTCGAGTATGATCGTAGTCCTCATGCTGAATAAAGTATGACAATGAAAATAATTGTCAAGGTGACCTGAATGGATCCCCTGCTGTCCGGTTATGCCGCCAGGTGTGCGAGGATCGCGTTATGGAAGTGAGGTGCGGTGGTATCTGGGGTCAATAGAAGAGGTTTTCGGCTAGGCCATTCTTTCCCGCCAAGGAGCCGCGTTGGGCTTGAAGCCTCCCAATGCAATACACTTCGTGTTGAAGTCGAAGGACGGTCGCATCGGCCGCGGCAGCGGTTGCTACGGCACCCGCACGCCCAATGGCGAACGCGACAGCGACTTACCTGCACCCGAGCACCCTTTTTTCGTTCCGCCTGGACCCTTGTCTCTGAGCCCGGATGCGGACAAGTCCACGAACCTCATCGATCCCTGACCGTGATGGCTGGTGGAGTGCTCGGCCGCGGGTTCTTGGATTTCATGAGAAACCTGGCGCCGAATCCCGACGATGCCTTTCGCTTCATCCCGCTCTGGCTGGCCGGATTCCAAGCCTTGAGTGCCGTGGCGTTCTGGCTGCTCTATCGGAAATGGAAGCAACGCGGAGGGCGCGAAAGTTACCCCCCGCCGGCCGTGGGTTGATAAGTCGAGACCGTCCACCATTTTCAGAGATCTGCGGAACTCATTCTGCCGCATTTTGATTCTTGCATCAAAAATCAGCTGCGCCATTCCGGCTTCTCGTCGTTCCTCCGATCGGCGGGGTTTATGGGGACTGCTTTGACGCGAGAATTTCCCGGGAGAGCTCATAAATGACATCTCGATGATTGGCGTATTCCAGAAGAATTTCCTTCGCGTGGGTCTGCCTGGAGATGATCCGCAGCCCGCCGATCCGGAGCCGGTTGAATCCGCTGAGAGGGCCCATAAGGCCCTTGATGTCACCGCAGCCACGGGCAAGACCGCGCAAGGCAAGCCGGACACGATGTTTGCTTTCCGGCGGGAGCGCGGCAAGCCAGGACGGCCCCTGCTCAGAGGCCGAAATTCTCCTCATCGAGATTCAGCCCGGCATACTTCGTCAGACCACCCCGGGATTGCCGGATGGTTTTCATCGCCTTTGGGTCAGCGAGGACATCCCTGGCCTCCAGCAGGGCTTCGAAGTCCGCCACGGGAAGCGCGACAAAGACCGGCTTGTCGCGGTTCGCGATCACAAATTTTCGACCACCCCGGCAGAGCTTAAACAACTGGGCCTGCGCTTCGCGAATATCGTATGTCAATTGCTTGGGGAAAGCATTCAGGTTCCCGGGAATCGCTGCAAGATGCGACTTCCGGATCGCGCGAACGACTGGAACTCCCATGGCCCCGCACAGAATGGCGCGGTCGGGATCGGCCATGTTGTAGACCGGATCGATAGGCTTGGAGATTCGCTCGGAATCCGGGTTGTGAGCATTTGCAGAATGACCCCATCTCCCAAACTGGCCAGAACTCTTCTGTTCATTGTGGCAGCTTTCGTTGCGATGGAACCGAGGTGGTTCGCGTTGGAGCGGCTATCCGACCATCTGACGGACCAGCGTGGGTGTGATCCGGGGAGGCTTGGTTCCGTGGAGGATGCTGGAAGCGGCCGCCCTCCCGAGCCGGCGGTAGTCGATGCGGAGGCGGATGTGGGGCGAGTGGAGAACGCCGGTGCCCTGGGTTCCGAGGATGATCGGTTTCTGCTTTTGGGGCAGACCGGCAACGATGTTCGAGATCGCAAGGGTGACATTGTCTTCAGGACAAACGAGCAGGTCCCGGACGGAGGCGAACTTGCGGAAGGAATTTTCCCCGGCGGATGTGGCAGGATAAGGAATTTCCAGCGGAGAGAATGGTGCAAAGGCCCGTCGCAAAGCGTCAAGAGCGGCATCAATGGCAGGGTCTCCCGCGAAGGGAACAACGAGGCCGATCCGGTGCAGTCCCTGTTTCCGGGCGAATTCCACGCTGATGTCAGCCCCTGCGGCGTAGTCCGGGGCGAGGATGCGCGCGTGGGTTCCCCGTCCATCAAGCAATTGGATCCGGTCGCCTCCCGGCCATTTCGTTCTGCCCAGGGCTTTGTCAATCCAGAGGTGGTCGAGAATGATTCCCGCGGCGCCTTTCGGGAGCGTTTCGGCGAGGTTCGCGAGTTCCGTTTCCTGAGTGCGTTGAGCCGCAAACACGGGAGCCACCGGGGCGGCTTCCTGGCGAACCAACGAACGCGACGAAAGCAGAATGAGCGGACTGCCATTGGCCGCGCAAACCTCCGAAATGCCGTCGAGAATTTCCTGATAGAGGCGGCTCCACTGCCACATCTCCCGGCCAATAAAACACACCGGGAGTCCGCGAACCCGCTCCGCCCTGGCGGCTGCGGGAAAAAACTTTCCCGCCGGACTCTGCCAGACGACGCCTTCGGTCACAAGGTCGCGCAGGAGGCGAAAGACCGTGGAGGGATGAAGGTGAAAACTCTGGCCCAAGATCCCCAGCGGGGGAAGGCAGGCATCGTTGGGCAGGGACGCGACCAGATGGAGCAGTTTGGCCCGGGCCTCACGGGCAAGAAGAGTCGCTTTGCGGGGCATGACGATACCCCTACGACTTCAGGATTCTATTTGCAATAAATAGATGCTTTGCGTTTATACCCGGCGGAGCTGTAATCGCTCTCAATGAGTCTGAACGCTCCCATTGCCGCGATTATCAAGGGCTTCACCATTTTCGGGTCGTATCTCGGAAGCCGTCCGTATGGCGGAGGTCACATCAACGACACGTATGTCGCGGCATTCAGTCAGTCCGGGACGCGTGTCCGCTACATTTTCCAACGGATCAACGAGAATGTTTTCAAGAATCCCGTGGCCTTGATGGACAACGTTCGCCGGGTGACCGAGGAATCGCAGGCGAAGTTGTTCCGGGCCGGGGTGCCGGACGTCTCGCGGCGCGCCTTGAAAGTGATCCCCTCCGTCGACGGTCGGCCGTATTTTCAGGATGCAGACGGAAAAACCTGGCGGTGCTATCTCTTTATCGAGGGAGCGCGAACCTACGACATCATTCAAAGCGAGCGGCAGGCGTTTCAAGCGGCCCGGGCATTCGGGGAGTTTCAAGCCCTCGTGGCGGAACTGCCCGGCGATCGCCTTCACGAAACGATTCCGAATTTCCACAACACGCGATCGCGGTTCGACCGGCTCAAGGAAATTGCCGGGACCGATCCGCACGGCAGGCTGAAGGAAGTTCACTCCGAATGGGCGTTTGTGCAGGAGCGCGAATCCTTCGTGGACGTTCTGCTCGATTTGCAGGCGCAGGGTGAGATTCCCGAGCGGATCACCCACAATGATACCAAGCTGAACAACGTGATGATTGATGATGCGACCGAGACCGGGATTTGTGTCATCGACCTGGATACCGTGATGCCGGGCCTGGCGCTCTATGACTTCGGCGACATGGTTCGCACGGCCACCAGCCCGGCCCTGGAGGATGAAAAGGATCTTTCCAAGGTGCGGCTGCAGATGCCGATGTTTGCCGCCCTCGTGCGCGGATACATGTCTTCGGCCGGGTCGTTCCTGAACCAAGCGGAAATCGGACATCTCGCCTTCTCAGGAAAACTCATCACCCTGGAAATCGGCATCCGCTTTCTGACCGACTATCTGGAGGGCGACGTCTATTTCAAAGTCAAGCGTCCCGGACACAACCTGGACCGCTGCCGGACGCAGCTGACCCTGGTGAAAAGCATCGAGGAGCAAGAAGAGGCCATGGAGGCGGTCGTCCGCACGATCGAATCATGAAAGTACTCGTGACCGGAGGCAGTGGATTCATCGGAAGCCACGTCGTCGAGTTCTACCAGCGACGCGCGGAGGTCATCGTTCTCGACGACTTGCGCACCGGTCACCGGAGAAACCTCGCCGGCCTGACGTGCCGGTTTGTCGAGGGTTCAATTCTGAACCGGGCCCTCGTGGACGAAGTCATGGAGGGAGTCGACATCGTGATTCATCTGGCCGCGCTCGTCAGCGTGCCGGAATCCATGTCCCTGCCGGGCGAAACCGTGGCCATCAATGTTCGCGGGCTGCTCCACGTCCTCGAATCCGCGCGGAACCATGGGGTGAAAAAGCTCTGCTTCGCCAGTTCCGCCGCCGTTTACGGGGAAAACCCGGTCCAGCCAAAGATCGAAACGATGGCCCCGGATCCACGGAGCCCCTACGCGATCACCAAGCTCGACGGTGAATACTATTGCGGGCTCTATGCGCGCGAGGGATGGCTGCCCACGGCCTGCCTCAGGTTCTTCAATGTCTTTGGTCCGCGGCAGGACCCGAACAGCGCCTATGCCGCCGCCGTTCCCATCTTCCTCCACCGCGCGCGCCACAACGAGCCGGTCACGATTTACGGCGACGGCGGCCAAACGCGGGATTTTGTTTTCGTGAAGGATATCGTCGCGGCCCTCGCCTTCGCGGCCGAAACGCCGCGCGTTCAGGGAGTCTTCAATGTGGGTTACGGCCACGCCATCACCATCGGAGAACTCGCCGCGGAGATCCTCAGACTGACCGGCTCGCAATCCCGAATTCGCCATGAGCCCGTGCGCGCGGGGGATATCCGCCACTCGACGTCTGACCCGGCCAAACTTCTCAGCGCAGGCTGGATTCCGTCGTTTGATGTTCGCTCCGGATTGGAGCAGATGAAGTAAACCCGGCGGCCGACTGGAGTGCGACGCTTCGCTCGAACTTCGTTTTGCGTGGGCAGGCCCACAGGCTCCGGTGTCACCCTTCGGCCAAAGGTTCTTGTTTTGCTCGCGCGAGACGCCAGCCGGTCATCCCACGGATTTCGTCTTGATCTGCTCCGCAGATGGCGGAGAGGGTGGGATTATCCCGCTTCGCGGGCTCTGCGAGTTTGGTGCTCCGCACTTTTACGACTGCGCTCCCGCGCTGGCAGTCGAACGGCGTTCTTCATCCCACAGAGAAATCTCGACTTTTCGCTGCGCTCAAAATTGGCGGAGAGGGTGGGATTATCCCGCTTCGCGGGCTTTCCGAGATTGGCTTCGCTTTAACGACGCCCTCTCCTCGCAAAGCCTCGGAGAGGGTGGGATTCGAACCCACGGAACGTTTCCGTTCAGCGGTTTTCAAGACCGCCGCAATCGACCACTCTGCCACCTCTCCTCAAGGACTCCAAAAAAGCACAGGGAGTGCTCCAACACGGGAAACATTCCATTTTTCTTTAACAGGCTCAAGCCCCGCATTTGCTTCCGTGGCGACGTGATCAAACCGGGGCAAGCACAAAGCGCCGCCTGTCACAGCCGGACTCTCGGAGCAAACCTCACCTGGACTAACTGCGGCCCTCGGCAATTTCCCGCGCGAAGTAGGTCAGAATCATGTCCGCCCCCGCCCGTTTGATGGCGAGGAGGGATTCGTCACGGGTGCGTTCGTAATCCAACCACCCCAGCCTCGCGGCCGCGTGGATCTGTGCATACTCGCCGCTCACCTGATACGCCGCCACGGGCAAAACCGTGGCCTCCTTCACCGCCCGGATCACATCAAGATACGCGCCGGCCGGCTTGACCATGACAATGTCCGCCCCCTCCTCCTCATCGAGCACAACCTCCCGGATGGCTTCACGCACGTTCGCGGGATCCATCTGGTAGGTGACCTTGCTGAGGGCATCTTTCTCCACCAGGTTGCCGATGGCATTGCGGAAGGGTCCGTAAAAGGCCGAGGCGAACTTGGCCGCGTAGGAGAGGATGAGGACATTGGAAAAACCCGCCTGGTCCAGCGCCGCACGGATGGCCCCCACCCTTCCATCCATCATGTCGGAAGGCGCGACGATATCCGCACCGGCCTCTGCCTCAAGGACGGCAAGCGCGCAGAGAATTTCCACCGTCTCGTCATTATCCACATCGCGGCCATCGGCGGTGAGGACGCCGTCGTGCCCGTGACTGGTATACGGATCGAGAGCCACATCGGTGATCACGGCCACCTCCGGCACGGCGGTTTTGACCCGCCGGACCGCTTGAAAAAGCAGATTATCCTCCGCCAGACCGTGCGCGCCCACGGGATCCTTCTTCCCCGCCGGGATACAGGGAAAGATCGCGACCGCCGTTATTCCCAAGGCCGCCACCTGCTCGCACTCCCCCACCAGCGAATCCAGCGAATGCCGCATCACTCCCGGCATGGAGCCAATCTCCACGCTGCCGGATTCGGCATGAACGAACAACGGCAGGATCAGGTCGTCGGGGGAAAGCCGTGTTTCGCGGACCAGGCGGCGGATGGCGTTTGATTGACGCAAACGGCGGGGGCGGATGGGAAGGTCCAGGCTCACCCCCTCAGGATGCCGCGCCGGGCGGCGGCGTCAAGGGTAGGGTTGGCGTCCCGCCTGCCTACGCCAGCATCCTGCTGGCGTTCACCGGGGTATCACACAATCTGATAGCAACTGCGCTTGGGATCGGAGCAGTCGGGCAGGCCAACCAGACGGTAATCCTCACCGATTTCCGTCATGGTGTGATTGCACCAGCAGAACGCAGAAGCGGGGCTTTCATTCTCGTTCCCGCCCGTCTCGACCCGCTGCCCGGTTACGAACATCGTTTTACTGCGAAAGTAGCGGCAGCGTTCCGCGGTCATTTCGCAAGATTCAACAGCGTCCGGCGGATGAGTGCACGGGCGATGGGGACTTTGTAGCCGTTGTGGGAAAACGGAGTCGCGGTGGCAAGGATGAGGCTGGCCGCCGCATTGGCGGAGGCTTCATTGCAGGGCTTGCCTTCGAGCAAGGCATTCGCTTCCTCCATCTGAAACGGAACAGGCGCAACGGCACCGAGCGCGATTTTCACGCCGCGGAATTTCCCCTCGTTCACACTCCCGGCGGCGGCGCAACTGACCAGCGCCCAATCGAAATCGCTCTTCTCGCTGACCTGCAGATACGAACTGCGGACCCCCGCCACGGGAGCGGGAATCTCGACCGCAAGAATGAGGTCGCCCGGCTGGAGGGAGTTTTGCGCCAGAGGATTGTTCCAGGCGTCTGCGTAAAGTTCCGCCATGGTCAGTCTCACTTCCTTGCTTTTGCGCCAGACCACCGCCTGCGCGCTCAGCACCGTCAACGCGACGGCCAGATTGGAAACCACCGGGCTGATGCAGGGATTGCCGGTGAAGATCGCGTTGTATTTGTTTTCCCCATCGCGGGCATAGCAGGTGCTGCCGCCGCGCTTGAGGCAGGTCAGGTCGCGTTGACGATAATACCAGCAGCGCGAATGCTGGGCCAGATTTCCGCCCACCGTGGCTACGGCGCGAATCTGCGGAGACCCCACCTCGGCCGCCGCCTCAATCAGGCCGGCCGGAAGATCCGCCTGCGCCGCTAATTCAGCAATCGTCACATTCGCACCAAGGCGAAAGCCTCCCTCCGGGGTTTTGCTGATCTCGCGCGTGGTGGGAAGGTTTTTGACATTCACCAAACGCGCGGGCGTCGCGATGTATTCCTTCATCTCGCCCAGCAGATCGATACCACCGGCCAGGTATCGTCCCTCCGTGCCGATCAACCCGGCGGCGGATTCCGGCGTCTGCGCGTTGACATATTCGAAGGCTTTCATGCGGGGAGAAAATCCACAAAGTCACCCGCGACTCCGTCGGCGCGTTCCACCCGGGCGAAGGCAGGATCAAGTTCCTCGTTCCCAGCCGTCGCGCCTTTGGGAACCCGGTCGAGAGCTTCGAGAATTTTGTCCGGGGTGATGGGGAGGCTGTGAATGCGGACGCCAATCGCATTGGCCACCGCGTTGGCCACCGCCGAAGCCGTGGGGATCACGACCGGCTCGCCGATGCCAATCACACCACGTTCCGGCATATCGAGCAGGATGACCTCGATATCCGGGATGTCCGAGATGCCCGGCAGTTTGTAGGTTTCAAAATTCGGATTGAGCACGACGCCCGTCTGCGGATCCATCACCCGTTGCTCATAAAGCGCATAGCCCAGGCCGATGATGACGCCGCCATTGACCTGGCTTTCGGCCGTGAGCTTATTCACCACCAGTCCACAATCCTGCACGACGAGAATCTTCGTCACCTTCACAAAACCGGTTTCGGTATCGACCGCGACTTCGGCAAATTGCACGCCGCCCGCCCCGCTGGACGAGAGGCCCTCGCGCCACTCGCCCTGCATCACGATGGGCTCCACCCCCAGCTTCCGGCAGGCCGGCAAAAAATTCACCCCGCGCGCATCGGCCACGCCGCTGACCGTCTGAAGTTGCTGCAGGCCCTTGGTGCAGGCGTCGAAGATGGCCGGGGAAACCGACGGCGTCGTCGTGCTCCCGCCGCTCCCGCCGGAAGGCGGAAAATCCGTGTCTCCGATCCGCACCAGGATCTTGTCCGGCGTCAGGCCAAAAATTTCCGCCGCCACCACAGCAATGACCGTCCGAATACCCGTGCCCAGATCCTGCGTGCCGCAGCGGACTTCCACCGCCCCGTCAGGGTTGATGGTGACCTGCGCCTTGGTCCCCTTGCCGCCCCCACCCCACGTCGCTCCGGCGACTCCGACGCCTGTCTTGATCGGTCCCGGCGTGCTGCCGGGCTTCTTATACTTCTGCGCCCAGCCGAATTTCTCGCGGCCGATGGCGTATTCCTTGCGCCGGATTTCAAAAGGGTCGTTCTTGATCCGCAGATCGACGGGGTCCATTCCCAGCCGGACCGCCAGTTCGTCCATGATGGATTCCATCCCAAACGAACCTTGCGGATGTCCTGGAGCACGGAAAGCACGGGACGAGCCCGCATTGGTCGCCACCCCGGCTTGCTTCGTCCGAACGTTGGGAACCTTGTAAATATACGGCGCCGGAAAACCCGCCCCGCCGCCTCCGCCGGCGGTGCGACCTCCGCTGGAAAATCCCGCACTGCCGAATCCATCCAGATCGAAAGCCAGCAGGTTTCCCTCCTTGTCGGAACCCAGCCGGATTTTTTGATACGACGACGGCCGGTTGCCCACCGCGAGGGATTCGTCGAAACGCGTGAGCATGATTTTGACCGGCAATCCCGTTTCCCTCGAAAGACGGGCGGCCAGCGAACCCTCCACCCCGGGGCCAAACTTCGAACCAAAACCCCCGCCCATATACTCGGTGATCGCGCGCACTTTGCTCTGCGGCAATTTCAGTTGATCGGCCAGTCCGTCGCGCACACTGAAAATTCCCTGGGTGGAAGCCCACGCCGTGCAATCTTCCGCCCGCACATGGATGGTGTTGCCATGGGTCTCGAGCGAGTGGTGCAATTGCACCTGGGTGGAAAACTCCCCATCCACCACCACGGCGCACTGCGCGAACGCCTCGTCCACTTTTCCTTCTTCCTTGATTTTCGCCTCGCTGAGATTGGGCGAATCCGTGAACACCGAGGGCGCGCCCGGCTTCATGGCTTCAACCGGATCCACCACGAACGGCTGAGGCGTGGCCTCCACCTCGATCAGCCGCAAGGCATCGAGACAAGCCTGCTTGCTGGTTCCGGCCACCGCCGCCAGTTCCTCGCCATAAAAGTAAACCGGCCGTTCGCCATCACGCACCGTCACGGCTCCTTTGATGCCCGGAACCGCCCTGGCCTTTTCCAGATTGATGGACTTAATGAGAGCGGCGGGCCATTTCGAACGAAAAATCATGCCGTAGAGCCAGCCCTCCGGCTGCATGTCGGATGAGTACTTCGCCGCCCCGGTCACCTTGGCCGGACCTTCCAAACGCCGCGTGTCTTTACCGAGGAATTTCGGATCGGAGGGCCACTCAGACATTGGTCAGCACCTCACATTTTGACGCCGTCGCCACACCCGCAGCCTTCAGCGCGGCCTCAACTACCCGCGGATAGCTGCCGCACCGGCAAAGATTGCCCGAACACGCCTTCCGAACGTCCGTCTCCGACGGCTTAGGATTTTTGGCCAGCAGGGCCGACACGGTCAGAACAAATCCCGGTGTGCAATACCCGCATTGCAGCCCGTCACACGCAATAAATTCCTCCTGCACCTTGGTCAGCTTGCCATCCGGAGCCAGTCCCTCCACCGTGGTGATCTCGCGACCCTGCGCCTCGATAGCCAGCAGCATGCAGGCATAAACAGGCACCCCGTCCAACAGCACCGTGCAGGCTCCGCAAGTCGCCCGGTCGCAGACTTCCTTGGCCCCGGTTTGAGTGGAATGATTCCGCAGCGCATCCAGCAAAGTCACCCTCGGCTCAAGCTGAAAGGCCTGCGCTTTTCCATTGATCGTGAGTTGGACGGGAATGGCGTCCGGGCCCTGGATTTTCTCCGCGTTGTGCTTGTTGAGTTCCTGCGCCACCGCATCCGCCTTCTGCGCCGCGCCGGCGACCGCAGCCGCGCCTAAACCTTTGAAAAATTGCGACGTGAAAGGTTTTCGCCGGAGGTGTCGGAGGAGGCCATGCGAAATTTACGGGAGGGCCGTGAGGGTGAATCCGCCTTGATCTGGAACACCGAATCTTCCGAAGAAGACGCTCTTGGAGGAATTGTCCTTCCACGAAAGCTTGAGGGCCGGCTCCTCCACATGGGAACGTTCATTGACCAGCACCGTGAAGGCCCCGATTTTCCCGCGTGGGGAATACCAGAGTTGTTCCCCGCAGCTTCCCGCGTCGCACGCTTCAATTGCGCGGGTGGAAAACCCAATTCCCTCGCCCGCGCGCACCGAAACCACCGGCCCGTCGCGCCGGTAGGATACCGGCACCACCCGGAACCCGGTCACCGCCACCTCATTCCCCTTCAGCCAAAGCAGAAGCGCGTCCCGCTGTGCGCCGCTGGCCTGTTCCGGCAAATACACCATGGTCGATTCCGCGCTGCTCCCCGGCAGCGACAGGTTCTCACCCGCCGTCTCCAGAACAACCACCGTCAATCCGGCCAGATCCCCCGCCTCAAAATTCCACACCCGCACCAACGAGCGCCCGCCCAGAGTGATCTGGGCCGATGCCGTGCAACCCCCGGTGAACAGATCACAGGCGTGAAGCTCCAGGTATTCGCCGTGAGGGATTTCCGCCACTTCTGCCGCCGCCTGAAAAAATGGCCAAGCCGCAACCGCCGTCAGGACGCTCAAAGTTTTCACGATCAGGTGTCTGGTTGGCAAAACGCAGAAACCATATTGCGCCGCGAAAGGATTTCCAATGTTTTGTCCGAAAAACCGGAAAAAAATTCCCCCTTGCCCCCCATCACCTTTTGCCCCATCTTTCCGGGCTGTCTCAGACCCTATCGTCCAGCGGTTAGGACACCGCCCTTTCACGGCGGTGACACGGGTTCGAATCCCGTTAGGGTCGCCACTCTGTAAAGAGGGCCAAACCGCATGAATACAGGCTCTGCGGGCCTTTTAGCCACATACACGGTGATACGCGCAAAGACACCAAAATGCACCTGTTGGCGGTTTCTATTGGCACTCTATTGGCACTGGCTGGCGCTCCAGCAAGGCGTGCGGCTTGAATGTTTGAATGTTGCGCCCTTGCTCGGAAATCAAAGCGGCGGCACGGTCAACCCCGATTAGGCATCGACAAAATCTTCTTCATCAAGCGACGGCCCGAAAGCCGGGTCAGCCTGGTGTAGCCTCAGCATTCGCAGGACACGCTCCACCGTTTCGGCGTTCGTTTGGTTTTGCTGATCGATCTCTTCTTGGGCCTCGGTTTTCATGGGGGGTGGAAAAAGGTGCGGCTGCCGTGCGCCATGGTCGGCAACCGCGTTTTCCGTCAATGCCGTGATAAAACGGAGGCGGCGGAATTTGCTCAGGCAAAGGGTTCTCTCATCGTGCAGTCTGCAAAAACGAAGGCCACGAGTTGCCTTGGTGCGAGCCGGGGTGTGGCAGTGGATCAAGCGCACGCTGGATTTCGGATATTCGATGCTCGCACGGCATGGTAGGGGGGAAGAGCATCCCCATGCTGTCAGCGGTGTCGTCCAAGGCCTTCCACAAGGCCGTTTCTAGTTTCGCTGTGGGCAGCTCGGGGTTGAACTCAAAGCGGCGGCCACGCGCACGAAAAAGCCGTTGTAGCCGTTCAAGGTTGGACAACACAATTGGCCGGAGTCTGTCCTCTTGATTTCTACGCCATGGGATATTCATAATTTTAGGCGGCGAGGTCGCGGAGCCACTCCACGCTGGAACCGTTCCAAAGTTTGGGGCTTCGCATTTCAGCGGGGAAGTGATTCGCCAAATACCACGCTTCGGTATATAGGCCGGTGAGGATCGGATCGCTGTGCAAAACATAAATCTCCCGCCACTCGTCGGCGTAAATTTTGGCTTCAAGCGGCTGATCGTATTTTACATAGCGCGATTCGGCGGCCAGCGCCTCAATCTCAAACTCGCAAAACAAGATCTCGGAGAGACGCTCACAAAGTCCGGCGGCAAATAGCCCTGCTTGAACTTTGGATGAGTTGATCTCGGCCACGGCTTCGTTGAACCGCTCAGGGCTCATCAATGCCAAAGCGCGGCGTGAGATTTCGCAAGCAACTGCGCTGTCATCGTAGCTCCCAGCGCAACGCTCGGCGTCACGGACGGCCTGACTCATGCCGGGAATGTTGTGTTTTTCGCGGAGGGCGAGGGCAGCATCGTGGCGGTTTAGGATGGCAGTGATCTCCTTCCGATCGCTTTTCTGAACGTGCGGAGCCACGGCGGCCAAGCGCGGCAAGCCCGGCCATTGATTTCGTGCGCTGCCGATAAAAGCGGACGGGTGAATTTCTCCGGTGCGCGGCCATGGGGTGATGGTTGACGCTCCGGTGGGGATTTCTTGCTTATTCATACGGGTTTTTGTGGGGGTTAAATGTTGTGGATGGCGCTAGGGACGGCGCGTTGTGATTCTTCGCGAAGCAGGAGGCTCCGGTTTGCCTTGAAAAATGCGGTGCGCTTGTGCGGATCGCTGATGGCGCCAATTTGCTCAGACAGGGTTCTTGGGTTTGGCATGGCCGGTGTTGCTGCTCGCGCTCCTTCTCGGATCATGGCGATTCGGTTTTTGCGAAAGAACAAATCTTTGGCGCGGGGATCGGTGATCGCGGCGAGTTGGCCAACCAGTGACTTGTCGCCGATCGGCGCCAT
>CAMASH010000096.1 GCA_945860745.1 Chthoniobacter flavus | reverse complement strand
GAACCCGTCTGCGACTGACCCACCACATCGGCCCCCCGCAGCAAAATGGGAATGGCCGCGGCCTGAATCGGAGCCGCTTCCTCGAAGCCCAGTGCTTCAACGGCTTGGAGAATTTCCGGCGAAAGGCCGAGGGATGCAAAAGTGGGTTTATCCATGTGTCCCGCATCGTATCGGAAATAAGAGTTCCCGTCACTGTTTCTGAAAAATTGTCGAGGCGGTCGGGTCAACCGCCGGTCGAAACCGCTGGGCGGCTGGACCAACCGCCCCTACAATTCCCCCATGACAAAACCCATCATCCTTTGTCTTCTCCTGGCCGCCGCGCCCGCCTTTGCCGCCGACTCCGGCACGGCAGCCGCCTCGGCCGTCAATGCGCTCGGCATTGACCTCCTCGCTCATGCCGCCAAGCCCGGGGAGAACACTGTCCTGTCGCCCTATTCAATTCAAACGGCCCTCGTCATGACCTATGCCGGTGCGGAAGGCGAAACCCGCGAACAAATGGCCAGGGTTTTGCACTACCCCGCCGGGGATGTGCACGCGGGCTTCATCGCGCTACAGAATGATCTCGCCGGGATCACCGAACGAACAGCCAAACTGGCCCGCCAAGCCAAGGAGACCGGCGGTCCCAGCGAACCCGTCACCCTCGCCATCGCCAACCGGCTCTTCGGGCAAAAAGGTTACGACTTCCGTCCCGCTTACTTGGCGTTTCTCAAAAACAAATTCGAGGCCCCGCTGGAACAACTGGACTTCACCAAGAATCCGCCCGCCGCAGCCAAACTGATCAACGCCTGGGTCGAGGAACAGACCCGCAAACGCATTCGCAACCTCATCCCGGAAGACGCCCTCAACGATCTGACCCGCCTGGTGCTGGTCAACGCGGTGTACCTGAAAGCGCCCTGGGCGGAGGAATTCAGCCAGAGCGCGACGGAACCCCGTCCGTTCCAGCTGGCGGGCGGCCAGTCCCTAAAGCCACCGACCATGGTGAGAAAGGATTCGTTCGGTTACCTCAGGCGCGATGGCTATACTGCCGTCAGCATTCCCTATATCGGCGGAGAACTGCAATTCCTCATCCTGCTCCCCGATGCGCCGGACGGCCTGCCGGCCTTGGAGCGCAAGCTCAAAACCGGCCTGCTGGCGGACTGCGCGAATCTCAAAGCCCAGGATGTGCTGCTCTATCTGCCCAAACTCAAGCTCGAGCCGCCGCTCTTTCAATTGTCCAAATCCCTGCAGAAACTCGGGATGAAAAGCGCGTTCGACATTCCGCAAGGCAGCGCAAATTTCGACGGCATCGCGCCGCGGCGGCCGAATGACTACCTCTATATTTCGGACGTTTTCCATAAGACGTTTGTGGAAATCGATGAGAAGGGGACCGAGGCAGCGGCGGCCACCGCGGTCGTGATGATGCGGGCCATGGCCATGCCGGTGGAAAAAAAGCCCGTCGAAGTGCGGGTGGACCGCCCGTTTCTCTTCGCCATCCAGCATCGCGCCAGCGGGGCGTGTCTATTTCTCGGCCGGATGGTGAATCCCGCTTTGTGATGCCCTCCGCACAATTCGATGTCATCATCATCGGCGGCGGGGCGGCCGGCATGCTGTGCGCCCTCACCGCCGGCCAACGCGGACGCCGGGTCGTCTTGCTCGAACGCAATGACCGCGCCGGACAAAAAATCGCCATCTCCGGCGGCGGACGCTGCAATTTCACCAATGTCCACGCCGGGGCGGACAACTTCCTCTCGGCCAACCCCGATTTCTGCCGCTCCGCCCTGGCGCGTTACACCCCGGAGGATTTTATCGCCCTGGTGGAAAAACACGGCATTGCCTATCATGAGAAAAAACTGGGTCAGCAATTCTGCGACCGCAGCTCGCGGGCCATCATCGAAATGTTGCTGGCGGAGTGCGCCGCCGCCGGAGTGGAAATCCGCACCGGCTGCACCGTGCGCGACATTCAAAAACCGGATCGCTTCCGCGTCACCACCTCCTCCGGGGAACTGGATTGCGCCTCCCTCGTTATCGCGACCGGCGGCTTGTCCTTTCCCAAGCTTGGCGCGACCGACTTCGGCTATCGCATCGCGCGGCAGTTCGGACTGCACGTCACCGAACTCCGCCCCGGTCTCGTTCCCCTCACCTTCACCCCGGAAGATCGCGAGACGTTTCAAGAGCTTAGCGGCGTCGCTTTGCCGGTGGCGGTCCGGCACAACGGGGCCGCCTTTGAGGAAGCCGCGCTTTTCACCCATCGCGGTCTGAGCGGTCCGGCCCTACTGCAAATCTCGTCCTACTGGCGGGAAAACCAAACCCTGGCCTTCGATTTGCTGCCGGGCATTCAGGACCCTGACTGGCTCGCGAGGGAACGTGAGACCAAGACCAGCCTGCCCGCCATCCTGGCCCAGCATTGGCCGCGTCGCCTGGCCGACTCGTGGTGTGAGCGCCACGCCCCGCGAAAACCCCTGGCTCATTATTCCCAAAGCGATCTGAGCAAGCTGGAGAATCTTCTTCACCACTGGACGTTGGATTTTTCCGGCACCGAAGGTTATGCCAAGGCGGAGGTCACGCTGGGCGGGGTGGATACGGGTGCACTCTCCTCCAAAACCATGGAAGCCCGTGCCGTGCGCGGGCTCTTCTTCATCGGCGAAGTCGTGGACGTGACCGGATGGCTCGGCGGCTACAATTTCCAATGGGCCTGGGCCAGCGGACATGCGGCCGGGCTGGTCGTTTAGCGCGGAGAACGGTAATCTCTTCCGCATGCGCCAGCGAGAACTCGATCAAGACCAAGCCGAACCTCATTTTCAGGAGGTGCTCGACGTCTATGCGGATTTGGCCAGCCGGCCGATCGACCGCCAGTGCACGTTGCGCACGGAGTGTTGTCATTTCAAACGGACCGGTCTCACGCCCTATCTGACCCACGGCGAGGCCCTGCTGGCCGCGAAGGCTCTGCGGGCCACCGGACGGCGGAAACTTCCCGAACGCCAGGACGGAGCCTGTCCGATGCTCCATCAGCAAACCTCACGCTGCATGATTTACAAGGACCGTCCCTTTGGCTGCCGCACGCATTTTTGCGAGGCGGCGGGAGGACCCTATGCCCGCGCCGAGGTCGTCGATCTCATCCGCCGTCTGGAAAAAATCGACGCCGGGCTGGGTGGTCGCGGAGCACGGCCCCTGCCGGTCGCGATGGCACATGCCTTGCAGGAGCTGGCCTGACGCGCTACGGTGCGCCTCTTTTTTCATGCTCACTGTTTCTCAACTGACAAAATCCTACAATGGTCGGGTCCTCTTCGAGGACGCCTCGTTGCAAATCAATGCCGGCGACCGCGTCGGCCTCATCGGACCCAATGGCGCGGGCAAGACCACCCTCTTTTCCCTCATCCTGGGCGACAACTCCCCGGACGAAGGCACGGTCTCCCTCCAGCGCGGTTCCTCCGTGGGTTTTCTGCCGCAGGAAAGCGCGCCGTCGGCCGACGAAAGCGTGCTCGAACTCGCCACCGCCATCTCGCCGGAGATGGCCGCCGTGCAGAAAAAACTCCGCGACCATCCCGACGAGGAAACGGCGGAACACCATGAGGCCGTCGCCGAGTTTGCCGAATTGCACGGCTACAATCTGGAAGCCAAGGCCAAGCGCATCCTGGCCGGCCTGGCCTTCCGCGAGACCGATCATCACCGTCTGGCCCGCACCATGAGCGGCGGCTGGGTCATGCGGGCCCACCTCGCGCGTCTGCTCGTGATGGAACCGGATTTGCTCATGCTCGATGAGCCGACCAACCACCTCGACTTGGAAACCCTGGGCTGGTTTCAGGAATACCTCTCGGACTATCCCGGCGCGATTCTGACCATTTCCCACGACCGCGCTTTTCTTAACGCCATCTGTCGCGTCATGGTCGAAATTTCCCGCCAACGCCTGCACCGTTACGTCGGCACCTACGAGGATTTCCTCGCGCAAAAACAAGCCCGCGAAGAGCAATACCTCGCCGCCTACAAAAACCAGCAACGCGAAATCGCCCACCTCGAAGATTTCATCAACCGCTTCCGGGCCAAGGCCAGCAAAGCCTCGCAAGCCCAGGAGCGCATCAAGCGCCTCGACAAAATGGAGCGCCTGGAAGCTCCCGAAAGCGCCGAGGCCACGGTCAAATTCCGTTTCCCCCAGCCGCCCCGCAGCGGCCAGCGGGTCATCGCGCTGGAAAATGTCCGCCAGGCCTACGGCGATCACGTTGTTTACGAAGACCTGACTCTCGAAGTCGAACGCGGCCAGCGCACCGTGCTGGTCGGTCCCAACGGCGCGGGAAAATCCACTCTGCTGAAAATCCTCGGCGACCTTGTTCCCATTCAGGACGGACTGCGCACGCCCGGCCACAACGCCAGCATCGGCTATTTCGCCCAGCACCGCGCCGACATGCTCGATACCAAGCGCACCGTTTTGGACGAAGCCCTGGCCGACGTTTCCGGCATCGGCGAGCAGGCTGTCCGCACCATTCTCGGCTCGTTCCTCTTTCGCGGCGACGATGTGTTCAAGCGCGTCAGCGTCCTGAGCGGTGGCGAAAAAAGCCGCCTCGCGCTGGTCAAGCTGCTCCTCCATCCGCCGAATCTCCTTCTGCTCGACGAGCCCACGACCCACCTCGATATGCCCAGCATCGACGCGCTCATCCGCGCCTTGCAGCAATACGAGGGCACCCTGCTTTTCGTCAGCCACGACGTGCATTTCATCCGCGCCCTCGCCACGACGGTGCTCCACATCCACGCCGGATGCCTCACCCCGTACGCGGGCGATTACGGCTACTATCTGGAAAAATCCCAAGCCACCAGCGAGCGCGGCGCCCTCGTGGCCAAGCTCCACAATTATCAGCCGGATGCGCCCGCCGCCGCAGTCGAACCCGCCGCGCCGAAGATGGGAATGAAGGAAATCCGCGCCCTGCGCAAGGCGGAGTCCGAACGCCGCCAGGCCGAAAACAAGGAACGCCGGAATCAGCTCAAACGCATCGTGGAACTGGAGGCTTCCATCGTCGAACTCGAATCCAAGCAGACCGAACTGACCGAAAAACTCGACGATCCCTCGCTCTATCAGAATCCTTCCCGCGCCTTGGAACTCAACCGCGAACTGGCCGGCGTGGCCGACTCGCTGGCCAAGGCGAATACGGAATGGGCCTATCTCGCCGAAAAAGTCCCCGAGGAATCCGAGGTCTGAAACCGAGTTTTCCCAGGAGCGCACGCGTCCCCGCGTGCCGTCTTTGGCTTCCCGCCAAAGATCTCTTTCCGGCGGGACGCACGCGCTCCTCCTAGCCCAACGAGCCTAGCGGCCAAAGCTTGATTGCCGGGACAAAGGCATAGACACTCTCTCGCACCACCCATGCACGTTCAGGATATTTTCCAAAGTCATCCGACCACCTTTTCGTTCGAGTTTTTCCCTCCGAAGACCGCCGAGACGGCCGAGAGCCTGTACGAAACCATCCGCGAGCTGGAGTCCTATCAGCCCCACTTCGTCAGCGTGACCTACGGCGCGGGCGGCTCCACCCGCGAACTGACCCACGAACTCGTCGTCCGCATCAAGGAGACCACCTCGCTCGATCCCATCCCGCATCTCACCTGCGTTTGCCACAAGGAAGCCGAGATCACGGCCATTCTGGAACGCTACGCCCAGGCGGGCGTGAGCAACATCCTCGCTCTTGGCGGCGACCCGCCCAAGGGCACCGACTACCGCAAAAGCGACGACGCTTTCCAACATGCGGCTGATCTGGTGAAGTTCATCCGCAAATTCAACGCCTCCGGCGTCCATCCCGACAAACGCGGCTTCGGCATCGGCGTGGCGGGTTTTCCCGAAGGCCATCCCGGCACGCCCAACCGCCTGCTGGAAATGGATCATCTCAAACAGAAAGTGGACGAAGGCGCGGACTATATCGTGACCCAGCTTTTTTTCGACAACCGGGATTTCCTCGATTTCCGCGACCGCTGCGAACTGGCCGGCATCACCGTCCCGATCATCGCGGGCATCATGCCGGTGACGTCCCTGGCCAGCATGAAAAGGATGGCCGAACTCGCCGCCGGGGCACGCTTTCCCGCGCGGTTGTTGCGTGCGCTGCAGCGTTGCGACAACGACACCGACGCCATGAGCCGCGTCGGCATCCACCATGCCTCCGAGCAATGCCGCGATCTTTTGGAAAACAAAGTGCGTGGCATTCATTTCTACACTCTGAACCGCTCCGACGCGACCAAGCGGATTTTCGAAAGCCTCGGCATCAAGCACTCGCGCTTCGCCGAGGCCAGCGCCTGATTTTCGAGATGGAGGGCGGCGGGCCCTCGCGGCCCATTTATAGCCAAGGCGGCAAGGGCCGCCCGCCCTCCAAAAGGAAAATCCAGCGCAAAGAACGCTTGCCTTTTCGAAAAACGTCATTATCTCTTTGAACTCTCGAATGAATCATCTCGTCTTCGTCAAAATTAGCGTCGTATCCAAGGCCGTCGTCGGCCTCGGAGCCGTGGCACTTTTGCGGAGCTGATTTTTTCGATCACCCAAAGAACCCACGGCCCGATGAAGGCTGTGGGATTTTTTATTTCACGGTCTCGCGGTCGCGGGTTTGGCAACAAACAAACCCATGAATCCAACCAAAGAACGCACCCCGCCGGGACATTCCGCGAACGCCACCGCCTTCATGGCGGCGCGCGATCTGGAGAGCCACGGCTTTTTCCTCACGCCCTTCCTGCAGCCCGGCTTCGACGTGCTCGACGCGGGTTGCGGTCCGGCCACGATCACAACCGGCATCGCCGAAGCGGTTTTCCCCGCCCGCGTGACGGCGGCGGATGTTTCCCGCGAACACCTGGAAACGGCCCGCCGTCTCACCCAGGGTCGCGAGATCGTGAACATCGATTTCATCGCCGCGTCGGCCGCCCGGCTCCCGTTTCCCGATCATTCCTTCGATGTGGTGTTCGCCCATGCCCTGCTCGAACACTTGCGCGAACCCGAACAAGCCGTGCGCGAATTCCACCGGGTCACGCGTCCGGGCGGATTCCTCGCCGTGGGCAGCCCGGACTGGGACAACTTCGCACTCGATCCCCACCCGCCGCGCGTGGCGCGGGCCCTCCACGCTTATCGCAACTTGCAGGAGAGAAATGGCGGCAACACCCGCGCCGGCGCCATGCTACGCGACTGGATCACCGCTGCGGGATTCACGGCGCTCGTCCATGATGAGTGGATCGAGGAGCACGAGAACCCTCGGTTGATCGCGGAATATCTCGCCCTGCAATTGGAAAACGCCGGGCAGTTCCATCACGGCACCGCCCTGCGCGAGTGGGCCGCACTGCCCGGGGCGCGTTTTTGCCAGTCCTGGAAATTCGCCACCGGCGTGCGCGCCGACGAATACACGGGGCGTCCACTCCGAACCGAATGAGCCGGCGGTTAGACCTCCGCCGCGTGTTCCAACAAATCCTCCATGGACACAAACTCAATCGCGGAAGAATGCGTTGCCTCCAGCACGATCTGCGGAGCCAGCCCGGCCTCGCAGGCTTCCACCCACCGCTGCACACACAGGCACCAACGATCACCCGGCTGTAAACCGGGAAAACCCCATTCCGGCCGCGGTGTGCTCAGGTCGTTGCCCCGCGCCGCGGAGAATTCCAGAAACTCCGCCGTCATCACCGCGCAAACCGTGTGCAGCCCCACATCCCCCGGTCCGGTGCGGCAATAGCCGTCGCGATAAAATCCGGTCACAGGATCCGTGCAGCAACATTGCAAATCTCCGCCAAGAACATTCGTAGGCATTTTTTTAAAGTCGTTGAGGGCTGAGGATTAATGGTTGAGTGGGTGCAGCGCAACTATTCCGCCCAACCCTCAACCCTCAACCCTCAATGCGCATCCTCTTTGTTCCCTTCGGTAGCGAGGGCGACGTGAATCCTCTTTTCTGGCTGGCCGACGGCCTGGTCGCCCGCGGACACGAACCCGTCTTTCTGCTCAGCCCGCACTACGGCCATCACGCCACCCGCCGCGGTTTCGCCTGGGTGCCCATGGGCGAGGAAGAGGACTTTCTGCATTATGCCCGCGATCCGAATATGTGGCACCGCCTGCGCGGGCCCGCATTTGTCATCCGGGGCATGACCGAGACCCTGCCCGCCTACCGTGAGGCCTTTGCCGGGGCCGGCCGGCCCATCGATCTGGTCGTCACATCCAGTTTCGCCCTCGCCGCCTCCTCACTGGCCGAGGCCGCACAGATTCCGCGCCTCACCCTCCACCTCCAGCCGCTTTGCCTGCAAAGTGTCCACGACAGCCCGCTTTACCTGCCCGAACTCGCCTGGGTCAATCACTCCCCCCGCTGGGTCAAAAAACTTTTCCAGAAAGGCGCGGAGCTCCTTTTCTGGCAACTGGCCCGCAAACCGCTGAACGCCTTCCGCGCCAGCCTCGGCCTCCTTCCCATCCGGCATTTTTACGACGAGGCCATCCACGGCGGCGAAGCCCTGGCCGCGCTCTTTCCCGCGTGGTTCGCCCCGCCCCAACCCGACTGGCCGCGACAGCTGCGTCAATTCGGTTTTCCTCTCGCCGCCACGACACCACAAGCCCTGCCGCCCGAACTCGAACGCTTCCTCTCCGACGGACCGCCCCCCATCGTCTGGACCCACGGCTCGGCCAATTTCGACATCCGCCATTTTCAAAAACGCGCCTTGGCCGCCTCGCGCGAACTCGGTCAACGCTGCCTCCTCGTCAGCCTCGAACCACCGGACGAAACCCTGCCGCCCGGAGCCCGGCACGTCACCCACGTGCGCTTCGAGGACCTTTTTCCGCGCTGTGCCGCCGCCATCCACCATGGCGGCATCGGCACCACCTCGAAGGCCATAGCCGCTGCCATCCCCCAACTGATTATTCCCCGCGCTCACGACCAGCCCGACAACGCCGCCCGCATCGTCCGTCTCGGCCTCGGCCGAACCCTCTCGTACAGTCAGCTCGACACCCCGGCCCTCGCCCGCACCCTCCGCCAACTCCTCGCCGATCCCGCCATCAAACCCCACTGCCTCCACTATCAAGCCCTCCTGCGATCCGCCGATCCCCTTCCCGCCCTTTGCGACTGGGCCGAGGCTCTCGCGCGCAAAGCGTAAAAGACACCAAGTCGTCGGCACACCCTGGTCCGAAAGTCCGGCAAGGTAGGGTTACACCCCATACTCAGCGCAAGACCGGGGCTGCTAATCGAAGGGAAGCCATGACGCAAGAACACCTCCACATTGCCCTCAATCACCTTCCTTTTCTCGGAAGCGGGATCGCCACAATCCCAATCATTGTTGGCATCGTCCTGCGCAGCAAGGCGACCCTGATCACCGGACTTACCATTGCGGCGATTTTTGGCTGGATCACTCCGATTGTTATGTCCACCGGAGAGGCCGCCTCCGAACGATACGAAGAGGGGCCGGTGCGGGTCTTCCTCGATTCCAATGTGAAACAAGCGCTTGAAGCCCACGAGGACAGGGCCGAGGTCTGGTCGAAGGTTATGTATCTTAGTGCCATTGTTTCTCCCATGGCACTGGGGATCAGCCTCTGGCGATTTTCCATGGGAAGATACGTCTCGATCGCAGCCGCTCTCCTCGGTTTGGCCGCATTGGGCTCGGGAATATGGATCGCCGAGTCGGGAGGAAAAATAAGAAGGCCGGATTTTCGCCTTCCTGCCACAGCGGGAGACAATCCGAGCAAAAAAGTCGATAATGACTAGGAACCCCCGAACCGTCCCTCGCCAGGAAAGCGCCATCAATCCACCGTGGGGAGATTGACGGCCCGCGAAACGGCATCTGACATCTCGATAGTGTTTGCCCATCCCCTCCCGGGAATCTCTAATCGGCGCCATGAACACGTTTCGGGCAACGCTATTGCCGGGTTCTGAGGATTTGATGGCCCCGATTCAGAAATGAAAACCATCCTCATCGGAGACATCCATGCCTGCAGCCGCGAATTCAGCGCCTTGCTGGAACGCATCGGGCCGGCCCGGTCCGATCAACTCATCCTGATGGGCGATCTGGTCAACAAAGGCCCCGACCCCGCCGGGGTGATTCGCACCGTGCGTTCGCTCAATTGTCTCTGCCTGCGGGGTAATCACGAGAACGATCATCTCAATGGACCCGCCGGACTCAGCAAACTCAAGGCCGAGAGCGAACTCACCAAAAACGCAATGCCGCTGGAGGAATACGCCGCCTATCTCGCGCTGGCCGCGGCCATGCCGCTGTATTTTGAGAACAGCGATCTCATCGCGGTGCACGGCGCGCTCGACCCGGTCCTCCCCCTCGACCAACAACCCGCCGATCTCCTGACCGGCGACATCACTCCCCCACCCTCCTGGAAGGATGACATTAATCTCGGGCGTCCGCTGGTGGTGGGACATAAACGCTACAGCCGCGAGCAAGCCGAGCCCTTCATCGTCGAGGGCCGGTTTTACGGCATCGACACCGGCTGCGTCTATGGGGGCGCCTTAACCGCACTGGAATTGCCCTCGGGAGAACTCTGGCAGGTGCGGGCGGCGCGGGATTATTCGACCCTGAAATAGGATCGGGAGGGTTGCCCGCGAAACACGCGGAAAGACGCGAAAGAGGGAGGCGAGGGATTCGCCCGGCCCTTGTTCTTTTGCTTTCCCCTTTTCGCGTCGTTTCGTGTGTTTCGCGGGCTCATTTGTTCGGTGCTGAATTGGAAGGCTGTGGCTTGCCACGCTCATTTCTCCCGCTTAACCTCCGCAACTTGTGAACTCTCCCGTCATCGCCGTCATTAGCAAAGAATGGAAACAGCGTATGAAGATCCTCTCGCTGGCCCTGGTGGCGATGGGGGGCTGGTTTCTCTTCGATGGAGCGATCGGCTACCCGAAGCACAACGTGAAAGCCGGCGTTTACGAGGAATTAGTGGCCAAATATGGCAAGGATACGCCCGAAGTGGCCAAAGCCTGGGCCGCCGCCGCGGCGGAGCGCAAATGGGCACCGGACAAACCGAAGTCGAGTTACAATGCCGATCAGATCCGCACGCAGTTCATCCTCGGTTTTGTCGTCTGGCTGGGCGCGGCGGCGGGTCTTTTCCACTATTGCAAATCCCTGCCTCTTACCACCCGTCTGGACGGTGACGTCATCACGCTTCCCGACGGACGGAAAATCGCGCTGGATAAAATCAGGGCCGTGAGCAAAAAGAGGTGGGAAAACAAAGGCATCGCCGATCTGGCCTACGAAGCGGCCCCGGGCAAGCTCCAGAAGTTCATTCTCGACGACTATAAGTTCGTCGGGGCTGCGCAAATCCTCGAAGCCGCCGAGAAGTCTCTCGCCCCGACGGCCCCGGACGGCGAGTCCCCCTCCTCCTAGAGTGTCCGTGGGGATTCCCCCCGTGCCCTCGCCCTCCGCTGTTGAAGAGGCATCGGACGGGAAGTTGATCCGGCGGCTGCTCGTGCTCACATGGTCGTATCGGACCGAGTTTCTCCGGGTGGTGATCTATCAGATCGCGCTGCTGGCCCTGGTCCTGGCAGGACTCGGGCTCACCGGGGTGGGCATCGACTATGTGCGTTTCGTCGTTCAACCGGGTGCGCCGGAACCCCACTGGCCCTTCGCCCTTGCCCCGCCGGCGGATTGGAAACCCATGCAGGTCATGGGGGCCATCGGCGTGGCGGTTTTCGTGTTGGCCGCGGTGCGGGCCCTGCTGACCTATCTCGCCCAGGCCAGTCTCAACATGCTGACCCAGGGCCGCATCGTGGTCGATCTGCGGCCCCGGGTTTACGACAAACTGCAGCGCTTGAGTTTCCGGTTTTTCGATGCCAATGCCAGCAGCTCGATCATCAACCGCGTGACCGGCGACGTGCAGTCGGTGCGGATGTTTGTCGATCAGGTGCTCATGCCGACGATTATCCTGGTGGTTTCTTTCGCGGCCTATGTGGGTTTCATGCTCAGCGTGAATGTCCGGCTCACCGTGGCCTGCCTGGCCGTGACGCCACTGATCTGGCTGTGTTCCTCCGCCTTCGCCCGCGCGGTGCATCCCGCCTACCGGCGCAACCGCGAGTTGATGGATGATCTTGTGCAGAGGCTGGTGGAAAGCATCCGCGGCATTCCGGTGATCAAGGCCTACGGCTGCGAGGCGGGCGAAATCCGGCGCTTTCAACAGGCCAACGACATCGTCCGCGATCAGCAGCATGGGATCTTCCTGCGGCTGGCCGCATACAACCCCACGGTGGGCTTTCTCAGCCAGGCGACCCTGTTCGTCCTGCTGGGATATGGCGGCTATCTCGCGGCCACGGGCGGGCTTCCCATCGGCACGGGACTGGTCGTTTTCGCCGCCATCCTCCAACAACTGGCGGGACAGATCTCCAACATTGCCAACATCGCCAACAGCATGCACCAGAGCCTGCGCGGCGCCCGGCGGGTTTTCGACATTCTCGATGAGCCGGTGGAAATCCAGTCCCCCGCAGCGCCCGCGCGGCCGGACCACATCGCGGGCCGCGTGCGCTTCGAACACGTGTGGTTCGATCACGGGGAGAATCCCGTCCTGCAGGACATCGACTTCGCGGTCGAACCCGGACAGTGCGTCGCCATCGTGGGCCCGACCGGGTCGGGCAAGAGTTCGGTCATGAGCCTCCTGCCGCGCTTTTACGATCCGACCGAAGGGCGCATTCTCCTTGATGGAATCGATCTGCGGGACTTCGAGGTGGACGACCTGCGCCGCCGCATCGGCATTGTTTTCCAGGAAAGTTTCCTCTTCAGCAGCACCGTGGCGGAAAACATCGCCTTCGGCCATCCCGGGGCTTCGCGCGAACTGATCGAAAAGGCGGCCCGCATTGCGGCGGCGCACGATTTCATCTGCGAACTCCCCCGGGGCTACGACACCGTGCTGGGCGAGGCCGGCATCGGCTTGTCCGGCGGGCAAAAGCAACGCCTGGCCATCGCCCGGGCTGTGCTGCTCGACCCGCCTCTTCTCGTGCTCGACGATCCCACCGCGGCGGTGGACCCGGGCACCGAACACGAGATCGCCGCCGCCATCGAGGCGGCCATGGCGGGCCGCACCACCTTTATCGTTGCGCACCGTCCCGCCATGCTGCGCCGGGCCGACGTTGTCATCGTGCTCGATCATGGCCGCATCGCTCAGACCGGCACGCATAAGGACCTGATGGAACGCGAAGGCTATTACCTGCAGGCGCTCGAAATCCAAAATCCCCGCACGTCCATCAACGGATCCGACTGATGAAAAAGCGACCGCTCACCACCGCCCCCGCCGCGGACGAGGAGATCGATAAATCCTCGCTCGACGTGTTCGGCCTGTTGCGGCGGGTTTTTTCCTACGCCCGGCCGCACGCCCGCAAACGCAACCACCTCATTGTCCTCGTGATCTTCCGCTCCATGGGACTGCCCGCGCTGGCCTGGGCCATCGGGGCAATCATCAACGGTCCCATTCAGCACGGCGACGTGGGCGCGATTCTGCTGGCCACACTCGGATTTGCCGCCCTGGCAGCGCTGGTTCAGTTTGGCTTCTACTTCCGCATCCGCCTCGCCCTCGAACTGGGCGAAGCCGTCATTCACGACATCCGCAACGCCGTCTTCGCGCACCTCATGCGCCTGCCGGCCGGTTTTTACGACCGGACCAAACTCGGCCTGATCATCGGGCGCATGACCAGCGATCTCGACGCCGTGCGGGTCGGCGTGCAGGACATTGTTTTCATCAGCATCGTGCAGGGAGGCAATATGATCATCGCCGCGGTCCTCATGCTGTGGTGCGACTGGGTGCTGTTCTCCATCATGCTGGCCATCGCCCCGGTCATCTGGCTGCTCAACCGCTACTTCACCCGCCGCATCACCGACGATCAACGCCGCGGGCAGGAAAGTTTCAGCCGCGTCACGGCCACGCTGGCCGAATCGGTCAACGGCATCCGTGTCACCCAGGGATTTGTGCGGCAGGACGTCAATGCAGACTCCTTCCGCGAACTTGTGGCCGATCACTCCCGCTACAGCCTTGGAGCCGGCCAGACCTCGGCCATTTTTCTACCCCTGCTCGAATTGAACAGTCAGTTTTTCATCGCCATGCTGCTGGTGGTGGGCGGCTATCGCACCCTCAATCCCGAGATTGCCCGGCCGGTGGGGGACATCGTGCAGTTTTTCTTTCTTTCGAATCTCTTTTTCGAACCAATCAAAAACCTCGGCTCGCAGTTCACCAACGCCCTCACCGCCATGGTCGGAGCCGAACGCGTGTTCCGCCT
>CAMASH010000095.1 GCA_945860745.1 Chthoniobacter flavus | reverse complement strand
CCCAACGAGTGGGTGGGGTAGGAATTGGCCGCCATGTCGCGACGGATTTCTCCGCGCCAGGTCAGGTCGCCATCGGTGTCAAGAAATAGATTCCGGCAGTCGTGAATGTAACTTCCGGAGGCATAAATCAGATCGCCAAAGACGCCTTGCTCGATCATGCACTGAACCTGGAGGATTTGGGGCATGTAGCAAAAATTCTCTGCCATCATGTAAGTCAGGCCGGTGCGTTCAACGGTGGCGATCAAGTCCCATCCTTCTTCAATGGTGTAGGCGGCGGTGACTTCACTCAGCACATGCTTGCCGGCATTGAGCGCGGCCATCGCCTGCGCGGCGTGCAAAGGAACCGGAGTGGCCACACAGACCGCATCCACATCGGGGTCGTTCAGCACCTGATCAAATTCCGTGTAAAGACGGATGCCGGGAGTGTCTTTCCACTCTTGCAAGGCCTCGGGATTCCGGTCGCAGAGAGCGACCAGCTCAACCTCGTCTTTGATGGTGTTGGCCGACCTGACGAAGGTTTTTCCTCGGCTCGCTCCCAGAATGGCAAAGCGAAGTTTCTTCGGGTTTTTCATAGGGTGATAGCTGCAGTGTTATTTAGAGTTAGTGACCATGGACGGAGTGGTCTCGACGGAGGTCGGCACCTTTGAAGGCCAGCCGATTCGCGGGTGTAACGACTGCTCGTTCGACTCGCAGGGGAACCTGTACTTTACAGCCCCCGCCGGCTCCTCCGCCCAGGATCCCATCGGGGAGGTTTACTGTCGGTTGGTCAATGGCGAGGTGCTCAAGCTGGGTGATGGTTTTGCCTTCTGCAATGGGCTGGCTGTTTCGGGCGATGACAAATTGCTGATTGTTGCGGAGACGTTTACCAAGCAGTTGCATGGATACCGGTTGAGTGCGCCGGGCCGGGTGAGTGAGAAGTTCATTTTTGCCACGTTGCCGGGAGATCACAGGGGCGGGCCGGATGGCATTGATTTCGATGAACAAGGCCGCCTGATTGCCACGAATCTGGGAGCCGGACATCTTGAGGTGTTTTCCGCGGACGGCACATTGGAAAGTCGGTTTCCCTTGCCGTTCACCCATCCTTCCAATGTCCATTTCGGGGGGCCGGATTCCCGCACGCTGCTTATCACGGAGCACACCAACAACGCTGTCTGGAAAACCCAATGGCCCTGTGCCGGCCAGCTCCAGTTTGGCTGGAGCTGATTCCTTTCCTTCTCATGAAAAAACACATCACCAAACTTCCCGATCGTCCGCCCACCAAGCTGCCCCTTTCCTCGGGGGTGATTGCCGAGGGAAAATTTCTCTTTGTCGCGGGCCAGGGCCCTTACGATCCTGCCACCGGAACGTGGTCCCGCGCTTCCATCGGTGAACAGACCCGCCTGACCATGGAATCCATCAAGCTGATTGTCGAAACCGCCGGTGCCACCATGGACGACATTGTCACCTGCCGGGTTTTTCTTCAGCAGATTACGGAAAGGACCTTTGCGGAGATGAACGAGGCCTACAGCAAATTTTTCGGACCGGAAAAACCCGCCCGCACCACGGTGGGCTGCCAGCTTTTGAATATTGACGTGGAAATTGATTGTGTTGTTCGTATGCCATGATTTACGGAGAACTGACCTCGCCGGAACTGGGCCGCATCGCCCCGAAAACTATCGCGCTTTTGCCCATTGCCGCGGTGGAGCAGCACGGGCGGCATCTGCCGGTCATTACCGACACCGCGATCGTCACGGAGGTGGCGCGCCGGGCTGAGGCTGCTTTGCCCACGAAGGTGGCTCTTTTGCCGACACTTTGGGTGGGCAGTTCGCATCACCATCTGGCTTTCCCCGGAACCATGAGCATCAAGAGCGAAACCTATGTTCAGGTTCTCAAGGATCTGGTGGACAGCCTCCTGAGCGCGGGATTCCGCCGTATCGTGCTGCTGAATGGTCATGGAGGCAACGTGAACCCGGCCTCCGAAGCCCTCTATCGAGTGGCCTTGGAACATCCGGAAAACAATGCGCCCTGGGTCGCCAGCGCCACGTATTGGCATCTGGCCAGGCGGGCTCTGGCCGAGCAAAAATTCATGGAGTCGCCCAATTTGACCCATGCTTGTGAATACGAAACCTCGCTCATGTTGGGTTTGCGCACGGATTGGGTGAAAATGAGCTTGGCCCGGGGCCGCCGCGCCGAGCGGCATTCCAAATTTTATGACCCATTGAGCTACACGCCATCACGGGTGGCGGTCAGTGAGAGTTTCGCGCAGATGACGGAAAATGGAGCGATGGGCAGCCCTCAGAAGGCCACGGCGGAAAAGGGAGAACAGCTTTTCCAGCTTGTTTCTCAAAGTCTGGTGGAGTTTCTGACGGAATTTTCGACCTGGAAGTTTTCGCGGAAATCCACCGCAGGATAGGGTTTCTTTATGCTCACGCCCCAGGCAAAAAAGCGGGTTGGGATCGTAGCCATTCACCACGAAAGCAACACCTTCATTCCGGTTCCCACCACACTGGAGCTTTACCGGAAATCCATTTTTCTCCATGGCGCGGAAGTGACGGACCGGTTCTCCGGTGCGCATCACGAGATTGGAGGATTTCTTCAGGTTCTTTCCGAAGCCGGCATTGAGGCGGTTCCAATCTTTTATGCCAGCACGGCTCCCTGGGGCGCTGTGACAGATGAGGCCCTCGATACGATGTGGAGCACCATCGTCTCGGGGTTGAAATCTGCCGGCCCTCTGGACGGCATCCTGGCCGCGCCGCATGGGGCCGGAGTCAATGAGTCGCGACCGGACATGGATGGCTGGTGGCTGGGCGAGCTGCGCAAAATCATCGGCCCGGAGATGCCGCTGATTGCGACGATGGACCCGCACGTGAATCTCTCGCCTGCCATGGTGGAGGCTTGTGACGCGCTCATCGCCTATCGGCAAAATCCCCACCTCGATCAACGCCAGCGGGGAATCGAAGCGGCCGAATTGATGCTGCGGACGCTGCAGGGGGAAATCCGTCCGGTCATGGAGGGAGCTTTTCCTCCCATGGCCATCAATATTGAACGGCAACTGACCTTTGCCGAACCGCTTCTCAGCCTGCAACGTGAACTCGATAGCGTCCGAGCACACCCCGGAATCCTCTCGGCCAGTCTCGCGCTGGGGTTTCCATACGCCGACATCGCTGACATGGGATCAGCTTTCGTGGTGGTATCCGACAATCAAACGGAGCTGGCCCGCGAGCAAGTGGAGCGGCTGGCTGCCTGGTTGATCAAGAACCGGGAGCTTTTCCGCGGTGAGATGATTTCGCCGGAAGGCGCTCTGGCCCGGGTTAAGGATTCGCCCAAACCCGTCGGCCTGCTGGACATGGGTGATAACGCGGGGGGCGGGGCGCCGGGTGATTCCACGGTTCTGGCCCGGCTTTGTCAGGCCAACGGTTCCTATCGCACGCTTTTTTATGTTCCCGACCCGGAAAGCGTGGAGGCCGCGCAAGCGGTGGGAATCGGCGGCCGATTAAGCCTGAAGGTTGGCGGCAAGCTTTCCATGACCCCCGATGTGCCTTTGGCAGTTGAAGGCACCGTGGTCAGTTTTCATGACGGAAAATACACCGAATCCCAGCCCCGCCATGGCGGACAGACCGGCGGTGACATGGGGCCTACCGTGATCGTGAAAACCGATGACGGGTTCACCATCATGCTGATGAGCCGCCGCGGTGGCCCGAATGGCAGCATCCAGCCCATCCTGGCCTGTGGATTGAAGCCCGCAGATTTTGACATCATCATTATCAAGGGAGTTCACGCTCCCGTGGGGGCCTACGCGGAAGTTTGCCCCACGCTCATCCGCGTCAACACTCCGGGAGTGACGTCGGCGGATATGGATTCGCTCACGTATCGCAATCGTCGAAAGCCGCTGTTTCCCTTCGAGGAACTTCCTTGAAAAACGCTTAGCTTTGGGCTCCATCCCCCTCCGGTTCCGGCAGATCCGGATCGCCAGTTTGGAGTGGGGACGGCATCGGCCATGAATCATTCTGGACGCAGCATTTGAACCGCGGCCGGAAATCTGTTCAAGTGCGGGCGTGCCGGCCTACTAAACTTTTCAACAAAACGGAATTCTCCTCGACCAGCTCACCGACGAGGAGACAGGCCTGCGCATCACGGTAAGCCGCACCGGGGCCGAGATGGTGAGTCTGGCCCGGCGGGATGCCTCGGGAAACTGGCGGGGGTTTCTTTATCGCGACGGGGAAACGGAGGTGCCGAGGATGGTGCGTTTGCCGTCGTCCTTGCGAATGCCAATGGCGATGAAGACGGCGCAGGAACGCACGAGGCCGGCGGTGCGGACTTTTTCGTAACGGGCATCGAGGATGAGATGAGCGACGGGTGGAATCGTGCGATCTCGCCGAGCTTTGAGCATGGTATCGAGATCGGCGGCGGCGCGACTGACCTGGGTGGAGGTGATTTCCAAGCCGCAGAGTTCTTCGAGGATTTTGGTGACTTTACGGGTGGAGACACCTTGGACGAACATTTGCCGTCGCTGCGCTCCGCCCTTCGGGCTGCCTGCGGCAGGCTATCTCCCTGCGGTCGGTTCGGCGATGGCAATGGTGAGGGCGCGTTCGCTGCGTTGGCCTCGTTCGAGGGCGCTGGGGAAAAAAGCCACCTCGCTGTTGCGGGTCTGAGGAACCCGGAGATCCAGAGAACCCATGCGGGTATCCAGACGCCGATCCTTGAAGCCGTTGGCGTGTCCCGGGCGGGCGGGTTCCCGCTGATAAGGGGCAGCTCCGAGATGCTTACTTCGTTTGATGAGCATGGCGTGATTGATCAACAGGGAAATGGCCTCTGGCAGACATTGCAGTCCGGCATCAAGGATGGGGTTGAGAATGTCTTCGGACAGGGTAATATCGGAATCTTCGGTCATGGGCGCGGTGTGTTGAGTTGTTGCAAATCCAATCAAACCACCCTTGGCTGGACGCTACCATCCCAAGGGGCGAGTCGCTCTCCGGGCCTTCCTTCGGCTTCGCTGCGCTGCGTCTTCGGAAGGCCCGGAGAGCGACGGTCAAGCAAAACCACTTTTACAGACGGAAAGTTGCACCACCGAGTCATCAATGGCTCTCTTTTACACTTGGTGGAATCTCTCTGTGCGCTGTTACGACGGGAAGCCCCACCCGGAAGTCAACCTCCGCAACACTCGAAAAGGGAGTTTTGATCAGATGGAAGTTTTGAAAGAGGGAAGCGTGCCGCGTGCTGTTTGCCGGAATCGTCCAGGACTGCACCTGTAGGCTCTTTTGAAAATATCGTAGAAGTGTCCCAGATTGCTCCATCCGCACTCCAGAGCGATCGAAAGAACATCATCGTCCGTGGCCGTGAGAAGTGCGGCGGCTCGTTCAAGGCGATGCTGATTGAGCAGTTCGGAGGGGGTTCGCCCGTAGTGCTTTCGACAGGCCCGGGCGACGTGCTCCTGGCAGCGTCCACAAAGTGAGTAGAATCCCGCCAGGCCTTTCTCCTGAGTTTCGGGGTTGCGCAAGTCTTCAACCGCCTTGAGGAGCCAGCTTGGAACGGATCGTGTCTGCGGAGAAGCCTGTGCGCCGGACGCCAACCGATCAACGAGGTCGAAAAGAAAAGCATAAAGAGTGGTTAGATGCCGTGGAGACACAGCAAGACGGTCAAAAGCCGCATTCAGTTCCTTGAGCAGAGCCGGCGAAATCTTGGTTTGGACGTTTAGTTCGGCGTTCTGAAAAATTGTCATGTTTCCGTTTTCTCGCAACGACCCTTCGATTGTGCTCGCGCTCCGGGTTTGGAATGCAATGTTGCGGAGGCATAGCGATTCGTCGTTGGTCATGAAATTGTGAATGTCCGATGGACGGATGAAGGCCAGAAATCCCGGTCTGATCGAATGCGATGTTCCATTGCACTCATGGATGCCGCTGCCGTTGGCGATCCAGAAGACCTCATGGAAGTCGTGCGTGTGCAACTGCAGGGTGGCGTTTGGTTCCAGAATTGTGGCTCCGGCGTGATAGGCTTCTCCGGGGGCGGCAAAACTATTGAACTTCAAACAAACCATAAAAAAATCAATATACCGTAGTAGATAGTCAGAGAGACGGAAGACAGGCAAGCCGGCATGTGTGATTCTCGGAGCATGGCCAACACCTTCTTCCCCAAGCCACGCCTTTCCACCGCGCAAGTCGAAGTTTACAACCACGAAGGCTACTTGATCTCTCATCACGACGTCCTGCCTCCGGATAAGTTTTCCGGGTTGAAAACGCATTTTGAGAAAAAGCTCGCGGCTCTGCCCGACGGTTCCCGGCCCGAGGGAATGGATGTGCCGCACTTTACCGATCCAGCCCTTTTTGAGTGGCTCTTCGCGGATGAGGTTCTGGATCTCGTTGAGCCGATTCTCGGTTCAGACCTCGCCCTGTTTTCCAGCCATTTCATTTGCAAGCCCAAGGGGGACGGGCGACGCGTCCCATGGCACGAGGATTCGGCCTATTGGAAGGAGATGCTGGAACCGATGGAAGTTGCCACCATCTGGCTGGCCATCGACCCCTCGACGTTGATCAACGGGTGCATGCAGGTGATTCCAAGGTCCCACAACACCGGACGACAGGGATTCTCCGATTACGATCCGGTGGACGCGTCAAAAAATGTTTTTCCGACAGAAATCACAAAGACCCAAAGAGACGAAGACCGGGCGGTTGCCTGCGAATTGGAACCCAACCAATGCAGTATCCATGACGGGAGGATCATCCACGGGAGCAAGGCCAACACGAGTAACATCCGGCGTTGCGGATACACCATGCGGTACATCAGCACCGCCACGAAGCTCAGGGAGCGGGCGCAGGAATACCATAAAATCTATCTCGCCCGCGGACGCGATCTGGCCAATCAATCCTATGCCGATCCGACAGAGTCTTATGGGGACTTTCTCCAGCACCGGCTTAAGATCGGGAAAAGGGGACACTGATTTCAGTGAGCATTCTGGCGTTGTGATCTTCACGCCCAGAATGACGGATTTTCCGGAGCAGAGTTGGCGAGTTATGTCCGCCGAATGCGCCAGTGGTCGCCGTAGTTACGCAGGGCCAATTTTCGAAACGGTGTCGCCGGGATAAAAGTTCGTCATAATGCGCGTGTGGCGCCGGATATGCTTTTTATCGATGATCGCGATGATCGCTCGCACGAAACGCTTGGCGGCCGAAAGCGGTTGCCGGTAGTGGCAGGGCAAGGGGTGAAGGCAATCCAGAGTCTCAGTGTGATCCCGGGAGATGATGGAAACATCCTCCGGGATGCGCAGACCGTGTTTCATGAGCCATGTCATGGCGGTCGCCACCCGCTGCACCCCGGCGATGACGAGTGCGGTGGGCGCGGGGTGTCCTCCAAAAAACAAATCCTTGAGAAGCGTTTTAAAATGCTCCGTGGAATCATCATAGATCCAGACCGGATCCCAGTCTGGCATGTCCGGGTGCCCTTTTCTCAAGGTTTCGCGGAAAACCTCCATGCTCTTGGAATTGATCCGGGCGCTATGTTCGGAAGTGATCAGGCAAATCCGGCTGTGGCCGTTGTTGCGGAGGTGATGGATGGCATGACGGAAAAGCGCGTCGAAATCGACCTCAAAATCCGGCAGGGACAGCCCTTCACTTGTGACTCCATCCAACAGGCATGGTAATTGGTTTTCCGTAAAAAAGGTCTGAACCTCGGAAGGAGCACCAAACAACACCCAGCAATCGGCATATTGGGCCACGACCTGTTTTAGATGTTTGAGGAGCCCTGTCCGGCGCTTGTGTTCGCATTCAAAGAAGCGGATGCTGAGGCCCAGTTCCTTCAGTTCGTTCACCACCGTATGGTAATACTGAGATCCGACAAAGTAATTCGGGGCAAAGGTCAGGAAAGCGACCTGATGGGCAGGGGTTTTCCTTCGCTTGGTCCGCCCCGCAGCGACAAGAATTGCCGTTCTCATGCTTTGCGTCGAACGCACGATCCCCTCTTTTTCCAGCGCATGGATCGCGCTGAGAATTGTTGGGACGCTCACATGCAAATCATTGCTGAGTTTTCGGACCCCGGGGAGATGTTCGCGAAATTCTCCGAGCAGGATCGCTTCGCGCAGGCTGTCGGTCACGCTCAGGACAATCGAATGACGTTCGGGAATCTTCATGCGGCCATTGGGTAAAAAGATATGGGATGGAAATTTTGCACAGAGATCGGGTCAGGGAGCGAAGCGTTTGGTCTCGGTGACCCGGAAGCGGTAGAGAGGTTCCAGGGATTTTGTATCGGGATCGTTTGCCGCCGCGACCAGACGATCATCGCCTGGATCGAGATAGCGCTCGAGAGTCGTCGCTCCCCGGTATTCTCCCGTCACTTTATTTGTGCCGGGCGCGAGAGACTGCGCCCAGACATGGACCGTGTAGGTATTCGATTTGGTGGTGAGGAGCGGATACGTGGTGGCGTAGGGGCGCTCGCGCAGGTTGTCGCCGGTCACGCGATGTATCGCCCACCAGGCGGGCATGCCCGCCAGGGTCGCCGCCCCCCCCTTCGGAACGAAAAACAGCGAGCAGATTTCCGCGGCGCTGTGGAAGAGATCGCCATTGGCGGGATTATTACCAGGAGCGAATCGGTCGGTGAACTGAATGAGGGTTTCCGGCATGTTGATCCGGAGACGCGTGGGCGTCGTGTTGGCTTGGATTGCAGCCTGAATTGCATTATCCGGATTCCCCTGCCGGATGTCCGCAATGGAATCCGGCAGGGCCGTGACGCGCTGAGAACTGAAGACGGCGTAAAGCCCCGTCGATCTTTCGATCGTGGTGAAGGGCAGGATCTGGTAGTTCATGTTGATGCGGCCCGCCGTGGAGGACGGCTCGCTGATCGCATAGGGCTCGACCACCGGCATGGTAAACAAATCCAGGAGCAGGCTGTCCTTCGGGGATGTCATGCCAAAGTGACCGGATCCCGCCGCGGGATTGGCGCAAAAAAGCAGGGTCCTCCAGGGTTGCGCGTTGGAATCGTTGCCGGAGCGGTAGGCGTCGTAGGTGCGCTTTACTCCGGTGGGAAGAGAGCCGAACATAACCGCTGAGGGCATTTGCTGCGTAGGCGAAAAAAAGCCTGTTCCCGACGACCACGTAAACTCTCCTCCCATATACATCATAAACTTGGAGCCGCCCGCAGTGGCGCGGTCTCCGTCATCCGACTTGCCAAGATAAGCGCCGTCGGGGAAATCGCCCAAACCGTTGTTCCAGTCTCCCGCCCAGCCTTTCCCTATCAAGCTGGTGATATCGGGAGGAATGTCAGGGTGGGCGGTCCAAAAATAGTGCCAGTTGGGTTGCGCGGCGAAATCCGCTTTTCCGTATGGCAGATTGACGAACGTCCCATTGGTCGTTCCTTCGTTGATGGAAGCCCCCATCAGTCCATAGTGCCTTAATTGTCGGAGCGAGTGAGCGAAGTTTTTGTCGCTGCCATAGTCCGGATGCTTGCGGAAGAACCCCGATGGCACATCCTGCAGATAAGCAATGATCCGGTAATCCCCATCCTTGGGAACAAGGCTGTGAGCCACATCGTGACGAAAGGGAGCGGCGTTTTCAGAGGTGAATTTCACGCCCTTGCTCGCGTATCTTCGTATCCAATCCATGGTTGAATCCCAGGTCGGGTCGCCAGGGTTAGATCCGGGCGTGCCTGGATCCGGAATATTCATCGAAGCTGCAGGGAACTGCAGTTTGTAGCTCTGGTAAGTGACGCCGGCCATGATAAAATTGACGTCCAGGTCGCCTGGGGCAATGTCCAGCTTCAGCGCGCCCACCGGAAGGGGGATGGCATTGCTTCGATTCCTTGCAAACACAGGCGTGCGATAATAGCCCGAGGTGCTGTCCGTTCCCCAGCCGTAGAGCTCGCCGAGAGGGATTCCCAGGGTCCAGGCAAACCCGTCGGTTCCTCCCTCGGGTTGCATGTTCGCACTTCCGGCAACGGCCGTGATCCCCCGGTTGATAGCGGGAGTGGTAACCCCGGAGCCGGCGCCGGGAAACGGCGCTTGTCCGGCAACCGTCATGCCCGTGCGGGCGCTCAGTTGGAAATCCTTCGGAGCCCACGGCATGAAGCCATGCATGGGCGAGAAGGTCTCGAAGAACAATGCGGTCTGGACTTTGCCACTGCCTATTGTGCTTCCAGCCTGGTCGATGCCCTGCTGCATTGCGAACAGCGCGACTTCCGAGAGCACTGGAACGCGCCCGGCGCCCCTGCTGGTGTTGATCTGGATTGGCAGAACCATTCCCGCCCCTTTGTAGGTGGAATAAGCGCTGCCAGTCGCCGGTTCCGGCGTATAGCTTTGAAATCCGGCCGGCTTGAACTCAAAGGCTTCGTTGAGATTCACGCACCGGATATAATCGAAAATTCCGGTGAGAATCTGATTGCGCTCGCCGGCCACGCCGCCGTTCGCGATGTCATATTTCTGACGGAAATTTCCGCCGAAGCCGGGAATTTCCCGCCCGGTCAGATCCTGGAGATACGCGAACAAACTTTGGTTTCGCGGGATGTCCGTCCAGTCCTCCGTCTGGCTGAGGGGATTTTTCCGCTTGAAAAAGTATTCCTTTTGCGCGCCGCTTGTCTGCGGGCCGTAGGTGGAGCAAAAGGCGATCAGCTTGTCCTGGGCCGTGCGATGGAGGCTGTCGTTGGTGGCGCTGACGGGCCAGATGGTGACCCGGGGCTGGCCGAAGAGGTTGACATCCGGCGCGCGGCTGTGCGCCGTGAGAAAAAATCTCCAGTAGTCCAGCCGGGTCTCGTCGGCCTGTGTGCCGACGGGCAGGGCATTCTTGTCGCGCAGCGGGGGGGCGGTGACGGTCGCTTTGAATCGCAATTCGTCCACGGAAGCATAGAGCCGCTGGTTTTTTTGATTGGTGCCCGAGAGAGGAGTCATCGTGGACGCAAGCGTCCAGGGGATCCGCCCGTTTTCGGACCCTCCCCACTTATATGCGGGAAACAGCTCGAAGGCGTTTTTCAGGGTCGTTTTTTGTGCGGACTCAGTGAGGGCGGCGAATGTGCCGGAAAAAACACCAAGCAAATTGACGCCGGCGGGATGTCCGGGATAGCGCTGATACTCCGCCTGGGCGGGGGCGGCTCGCGCCATGTTGATATCCTGCAGCAACTGGGTGTAAGGTAAATCCCAATAGCTGTAGCCGAGCAGGGAGTCCGACCCCGCCGTCAAGGTCCCGGGAGGGAACGTGGTGACGGTGGCAAGGGACGCCGTGGCGGAGGCGGTGTTGATGTTCACCTTGCAGGTTTCATCATCGGTCCAGAAGGCGATCCGTCCGACGGAGTCCGGTTGGAGGCTGTTGCTCAGGGCGCCTCCGCGACCCACATAGAGCCAGCGCACGGGCATGCTGGTTTTGGAGTTCCAGGCCACCGTGGCATCTGCGGTTTGTTGGGAGGAGAAGCCCTCGACGACACCCAGGGCGTCCGGGTTGAGGATGGGGTAGCGCCAGACAAGATTCGCTCCAGTTCCCTTGGCCACGGGTTCATTGAGGTCCACAAACTCCTCCGGCCGCGCACGCCAGTTGGCCGGAATTTCCGTTGTCAAAAACCCCATGCTGGTCTCTTTCAGAAGGGAGGCGGAATACAATTTGTAGAGGGAGAAGGGTTGAGCCGGGGCGCCGGCGTCGTCCCACACGCGGATGGCCCCCGGCTGGCTGGCCCAGGCGTGGCGGCCCTTGCCCTGGGCCGTGATTCCCGAGAGGGTGGCTTCCCGGATTTGAGCCATGACGAGGCTGTCGGCGGTTTCGGCAAGGCTCATGGCTTCCTGACCGGCCTTGTAGTGGGTGGTGGCGATCAGATCGTTTCGCGAGGAACTCATGAAGGCGATCACCAGTGCGCTGAGCAGGACGATGAGGCTCAGGACGAGCACCAAAGCCACGCCACGGCGGGGAAAATCGTCCAGGGCGGAAGGAAAGGGTTTGCGGCGGTTCATGGGCGGTAGGCGGTGGGACGGGCGGTCCAAGGATCGATCTGAACCGTGACAAAATTATCAATGGCCGTTACGCCCGCCCCGAGCTTGTTTTCGGGGACGGCCGTGACGAACCACGGCTGGTTCAAAGGAAGTCCGGCAGCGGGTTCCAGGTTGCCGGTGGGCCGGATGATCACGGCGACGTAGCTGTAGGCGGGGTTGGTGGAAGTGGATTTCACCTGCGAGCCGATGAGGGAAGAGAGGGTTGCGTTCGTTGCCATCGCCATGCCGTCCGGCAACTGCGCCAGGCGGCTCACGGGGGTGAATGCGCCATCGCCCGACTTGCTGCGCACGCCGGATTGGAGGCAGTAAAAAACGCCGTTCGTTCCGCCGGCACGGTCTTTGTGTATCAAGCGCAGCTCCACATTGAGGTTGCGGGCGACGGCGATCTGGCGGGCGAGATTGATCTCATCCATGATGAGCCGTCCGGCCTGCTCGATGCGCATGCCTTTCAAAACCTGATTCAAACCCAGCGAGGTGAAGTTGATGAGCAGGAGCATGATCGTGATCACCACCAGCAACTCCACTAAGGAAAATGCGGCGGGCTTCCGAAGGCTGATTTTGTGCTTAGTAGCCATTGTCGGGCAGAAAGAGGCTGTTGGTCTGGGTCTTCGCGGTGACGACATTGCTGATCGTCAGCATGGCCGTCGTGAGTTTTCCGGCGCTCTGATTCCCGGGCAGGACGGTGGAATTGCTATTGGCGTAAAAGATCCGGTAGCGGATCTCCGCCAGGCTGGCGACGGGGCGTTCATCGCCTTCGGAATCGAAAAGAAACAATCCGCTGGTCGGGAGGGTGCTGTAGGGGGTGTTGATCAAGTTGGCCCGCACGGCCTGGAGCATACGGACCTCGGTGCTCTTGTTGATGGAGTCGCGCGAGGTCCGGAGCGCCACGGGAATAAGTCCCATGAGCGAGATCAAACAAAAGCCGAATATCCCTATCGCCAGAACTACCTCGATAAGGGAAAACCCGGCCATTCGGACCTTCGGAGTGAGGATGGACTTCATGTTAGTTGCTGCTCCATTTTGCGCCCCTGAGATGAATGTCGGCGCTTAACACGCGGTAGGCAATTTTGGGAACGAAGTTTTGCAGCTTGGTTTCCCAGTCGGAGATATCCTGATCATATTGACCGGGAAGCAAGAACGCCGGGGGATCAGGCAGGATCGCGGGAGGATTTGCGCCGTTTTCCAAACGCCGGGCGGAACTCTCATCGATCACCACCAAGGTGGCAGAAATGACGGGTGGCAACTGATTGAAGGTTGCCGGAGGCAAATTCGGATTGGGATTCAGGCGGGAGTCGTAAGTGGAAACAACCGTGCTCCCGCCCGCGACGGGATATTTGACCCGCAGGATCAACCCGATCACATTGTCCGCCATGGGAAACGACCAATTGAGAATGTCGTTCTGGAACCAGTTGTTCCCCTGAGGAGGGGGGTAAATTCCCAAGCGCTCGCCCGGCTGGAGAAATTGATAAAGGCGGAACCGGTAGCGCTTGGCGATCTTTCCGTCCAAAAAGGCCGGGCGATTGGAATCGGCGTCGAAACGGACGTAAAACCCGCAGGCCGAGAGCATTTTGACGAGCGGTTGATAATTCGTCGTGTCGGTGATCCCAAGGGGCGCGACAAAAAACACGGCATCGGTGGACGTGTTCGGGACGGCGGGCAGGAGATCCGCCGCCCTGCCTTGGATAAAATGCAGCTCGGATTTCCGCAAATAGCGGGTGGGCGTGCCCCTGTTGTCGTAGTCCCAGTACGTGTTCAGGGTCGCCTGGCTCAGCCGGTGAGTCAGCGTTTCAAAGGCGACGCGCGCCTCGGCGAACGCGCCCATCCGCGCCTTGTTCACGTTCCAAGCGGAGGTCGTGGCTGTCATGATCGAAAGACCGAGTCCCGCCACAATCACGAGGACCGCCATCGCCACCAACAGTTCCAACAACGTGAAAGCTTCTCTGGAGATTCCCCTAAAAGGGGGCCGGCCCGCACCGGCTCGGAGCGACGAGAAGTCTTCGGTGCGCGGATCGTGCCAACGGTTTCCGACAGGACGAACTGCACAGGGTACGACTATCCACATACTAAATGGAGTGGCAACGTCCGTGACACCTCCTGCTTTGTAAAGGCCGCAAGGGTGTTTGTTTTGCTTGAACAGTTTGCCGACCCAACTGGTTGAGCCCAAAACGGTAGGGCGGGGCAGCCGATGGGTGCATGACGGCAGAATTATAAAGAACGGATGCGAGGGAGATTTTCCTTGAAAGTGTCTAGCTGCTAGACATATATGACCTGTGAACGAGAAAATCGCACAACAGCGCCGGGATCTCCTGCGGGAGATGTCACTGATCGAACGCATGGAATTTGGCTCTCTGGCCGAAGAATACCGGGAGGCCGCTGGAGCCGGCGGGGAGACAGAGCGCAAC
>CAMASH010000094.1 GCA_945860745.1 Chthoniobacter flavus | reverse complement strand
GGGTGCAGGACAAAAATCTTCCAGGAATCCCCGAAGGGGATCAATCCGACAGCCCAAGGTTGCGAAGAATGAGCTACCTTGGGTATCGACAGGAGAATAGAACCAACCCTGAATGGGTTGCATCGGGCGAGGAACACAACCCATTCAGGGTTGGTGTATGGTTTGCTATATACCCAAGGTAGTCCGGCAGCCGCGGGACAACCTTGGGCTGCGGGATGCAGCCACGTTGTGGCACAGAAGCTTACATGTTCCCAAAAAACGCCGATCTGGAGATCCCTCAGAAATTTGTCCCGCACCCATTTTCACTTTTCTCGTGGAGCAGAACTTGTAAAAAGCGCACACGCAATGGAGAACCAAACCCGGTCCGGCTTTCATGCTATCGTTCTTGCCGCCGGCCGGTCCTCCCGCATGAAGTGCGAAAAGTCCCGCCTGCCTTGGATCGATGGGAAACCCTTGCTTTCGTGGATGGTGGATTCCCTGTCCGCCGCCGGGTGGCAAACGAACGCGGTGCTGGGTCCGGAATCCTTTGCCTGGGGGAACTCCACGCTGCCGGCGGATTGTGCCGTGCTCAATCCTGATCCGGCGCGGGGCAAGACCTCCTCTCTCACCTGCGGAGTGGAAAGGCTTCCGTTCGAAACCCAATGGATCCTCATCAGCGCGGTCGATCAACCCCGCCGGCCGGCACTCTACCAGCGCCTGCGCGAGGAGGCGGAAACAGGCCGGTCAAAAATCATCGTCCCGGCCCGCGGGGGCAGCCGCGGGCATCCGGTTATTCTCTCCGCGATCCTGCGCGGGGAACTTCTCGCCCTTGAGGAAGATTCACGGGGCTTGCGCGGTTTGCTCGACGCCCATCGTTCGGAAACCTATCGCCTGCCGGACGGCGACACGGAAGACCAGCAGTGGGACATGAATACCCCGGCTGCTTACCAAGCCGCACTGGCCTTCTTCCGCAACCACGCAACCGCGCAACCCTCACCCGCCGCTTCGGCATGAGCCAGACCAGCAAAATTTTCCAAGCCATGCGCCGCTTCGACGAAGCGGGCGAGGCCTTTGTCTGCGTCACGCTCGCCGCGGCCAAAGGCAGTGTGCCGCAGGAGATCGGGGCCAAGATGCTGGTGACGGAAAACGGCCGCGCCTGTGGCACGATCGGCGGCGGACGGGTCGAGGAAGCCGCCATCAAACACGCCCGCGCGCTCCTCGCTTCGAAAGCCGAAGCACCCTGCGGATTGATCGAATGGAATTTGCAGAAGGACATCGGCATGACCTGCGGCGGCGTGGTGACCTTTTTTTTCGAGGTCTTTCGCCCCGCCTCGTGGCACATCGCCATTTTCGGCGCAGGGCATGTTTCGCAAGCCCTCGTGCGCACTCTTGCCAGTCTGAGTTGCCGGGTTACGGTCTTCGACACGCGGCCCGAAATGCTCTCCGCCCTGCCCGAGGCGATCCAGGTCCGTCGCCGTGTGATCGAACCGCTGGAAAATGCCGTGGACGAAATTCCCGAGGGAGCCTTTGTCGCCGTCATGACCCAGGGCCACCGCACCGACAAGCCGGTGTTGGAACGCATCCTCAAAACCCGCCAGTTTCCCTATCTCGGAGTAATCGGCAGCGCATCGAAAGCCGCTGTGCTGCGGCGGGAGTTGCGCGAATCCGGCATTGCGGAACCCGCATTTCGCTGCCCGATCGGACTTCCTCTCGGCAAGGACACCCCCGAGGAAATCGCCATCAGCATCGCGGCCGAAATGTTGCAGGTGCGGGGAACATAGGGAGGAGTTGCGAGGGCCCGCAACCCTCCATCTGCAGGGGAAGCCGGGTTAGAAAAGCATCGTCACCCGGAAAGTGAGCGCCCAGACACCTCCGAGGCTGGCCTCCGCGCCGGGCGTGGGAATGTAGCTCACGGTGGGCTGAAAAAAACATTCCGCCAAACAGGTGGGCTTGATAATAAGCCTGGAACATGAGTTCGCTCGAACGGTCGAACAAATTGGGATTCAGCCAGGCCCAGGACATGCCGGCACCCACCGAATCATCAGGGCGGTGCGGAATGAGTCCGAAGCCAGTGAGCCCCATTCCGTAGTATTGGTTAAAGGGCAGGGTTTCGGAATTGTTGACGCCGAATTGGAAAAACGCGGAGACCGACGCGGGCTGGGCGGAGTCGGCAGGAATGACGAGCTTGTTCTTGCCGTCCTTCGTTTTCCCGCCGTCGACGGGCACCTTGGCAGATTCGTTGGACCAAACGCGCTGACCACCGAACATGTAGAATCCGCCGGTGCCATTCTCCGAAACCTGATTCGGTCCTTGCAGCACACCGGTCTGATACCACAAGCCCGCGCCCATCTGCCCGACAAAGGGGTCAGGCCTTGCCTATTGACATTGTTGGCATTTTTCGCTGCACTGCTCCCATGCCAAGAAAACCGCGGATCGAATATGCCGGGGCTGTTTACCACGTGATGGACCGCGGGGATCGCTTGGAAACAATTTTTCGCGATGACGGGGATCGCGAGCTCTTTTTGAAGACGCTGGGGCAGGCCTGCGAGCGGAGCGGGTGGCGGGTGCATTCCTACGTTCTGATGGGAAACCATTACCACATTCTCTTGGAAACCCCGGAGCCGAACCTTTCGGCCGGGATGCAGTGGCTGCAGTCCACCTACACCATCCGGCACAATGTGAAGCACCGGTTGCGGGGCCATTTGTTCCAAGGGCGTTACAAGGCGATCCCGGTGGACGGGGAGGACGGGACATATTTCCGGACGGTGAGCGATTACATTCACCTGAATCCTGCGAGGGCGGGTTTGGTGCGGGAGCGGCTGCTGGACTATCGCTGGAGCAGTTTCCCGGCGTTGGTGGGAGCGCCGCGCAAACGGCCCCGGTGGCTGTGCGCCCAGTGGGTTCTGGAGCAGGGAGACCGCGCGACCGGACGCATGGCGCTGCGCAAGGGGCTTGAGCAGCGTGCGCAGGAGGATCGAAAGGGGGGGGAGATCGGCAAGGGAATGCTCAAGGCGTTGAGGCGCGGGTGGTGTTTTGGTTCGGAGGAATTTCGGTCCGCACTTTTGGATCGCCTAGATGGCGGGGCGGGCAAAGGGGATGGCATGGCGCGGATGCATGATGAACGGGAGGCGGAGCGTCTTGTGAAAGTGGGGTTGGCGGCTCTTGCGATCAAGAAGATCGACCTGGCCAAGACACCCAAGGGAAGTGCGGAGAAAGTCGCGCTGGCGAGCTTGATTCGGAGGCGGACGATGATGACCAATGGCTGGCTCTCGAAAAATCTTCACATGGGCGACCCGAGCCGAGTCTGCCGGTATTGCTCCGCCGCTGTCGGCCGACCGGACATCAGAAAACTTGTCAGGAAGTTGGACATGTCAATAGGCAAGGCCTGACCCCTTTTTCTGTTGAAACTCCATTTGCCGGGCTCCGCGCCGCCGGAGAGCAGGATGTTCGAGTCCGCCAGCCAGATGCCTCCCAGGCGCAGGCCGGTGTCCTCCGGGAGATGAAGGAACCGGCCCGCCAGACCGGTGCCAGGCATGTCACTCTCCGCGACAGGGTTGCCGCTGATCGCCTTGGGAACACCTCCGAAAAGCTGTTTCACCCAGGGAGTCGACGCTTCCTGAACCGGCTCCTCCGCCCCTAGCGGTGCTCCCAAAAACAGCGCCGTTAGCGAGAGGGGAAAAATGAAGCGCACGCTAATGATCAGCGCTTCAGCAGACCCGCTTTGTGGAGATCATCAAACGAGGCCGGACCTGTGCCTGAGGCGGGATCGGTTTTCATGGGCCATTCTGTGCTGTTGAAGGGAACCAACGGAGGCAGGAGGGCGGTTTGGCCGAGTTTTTTCATTTCGCTTTCAATAGCGGCTCGCCCACCAAAGCCGAGGAGTTCGAAGTCCATCAAGCGATCGTCAGCGAAGAACACCTCACCTAGCACGCGATCTCCCACGATGCGGGCAAAGGCCGTCATCATGAGTTCCGGGGTGGTCTGGAAATCGGTCGTCTCCAGAAGCAGCAACCGGTCATTGAAGGCTTCTTTACCGAAAAATTGGGCCATGACACTGAAAATGATGTTGTTCTGGCGGGCGACATAGATCGTGTTGGAGAGCCCGTAGGTTTTGCTCCAATCGTCCCCCAGCATTTTCTTCCATTCCGTGAGGACGCCGACCCAATGCCCGACCTGAGCGGACGAGGCGACCGCGATGAGCTTCTCCAAATTGGGTTCCACCCCACGGGCGTAGGCCAGAACTTCGGCATAGGTGAAGGTTCCGTTTTTGATACAGGCATCCTGGAAGGTCAGAATCTGGCTGAGGGTGTCCTGCAAGAGGGCCTGTTGTTCGGGAGTCGCATCCAAGTTGGCGATGCCTTCCTTGGCCATCTGAATTTCCAGCCGGTAACTGCGCATGAGGCGAAGCCAGGAGGGGTCGGCCTTGGGGTCGGCGAGGTAGGGGGCGACGCAGGCGTAGGTCGCCATGGCAGTGTGCCCGACAGATTTGGCCGCTTGGTAAATGGGCGGCACGGAAGGAGCCTCCAGGGGTTCCTGGCCGGGCCGGTAGAGAATGAAGCGTCCGCCCTTGCCGCTGAAGAGACCCATGATGAGCGGGACGCGGGCCCGGATGTTCTTTTGATAAACCGCCAGCGCGTTGTCATAGATATCGAACATCGAATTGTTCAATTGATAGACGGCTTGCGAGGCGAGTTTTTCCTTGGTCGGCGGCGGTTGCGAATTCAGGACAATCGGGGTGAAAAAGGCCGGGACGTCATCGGCCCCGATGACTGGTGACCCGCAGGCCAAAAAGGCTGCGGTTGCGATAAGAAGCAGGGATTTGGTTTTCATGGATGGGTTGGGTTTTTGAGGATTTTTGAACGGGTTGATTGCTACGATTTTTCGCAGGGGTTACCAAGGAAGAAGTTTCCAGAGCAGAGCGATTTCCAGCAGGTATAAGAGCACCAGGATCAGTGCGCCGCGGGCCGTGAGGGCGGCGGACTCAACCTTGGGAAAGAGCCACCATCCGAAGCCATGGACGGCCCACGGCATGGTGAAGAAACTGGTGAGCGCGACGCTGCCGAGATTGCCGATGAAGGTGGCAAAGGATGAATTCAGGCCTAGCCCCGCGAGGATGGGGTTGAGGAATCTCAACTCCAACATCACAACAGGAAAAAGCCCCAGCAGCACCAGCATGGCGGTTTTCCAATTCGGCGGGCCTTTACCCGTCATGGGATCAAGGGGCACCCAGCCTGGGAATGAGGTGGCGAGACGGGAAAGAGACTCGTGTTCGATGAAAGCCTTGGATTCTTGCAGCATCTTTTTCCGCTCCGGTGCATTCATCCAGGCTTCAAGCTGCGTCACGGAATCGAAGCGAAGAATCGTCGTCCAGAGACCGCCTTTTTCCTGCGGCGGCTGGAGATACATGCCGCGATAGCCGGGGAATTTTGCCTGAGCGGCCTGGATGCGCGCCGCCCACTCACGATATCTGTCCTCCAGGCCGACTCTGACCTTAGAAAAGATGACCTCGGTCACGTTGCTGTCTGGCTGGTCCCCGCCGCCGCCAAGTTGCACGACTTCGCCAAAGTTCCCGCCTTCGAATAGCGGCATTCCCTCGGCAATGATAGAGGCCCGTTCCGGCGACTTCTGCCAGACGGTCAATTCTTCCTTCGAGCGAAAATTCAGGATGATGGTCCACTCCGTATTGCCAGCATGAGTCGGCGGCAGGATGTCGCTACTGACGAAACCGGCGAATTTTCCTATGACGGTATCGTGGTGCGCCTTCCAGGCCGTAAAAGCCTGTTCGTCACGGGGGCGAACCCTGGCCGTGGCGATAAGGGCGGCGGGTTCGCTCATGGTGCGTCCGCAAGTTGCTCAAAAATCCGATCCGCGCTGAAGGGCAGGCTGGCAAAACGCACCCCGGTCGCATCGGCCAGAGCGTTGCCCAGGGCTGGTGCCACCGGAATGATCGGGGTTTCTCCAGCGGATTTCGCGCCCAACGGACCGTAGGCATCGTAGGTGTCGGCAAAGAAAATCTCGGTGCGGGGAATGTCGGCGAAAGCGGAAATCCGGTAGTTCCGAAAGTTGGGGTTCACCATTTTTCCGTTTCCGTCAAAGACCATCCGCTCGAACAAACTGCTGCCGATGCCCTGCGCAACCGCTCCTTCAACCTGGCCGCGGCACTGCATGGGATTGAGGATCGTGCCGGCGTCGGCGGCGTGGACGCTTTGCAGGATGCGGATCTCCCCCGTGACCCGATGAACCGCGATGCGAAAGCCATGGACATTAAAACAGGTCGTGCGCGGCGACCCGTACGCCTTGCGCATGACTTCCAGCCGGTGGCGCGCATCGCGAGCCGTGGCGAAAAGTTCCGTGAGAGGAATCGTGCGATCCCCGCATTGGACATTTCCGTCCGCCAACGCGCATTCCTCTACGGGGCGGGAGGTGTACTCGCTGGCGATTTTCAAGATGTTGTCCCGCAAGTTCTCGGCGGCCAGGCTGACCGATTTGCAGGAAACGCTGGTGCCGACGCTGGAAAATGTGCCGGTGTCGTACGCGGTCTTGTCCGTATCGGCGATGACGATTTCGATGCGGTCGGCCATGGAATTCAGAATCGATGCGGCCACCTGGCGCATGGACGTGATCGTGCCGTTGCCCATCTCGGTGACGCCGTTGGTGAGGTAATACGTGCCATCGGCACGGAGTTTGATGTGGGCCTCGGAGCGTTGTTCGGTGGGCGGAATGCAATCGTGCATGTGGATGGCGTGCCCTTTGCCTTCGAGCCATTCCTCGCCCTCCGGCTTGGTCTCGCCGCGCCCGCTGGCCAGGGCGGTTTCTACGAAGTCCATGCATTGATCGAGTCCGTAGCTTCCCATTTCCGCATCGGACGGCCCCTCCCAGATGCTGTGGACGGCATCGCCGGGGATGACGACATTTTTGCGCTGCAAAGTCATCAGATCCAGGCCCAGCTTGCGGGCCAGTTCGCCCATGGCGGATTCCACCGCGAAAACCGTTTGCGAAGATCCGTAACCCCGGAATGCCCCCGACGGCGGGATGTTGGTATAAACCGCATAACCCGTGCCCTGCATGTTGGGGCAGCGATAGACTTGCAGCGACTGACTAAGCGAGGCCGCCAGGGTTTCTCCGCCGTGGTTGCCGTAAGCGCCGGTGGCGGAAACTACCCGAACCTGAATGGCGGTGAGCGTGCCATCATTCTTCGCCCCGACCTTGATCCGGGTCGTCATGGGATGCCGCGAAACGCCGGCAATGAATTCCTCCTCGCGGGTGAATTCCCACTTCACCGGACGTCCTGTCTTTAACATGGCCAACACACAAAGCTCTTCGCAAAGCATCTCCTGTTTGCCGCCAAATCCACCCCCGACCCGCTCAGTATAGACATGCACCCGTTCGAGAGGGATGGCAAAAAGGTACGCCAGCTTGGCCCTGACCTGGAAGGGAGCCTGCGAACTCGTGCGCACGTGGATGCGCCCGTCTTCGCTTTGCGAGGCAATGGCAATGTGGGTCTCCAAATGCGCATGGGAAACCTTGTTGCTGGAATAGTTACCCTCAACCGTGACATCAGCTTCGGAGAAACCCTGGGCCACGTTGCCGTATTCGCTGTCAATTTGGAGAAAGATATTCTTCTTCGCGTTTTGGATGCGGGAGGAAAATTCCTTGTTATGCAGGACCGGTGCGCCCGGAAGCATCGCTTCCTCGGGATCAAACACCGCCGGAAGAATTTCGTAATCCACCTCAATCAGACGACAGGCTTCTTCCGCCGCACCCTCGGATTCCGCCACCACCGCCGCCACGCGCTGACCGACATACCGGGCGAAATTATCCAGAACATAGGTGTCGTCCGGATCCACCCGGTAGTCGTCATGCAAAGCCGAGGTAAAAGGACGCTTCGGCACATCCTCCGAGGTGAACACGGCGTGAACACCCGGCACGGCGCGGGCCTTTTCGGTGCGCATGGCCAGAATTTTCGCGTGGGCGTGGGGTGAACGCAGCACCTTGAGATGCAGCATGCCCTCCATTTTGATATCCGAGGTGTAACGGGCCGTTCCGGTCACGATGGAGTGCGCCAACGGACTCTGCAAACTGGAACCGCAGGCATGGCCGGCGCGATCCGGCTCGACGTGACCGACCCCCGCGAGAGCATCCTCAATGGCGTGGTAGCCGGTGCAGCGGCAGAGATTTCCCTTGAGGCGGAAGGGCAGATCCTTCTTCTCCTCCTCGCTCAGGCTGGCGGAAGTCATGATCATCCCCGCCGCGCAGAAGCCGCACTGGAAAGCCTGGGCGTCGAGAAACGCCTGCTGCATGGGATGCAATGTGCCGTTGCAGGCCAGTCCCTCGATGGTCGTCACCTCGCGGCCCTCCGCGCGAAAAGCGGGTACGAGGCAACTGTGAACCGGCTTGCCATCAAGCCAGACCGTGCAGGCGCCGCAATCCCCCGCATCGCAGCCTTTTTTTACTCCGAACCATCCCAGATCGCGAGCGAAGGTCCGCAGACATTGTCCCGGACGGGGTTTCTCTTCAAAAGTTTTGCCGTTGATGGTGAAGCTCATAATTTTGGCTTAGGCTGAGAGTTCCTGGCGGATTTGTTCCGAGAAATAATAGGTGAGATGCTGGCGATGTTCCGGCGAACCGTGGGTGTCGGAGAGGTAGTGATCGAGCGGGATGCCCTCTACCACACTGCGCACTTCGGCGGCGGAGGGAACACTGTCAAAACGGTATTGCATGGGCCGCAGGGTCGAGGCGGTGATGGTGAGGACGAACTCGCGGTGCTCCGGACAGAGCGTGCCAATGATCAGCGTTTCGGAACGTCCGAGGTGCGTCAGGGTGAAACGGCGGAACGCGTATTTTTTCTTCAACGCGTGTGCGGGCAGGAAGATGGACCGCACCAGCTCTCCGGGCTGGAGAACATTCTGGTGGTTGCCCGTGACAAAATCCAGCACCGGCACCTGGCGCGGTTCACCGCCCCGGGGCCAGAGCGTCATCACGCCTTCCAGCGCGGAGGTCAGTGAGATCATCGGCCCGGCCGGCAGGGACATGATGATGTTTCCGCCCACGGTGGCCTCGTTCCAGATTTTGAACGAGGCGAGAAAGGAATGGCAGCATTCACTCAGCAGCGGGGCCGCGAGCCAGTCCGGCGGGGCGGCGAAGTTTTCCAGTTCGATCACGCGGCAGGTCGCGGCGATTTCGAGTCCGTCGGCTGTGGCGGTCAGGGAGGGCCACTGGAGCGTTTCCAGATCAATCAACGTGTGCGTGTTGACCTGCGGTTCGGAAAAGAGCCAGGTGCCGCCGGCGAGGTAGGCGTAGCCGTTTTGCCATTCTTTCACATCCTCGACACGGGAGGGCCTTTGGATTTCGGTGATGGTGTTGAGGTCCATGGGAATTTCAGGTGGGGATTTTTAAAAAAGCACGGTGACCTGCACGGTGGCTGTCCAGGCGGGCGCAAGGTCTGCACCCGCCCCGGGAGTCGGGATGTAGGAAATCACGGGTTGCAGATAAGTGCCAGCCACAAGATGCGCCTGATAGTAAGTTTGAAACATCAACTCGCTCGGGCGCTCGTACTCCCGGGGGTTCAGCCAGGACCATGCCATGCCCGCGCCGAAGGAGTCCTGCGGACGCTGGGGAACCAGCCCGAACGCCGTCAGACCCATCCCGAAATAGTGATTGAAAGGCAGTACATTGGAATTGTTCGCCCCGAGCTGAAAATATCCGCTCACGCCGCTGTTGTCCTTGTCCGGATCCCGCAGCCAGAGGCGCTGCGATCCGAAGCAATACATCCCCGCCGCCCCGTTTTCCGTAACCCCATTTCCCTTCAACAGGCCCGTCTGATACCACCCCCCGATTCCGAAAGATCCGGGCAGCTTGTCGCGCCCGAGTTCCCAGGCCAGGCCGGCTTCCCAGATGTTGAAATAATACCCGTTGAATTGCGGTCCATTCCTTCCGGTCTGAACGCCGTTGACGCCGCTGCCATCGAAAAATCCGTAGGACAAATACATGTCATCCGTCGGTGCCAGGGTCGTGGTGACGCCGCAGGCCGTATTGTAACTCCCCGGCAGCACCCCGATGAGAGTGGGATTCTTAAAGAGCGGGGTGAAAATCAAACCCGAAACCGAGGGAATCGCCCGCGCCGCATCCTGGGTGGGAACCGGACGCACGACATTGTTGAAGTCCACGGTGGGAGCCATCTTGCCCACCCGCACAATGACCTTGCCGTCGAAAAGCTCCTGTCGGATCCAAAGCTGGGAAAGCTCCGTGCGGTTGTAAGGCTCCGGCCCGCCCGTGCCATTATAAGCCTGCACACTCCCCGCCTCGCTATTTGTGTACTCGCCGTTGAATTGTAGAAACTCGAGGCCAAATTTTCCGCCCTTCCAGCCCACGAGTTCATCCAGATGCAGCCCCATGCTGACAATCAGCAAACTGTTCCAACTCCACGCCCCGGGCTCCTCGCCGCCGGAAATCACATAGTTGCTGTTGCCCACCCAAACTCCGCCCAAAAAAACGCCGGAATCTTTTTTTAATCCCAGCCATCTCACAAACTCCCCGTTCCCGGTCATGCGATTCACCGCGGCCGGGTTCGCGCTAATGCCGAGTTCGGGCACAAAAACCTGCTCCGCCGTCGTCTCAGCGGACACTTGAGGATCAGCCGTCAGCCCCGCCAGCGAACCGCTCAAGAGAAACAACCCCCCCAGGACTGCCGATTCAGGTCTGAGCATACGCCGAGTCTCCCTCTTATCGAAAACCGGACGCCTGCAACACCGCGTCGGTGTCGGCCAGCCAGACCGAGGGGATTTTTTTCAAAGTTTCCAAGGTCCGTCGCAGCGCGGCGGCCCCATCCGGCGAGCCGACCACGAAGGGATGAATACCAATCGCAATCACTGTCGCAGGCCCGTTCGGATTCTTCTCCGCTTCACGGGCCAGTTCCCCCACGTAGTCCGTCCAAAGCTGCTCCAAGTCCCGGGGTGAGAAATTGCGTCCGAGGAATTGTCCCATGTCCACCGTGACCGGCGGGTAGGGTATGAGCAGGAGTTTGCCTTCGGGTGGGGTCAGGACCGAAAGAAAATCCGAGTCCATCGCGTCAAGGCTGTAGGCGATTCCGTTGGCGGCCGTGGCCCGAAAGGTGTCCACGTTGCCATAAACGCTGGGACTGCTCCAGCCTTTGGGGCGGATGCCGGTATCCTTCTCGATCAAGTCCAGGGTCGCCTTGATGTAAGTCTCCTGCTCGGCCAGTCCGCGACCCAACGGCAACATCTGGGAGGAGTTGTTCATCCCATGCGCCACGATGGAAGCTTTCGGAGCCAGGGCCCGGAATTTTTTCCAGACCTGCGGATGCTGACCCGGAAACAAGGCGTTCAAGGCGATGCTCAAGGGAACTTCCTGTTCGCGAAAGACCCCGCCGACCCGCTCCACTCCGAAATTGATCGCATAATTGCGAAATGCCTCATCCACCAGATCCGGGTTGCGCGAGGCCATGTCCGGTCGAAAATTCGGACCCTGGCCAAAACCCCAGACTTCCACATAGAGCACAAAACAAACCGCCACCTTCTTGCCGGGGCTCCATTCCTTGAGCCCGAGAGTTTCCCGGGGAAATCCGGTCGCGGCATCCTTGGGCGAGTCGGCACCGGCCCGGGTCAGGCCGAATGCCAGAAAAAAAACCACCCAAAGAAGAGCACTGGCCCGACGAACCTGTTCTGCGTGTGTCATAGAAAAATCCTTATGGCTTCACCCACCGGGAACCCATCGCCAGCAGAAGCCCATGAGAGAAGTGGGGAGGGCTTTCATGAGCGCGGCGCATGCCGCAGACTATGACTGTCTGTGGCCTTTGGGAAGGGGATTATCCCCTTCCCGACACGGCATCCCCCGTGCTTCGTTGGGGAAACATGTGGCCGACTCGGGTGGAACACTGGTGCAAAGTGCTCGATGAATGGAAAGCGCTCCTGGGCGATGACTGGGACAAAACCTACGGCCTGACCAATTCAATCCACCTGACCCGCCAGAACAACAAACTGTTCAGCGTCATGGCCCGGTATTTCGGGGAAGAGGCCATCAATGAGCGGTTGATCATGAGTGAAACCATCAGATTCCAAGCCGCCCCGGACGAAATGCGGGAAGTCTTCAGCTACACCCACGTTGAGAATGGGGCTTGTGCCCGCGCGGACTTGGCGGAAACTCGCGGGGATGGAGGCATTTTTTGCGGAGCTGGGACGATCGGTCTTTTCCCGGTGGAAGAAGGAGAATTTTTCGCTGGCGGCGTTTCCGCAGATCGCGCGGGAGGCGCTGGAGAAACGTCCTCCGGCCAAACACGTGGATTTGCCCGCGCTGATGCGGGGGTTTCTGCTGGAGGAAGAGCAGCCCGCGCAGTCGGGTTCGGACTTCGGCCAGCCGGAGCTGATCGTCTACGACAATCCGCGCTTTTACATCCAGGTGCTGTTCTGGCTGGAGGGAACGATGGAGATTCATCAGCACGAATTCAGCGGGGCTTTTCACGTGCTGGCGGGGTCGAGTCTGCACTCGGAGTTTTCGTTTGAGAATGCGCGGGCGGTGTCGGCGCATTTCCGGGTCGGTGATTTAAAATTGCGACGCACCGAGTTACTCGAGACCGGGGCGACGGTGCCGATCATCTCGGGCTCGGCGCACATTCATTCGTTGTTCCATCTGGATACGCCGTCGGTCAGCGTGGTGGTGCGGACGCATAACGATCCGGGGACGGGGCCGCAGTTCACGTATCTGCCGCCCCACCTCGCGGTGGATCCGTTTTTCAGCGACCCGCTGACGGCGCGGCGCAAGGAACTGCTCGATGTGATGGAGAAAACGGGCGACCCGGCCTATGCGGGGCTGGTGGGGAAGATGCTGGGTGATCTGGATTTCGAGCGCGGGTTTTTTATTCTGCAGAGCACGATGGGGCACCTGGCGGAGTTGGGGAAATGGGAGCGGGCCTGGAAAGTTTTCGAGCGGAAACACCGGGCGCTGGCCGCGCAAGTGAAGCCGACGCTGGAGGAGATCGCCTGGCGGGACGGACCCGTGGGATTGCGGAGTTCGGTCACGAATGCCGATCACCGGTTCTTCCTCGCGCTCCTGCTCAATGTGCCGCGGCGGAAGGCGATTCTGGAATTGGTGGCGGCGCGCTATGCGGGGAATCCAGTGGAGACGGTGCTGCGCTGGGCGGAGGAACTGAGCGACGCGTCGGGATTCACCACGTGGATTCTGGATGCGGAGTTTCCGCTGGAAGTGCCGGTGCCGGCGGAGGAGCAGGCGGAGGTTTTTCTTGGAGCGCTGCGGTATTTTCTTGAGGGAGGAAAAGGGAAGCTTTCGCGGGCGGACGCGGGGCATTTCCGCGCCGCCTTGGCGCGGTCGAGCCTGCGGGCCCTCGTGGCGTAGAGTTCGACGGCCCTTTCCTAGGGATGGTTTTCGCGAAGATCGGCCACCTGGAGCCGGAGATTCTCCGCCTGCTCTTTGCGATTTCCAAAGGGTTCCTGTTTTGCAGGGAATGAGAGAGTCGCGCTGAGGGATTTTTTTGAGAGAATTTTAAAGAGGTGGCGGGCGAAATTCCTGTCGCCCCAGGAGCAGACAATTTCGGAAGCGCTCCCGAGGTTCTGGAGTTGGTCGCAAATTGCGGCGGGGATGAGGGCGCTGCCGGTGAGTTTCGCGGCCTCCAACAGGGGACTGCGAAACGGTAAACCTAAATACCCCAAACCGCCGACCCGCCGCCCCAGCCGGACGGCCACCGAGACAAAAACTCCTGGCTTTGGGTTCCGGCCCGAGCGAGGCGGGCACCATTTCCTCGTGACAATGCCGAAGTCCGGTGGCGATCAGGTGATGATTTCCGAGCCCCTCACCTGCGAGAAAACGACAGGCCGACGCGAACTGCGCCTCGCCCTCGGGCGCGAGGACGACAAGATCCGCATTCTGATGCCGCTTCGGAAATGGGATGCCATCGCGGAACCGCTCCAACGGGAATTCAATTTCCGTCTGAAAAAACTCGGCCTCGCCAGCGGCCGCTGGTCGAAGACCTGGACGCCGGTCTCCCGCCTGCCGGGCAAAGAGATGACCCTCCTCGCGTGGGCTATCGAGGAGGCCGATCCCGCGCTCATCCCGACCGCCATCCGCAACTGGCAGGGCCTCGCCCCGGAGGAACGCCGGTGGCTCTCCACCATGGCGAACACCGCCCCCGGCCAGGTCCTCAATGGCCGCAACAAGGGCTGGCGCAAAGCCGTCCGCTTCGCCCTCACCGAAAACCCCGCCACGATGGATGGCGACGGGCATCGGGAGGAATTCTTCGGGCTCATCCGTGAGAGTCCAAGTTCCCTCTGATACCATCTCTCATAAATAACTGGACATCAACAGTGCCTAACTAGGGGTCGGTAGTCAAATCTTGACAGTTTGTCTGAAGTGCAAAAGGCTTCATTCATGGCACGAAGCGTTCGAATCGAGTATGTCGGGGCTTACTACCACGTGATGGCGCGAGGAAATCGCCGGGAAGCGATCTTCTTTGATGACGATGACCGCCGGTTTTTTCTTCAGGTGCTCGCCGAGGCGTGCGGGCAGACGGG
>CAMASH010000093.1 GCA_945860745.1 Chthoniobacter flavus | reverse complement strand
AGAAGATCAATCTGGCCAAGACAGCCAAGGGAGGTGCGGAGAAGGTTGCGCTGGCGAGCTTTATTCGGAAGCGGACGATGATGACCAACGGCTGGCTCTCGAAAAATCTGCACATGGGCGACCCGAGCCGAGTAAGCCGGTATTGCTGCGCTGCTGCCGGACGGGAGGACATCAGAAAACTTGTCAGGAAGTTAGAAATGTCAATAGGCAAGGCCTGACCCCTTTGGTGGTCCTTGCGGAATGTGCGCCCCTCTTCCTCATTTTCTCCTTGCCCTTTGGGGGCGGGCGGGAGTTTACTGCAACTAGATTCATCAACCAGATATGTTTCCTCTTTTTCTCGCAGGCAGTGCTTTTCTCGGAGCGGTGACCCAACCCGAACCGGATCTCTACAACCACACCCTGCGCGGTGAGCGGATTCTGGCCAAAGAGGTCGTCACCCGCGGTCGCTGGGGCACGCCGATGCTGCCGGATGGCAAGGGGGGCTACAGCCTCATCGCTCCGATCAACCAGCAGTTTATCGAACTAAGTCTGATGCAACCGCCAAAGCCGACCGCCATGACGGTATTCCGGCCCGCCTCCACTTTGGTGGTGGAGTTGCCTCAGTAGCGTAGTCGGGAATTTCCCTCGCGGCCGGCAAAATCCCATGGGGCGTGAATGCGGGGACGTTTTTTCCTGATCTCATGAAGTGTGGACTTCTCATCCTCCTCGTCGTGTGGACCTCTTGCGCCCATCGCAAGGAATCCTCCGTGCAGGAATTTATTCCGTTTGGAGAGCGCCTGGCGGCTTTCGTCTCTCTGCAGAATAGTGGCCGTTTCGACCAACTGCGCACCCATTTTACCCGGACCGCGAGCATCCAGTCCCCCGTGACACCCCAAGGCGCGGGCGTCGATCGCTACCTGCGGGCCTTGGCGGCCGAACCCTATACCTTGACGGTGAAAAGCACCGAGGTTGTCTACTCCTTCCCCAATCGGGCCATGACGCAAAGCCAGATCGTGGCCAGCGCCCCCGCGCGATTCAACCTGCAGGAGCGCCTCACGGTGGAATGGCACATGGAGGATGGCCACTGGCGCATCGCGCGTATGATTTACACGGACTGGCCGGCGATCGTCGGAACCTGGCGGCGCAGCGGGTTGAAAAACGAAGGCTCCATCGAGTTGCGCGTCATGCCGGGCGGCTCCTATGTCGTGTTCACCGCGGAGGACTATTCGGCCCCCGCCTTCCGTGGTCGTTACCGACTGGACAGCAACAAAATCACCTTGGCCGACACCTCCGCTTATGAGGCCAGACAATTTCAAGCCGGGGAGGGGAGTTACATTTTTCTGCTTACACCAACCGGGGTGAATTTCCGCAAAGTGGACGACGAGCATCCCTGGCGTTCCGAGCGCTACGATGGCGCTTGGACCTCGGCGCATTGACGGGAAAAATCCCCCGGGGGCTATCCCGGCAGCTGCAGAGCGGGATCAGGGTGGCTTCCGCGTTGTTGAGCCGATGCGGAGATGGCAAGGGAGAAGGATGATCCGGCGGGATCTTGAAGCCGGATGCGGAAAAGTGTGAGAGCAGCCAGCGGGCGATCATCTCACTCGGACAGATCCAGAAATCCACTCCCGGCGCTGTCATCCGGGCGGCCCGGACCAGGGCGGCGCCTCCCTCGAATTCCCGTTCCGCCCGGGCCTCCGCCAAGGGGACTTCCACGACATCCTTCATGCGCAACTCATGCCTGTGCTGGATCGTGGCGTCGGCGAACGCGGCGAAGCGCGCGCGCGACCAGGTCGTATCCCCGCAAAGTCCGGAGAAGCCAATGCGTTTGCCGCCGGTCCGCACCAGGTGGTCCACCAGCAGGTCCATGCCCCCGCGATCATCGAGGGCAATCACATCCAGATCGGTGCCCGGGTATTCGTGAATGATGGATGCGACCGGATACCGTTCCCGCAGACTCCGGGTGATTTCAGCCAGCCAGCGAGGGATCAAGACGATGCCGTCAATGTGGCCGGAGAAGAGCGCGCGGGGTTGGAATTCCGGTTTAAGCACATTGGCGCATTCCTCGGGGCGGTAGTGATGGAAGATGAGCGACCAATTGAGCGGGACGGCCGCGCGGCTCATCCCGGCCAGATATTCATGATCTGTCTCAAACCCGACGCCCTGGGAGAGGGTCAGGATGTTGCGAAACCGTTTTTCCGCCGACAATTCCGCCCCCCCGGTAACCCGGGCGCTGGGCCATCCCCATCGCCGCCGTCTGGCCGCAGCGATTCCCGCTCTCCCTTTGGGAAATTGATCCCACGCCCTCCGTCACCGCGTATTACAAAGGGTTCGTCACGCGCGAACCGGGGGATCCGCAAATGTGGGACGACGAGGACGGCTGGCAACCGCGTGTCCCGTCCAACTCCTCGGGCCCAGGGACCCTCCTCACCCGCCCGGCATCTCCCATCAGGCCAAGGCGTTCTCTTCCGGGCCTGGCGCTCTGGCTTTTAACCTCCTCGTGGCCGTGAAGACCCTGCTCTTGGAGGACGATCAGCAGGCGTGGGGCGTGCGAACCCTCATCCGCTTCTGACTGACTGTGCCGGTGAAAATCGGCAACCCTGCCCAGCGCGCATGGGCGCGCATCTTTATCCCCAAAGCGGCCATGCGCTGGTGGAGGCTCTTTCTTGCCGACCACTATCCCAAGCGCAAACCGGGGAGGCCGGCAAAAGAACCCGATCTGGATCTGGTTCAAAACTGACCAGCCGGTCCCCGGAAAACTTAAATCTTCACCCCCCCCATCGGCTGCCCTCGCTGAGGGCGGGAATCCAGCCGCGGAGGTGTCCGTCGCCGTAGTTGGTCTTTCCGATGGCCCCGATCATTTTTTTCCCGGTGGCCTGCCGCCAGGCTTTGCTCATGCTTTCCCCGGTGTGGCAGCCCCAGCTCTTGACGAAGGCGTCGCGGGTGAACAGCCCGCGGTGGATTTTCTTCAGTTCCGATTGGTGCAGCCAGACCTTGGAAGCGCTGTCGATCTCGTTGCTGTAGTCGAACATGAAGCAGGCCCGGTTCGAGTGGCCATAGAACTCAAATCCGGCAATCTTCACCTGTCCGCGCGGCTGTCCATAGTTGAGATAATTGATGACCTGTTCGGTGCGGTCGAAAAAGATGAGGTTGACGCCGTATTTGTCCCGCACGCTGATGATGTTGCTGAGGAGATCGGCCTTGTCCTGGCGCTGTCCGCGACGGGCGTAACCCGGGCTGTACACCAGCCACGTGATGCGGGCGGCGGGACCGTATTCCTTGCGCAGTTGCTCGATGCGCACGCGGGCGGCGCGGATGAAATTGCCCCACCAGCGGTCATGCGGCGCGGATTTGTATTTTTCCCATTCGTCCAGGGAGGGGCCGCCGCTGAGGATGATGAATTCCTTCTGTAATTCGGCCCGGACCGGGGCGGCGAGGACGATCAGCAGGAACAGGGCACGCAGCAGGAATTGCATGATTCCGAGAAAGCTCACGACGGGCGTTTCTGCAAGAGGAATTCTCGCCAAATCCGGCCTGACCGTCCTATCGTGGACCGCATGCCACTTGATTCCGCTCTCTTCGAAAAGCTCGGGGCCTTCTATCTCGGGCGCCCCTATGATCCCGCCACCAAAAAAAGCGAGGATACTCCGCTGCTTTACGATTCCCGCGATCTTGTGACCCATGCGGTCTGCGTGGGTATGACCGGGAGCGGCAAGACCGGCCTGTGTCTTTCGCTGCTCGAAGAGGCGGCCATGGACAACGTTCCGGCCATCATTATCGACCCCAAGGGAGACCTGGGCAATCTTCTGCTCACCTTTCCGGACCTGCGCCCCGGGGATTTCCGTCCCTGGATCAACGAGGAGGATGCCCGCCGCCAAGGTCTGGAACCCGACGCGTTTGCCGCGCAGCAGGCGGAGTTGTGGAAAACGGGGCTGGCCTCGTGGGGTGAGGACGGCGAACGCATCCGCAGGCTGCGGCAAAAGGTGGAGATGGCCATTTACACGCCCGGCAGCACAGCCGGCATTGCGGTCAACATCATGGGTTCCTTCGATGCACCCGAAACCGACGACCCCGAGGCTCTGGCCGACCGGGTGCAAACGACCGTGGCGAGCTTGTTGGGTTTGCTCAAGATTGATGCGGACCCCGTGAAAAGCCGCGAATACCTTTTGCTGGCCGCCTTGCTCAACCACGAATGGCAACAGGGTCACGACCTTGAGCTTTCCTGCCTGATCGAACGCATCCAGAGTCCTCCCTTCCAGAAAATCGGAGTGATCGATCTGGAGACCTTTTATCCGGCGAAGGATCGGTTCGCGTTCGTCATGGCCCTGAACAATCTGCTCTCGGCTCCAAACTTTGCCTCGTGGCTCAAAGGCGAGCCGCTGGATGTCGGACGCTTCCTTCACACCGACGCGGGAAAACCGCGTCTGGCCATTTTTTCCATCGCGCATTTGGGCGACGACGAGCGCATGTTTTTCGTGTCCATGTTGCTGAATGAGGTCTTGTCCTGGACCCGCGCTCAGAGCGGCACGACCAGCCTGCGCGCCATCCTCTACATGGATGAAATCTTCGGCTACCTGCCGCCGACCGCGAATCCGCCCTCCAAGCTCCCCATGCTCACCCTGCTGAAACAGGCGCGCGCCTTTGGCGTGGGTGTCGTGCTGGCCACCCAGAATCCGGTCGATCTCGACTACAAGGCACTCTCGAACTGCGGCACCTGGTTTATCGGACGCCTGCAAACCGAACGCGACAAAGCCCGTGTGTTGGACGGACTGCAGGGTGCGTCCGGCGGCGGAAAGTTCGACCGCCAGGCCATGGAGTCGGTGCTGGCCGGACTGGGCAACCGGGTTTTTCTGATGAACAACGTGCACGACGAAGGGCCGGTGGTTTTTGAGACGCGCTGGACCATGAGCTATCTGCGCGGGCCGCTGACCAAGGATCAGATCAAAGTCCTCATGGCCGGTCGCAAACCCGAGGCTCCAGCCGCGGTTTCTGTCGCTGCGGGGAAAAGCACCTCGCAGCGTCCCGCGCTGCTACCGTCCGTGCCGCAGGTCTTTCTCCCCGCTTCCGGTGGCGGGACGATCGTCTATGCCCCCAAGGTCCTGGGTGCGGCCAGTGTGCGTTTCAGCGATGCCAAACTTGGAATTGAACAGACCCGCGAAGTGATCCTTTCCGCTCCGGTGTCCGACGGAATCTCCGGAGTGAACTGGGCGGCGGCGGAGGTCCTCGACCTCGCCGTGAGCGATCTGGAAAAGGTGCCCGTTGCTGGCGCGGAATTCGGTGAGCTGCCGGCTGCCGCCACCCAGCCGAAAAACTACGCGGGATGGCAGAAGGATTTTCTTCAAGCGGTGGCCACGGGTCAGACCCTGCCGATTTTCCGTTGCGCGGAATTGAAAGCGGCCTCGAAGCCGGACGAGACCGAGGCGGAGTTCAAGGCCCGCATTGCCCTGGCCGTCCGGGAGAACCGCGACGCGGCGGTGGAAGCCCTGCGGAAAAAATATGCCCCGAAAGCCGCCGCCTTGCAGGCCCGGCTGGCCCGGGCCGAGACCGCGACCCAACGGCAGAAGGAGCAGGCCTCGCAGGCGCGCCTACAGACCATCATTTCAGTTGGCTCGACCGTGCTGGGAGCCTTCTTCGGGCGCAAGGCTCTCACTTCCGCCACGATCGGAAAAGCCGCCACTGCGGCCCGTGGAGTGGGGCGCAGCATGAAGGAAGGTTCCGACGTGACCACGGCGGAGCAGAGTGTGGAACAGGTCCGTGCGCAGATCGCTGACATCGAGACAGAGCTTGAGGCGGAAAGTGCCGCTCTGGCCGTGACGGAACCGGTCATTGACACGGTGGAAGTGAAACCATTGCGCAGCGGAATTTCCGTGCGTTTGCTGGCGCTGGCCTGGGTGCCGTAAAGGAAGAGGGCGATTTATGCGACCTGGCGGTGAGCGCGATGTTGCACGCGCGATTCCGGCAGTCAGGCGTGGATCTCACGGCGATAAAAGCTTGATTTTTCTGACGGATTGCCGGATACAATATTTATGAGGCTCAAGGCGGTAAGGTTGTCAGTGGCCATCTGTCTGGCGTTTTTTTCTCTTCTGGGCGCCTGCCATGGCATAATTATTTACGGAAGGGATAATTCCGGGAACCAGACGAATCCGGGAATTAGCGGAGCGTGGGATTCTGTTGTTACTTTGGCGCAACCGGCCCAGAGCTACAACGCGTCAGGGGTTTACGTGGGCAATGGATATTTTCTGACGGCCGGTCATGTGGATGCGGTTCAGATCGGGCAGCAGGTTAAAATCAACGGGACGCTTTATAGCCTTGATACAAGTTTCGACACGGATGGCATTCTGTATGTTAAGGATATCGCGGGTGTCGATGATGAGGTGGACTTGAAGATTTTTCGCGTTCTTTCCCCTCCCTTATTGAGTTCAGCGATCCTCAACAGTAATGCCGTGAACGATCTTTCTCGCCTTTCAACCCTGGTCGGAAACGGCGTGGGCAAAGGCACGGAGGTTTCCTTCCAAGGCTGGAATTGGGGGGACGAAAGCGTGACCCGGGCGAAGCGCTGGGCGACCAATTATACACTGAATGCCATTGATTCTTCGGTCTTATCCGGTCTTGCGGGCTATAGCGTTTTGGGATCGGTTTTCTACTCCGGTTACGGGGCCGACACCGGCTCGATAACGTTGGGAGATTCGGGCAGCGCGTTGTTTCAGTTCTTGGGAGGACAGTGGGTGCTTTCGGGTGTGCCCACGTTTGCCGAAGTCAACGGCAGCAGTTTCTACAATCGAGGCCCTTCCGATCCGGTTAATCCGGATTTTTCGGGTTATGTGCGCATTTCGACTTATTCGAGTGCGATCTTGTCGGTCGTTCCCGAACCTTCAGCTATGGGTTTATGTTTGGGCGCGGGTCTTGCCTCCTTGGTCTTAAGGCGCAGACAGCAGCGCTAAACAATCCCGGCAGTAAGCGGAAACGTCAGCCGCTTGGAGAATTCCGGAAACAATCACGACTCTCTCCGTTCCGGCGGATAGGACGGCGGGGAGGTTTTCGTGTTTTATGCCGCCGATGCAAAAGATCGGCAAGGAAACGACACGGTGAACTGTCGTGATGTCGGTTGTTCCAATGGGCTGATAATCCGGCTTGGTCGGCGTGGCAAAGAGCGGGCCGAAGCCAATGTAGTCGGGAGACTCGGACTGTGCCGCGATGGCCTGGGCCAGACTGTGGGTGGATTTGCCGATGATCGCGGTGTCGCCGGCCAGCCGCCGGGCCTCGGCCACGCTGATGTCGTCCTGTCCGACATGGGCTCCGTCGGCTCCGGTTTCTGGCACCAACTCGGGAAAATCGTTGAGGATGAAGGGAACCCCATGCTTCCGGCAAATCCCCGCCAGCTCTCGGGCCAGCGGAACGATTTCGTGTGGCGTGCGGCCTTTGGCGCGGAGTTGCAGCACCTGCACGCCGCCTGCCAGCATCTTCCTCCCCATGGTCAGCGCCTCAGTCTCGCGCACATAGCCGAGGTCGAGGATGCCGTAGAGCCGCGCGGTTGTCAGGCTTCCCACAACGATTCCGGATACGCGCCGCGTGCGTGCAGTTTTTTCAGGGCCTCGGTCACCACCGGTTTGTCCTCGCGATAGGTCACGCCGAACCAGACGGCGTCCGTCGGCAGGACATCCAGCGTCGCCTCCCCCCTGGCTACGATGTTCCCCAGTGCCATCGGGATGTAACATTCCGCTTTCAGGTCCGTGCCGTTGTTTTGCAAAAATGCCACCAATTCCGTGTGGAGCTGAGGGAAGACCGCCGGACGGAGCCCCCAAAAATTCATCGAGACCGACTCGTCCCCGGAAAACTCCGTGGCGCCATCCCGCGCTCCCGTCCCGTGCTTCGCGATGGCCGTGTATTCGTGGATCGTCCGCAAACGCCCCGCCTCATCCTCCCGGCAGACCCCGCGCGCCACCGTTCCGTGCTCGGACAGCGTGTTTCCCAACCGGTATCCTGCCATGGCGTAGCGGGTGGAATCGCCCGGGTTGGCGGCCAGAAATTTCCCCACCACTTCGTAGGATTTGCGTCCGTAAAAATCATCCGCATTGATCGCGGCAAAGGGTCCGTCCAGCACGTCCCGCGCACACCAGATCGCATGCGCCGTCCCCCAGGGCTTGGTCCGTCCCTCCGGCACCGAAAATCCCTCCGGCAGGGCATCGAGTTGCTGAAAGGCATAGGCCACCTCCACATTACCGTCGTAGCGTTTCCCGACTTTCTCCCGGAACTCCACCTCGATATCGCGCCGGATCAGGAAGACCACGCGGTGAAATCCGGCCCGCAAGGCGTCAAACACGGAATAATCCAGCAGGGTTTCGCCCGACGGCCCCATGGGGTCGAGCTGCTTCAGGCCGCCGTAGCGGCTGCCCATGCCGGCGGCCAGAACGAGAAGGGACAGATTTGCCATAGAGGCTTTTTTTTCTCTGATTTCGTCTCGCGAGGCAAGAGCCGTCGGCGGGCAAGTCAAACCGGGATCTTGATCACGATTTTGGTGACCGGTGCCGGGTTGTCCCCGCGCTGGCATCCGGGCTTGTGCAAGTCCTCCGGAAAGAAAATGACCAACTCGCCGGTTCGAATGATCCAATCCGACAGGCCCTGGCTTCCCTCAAAAAACTGGACGTCCTTTTCGCCGTCATACTCCGTGATGGACTTTTGGTTTTCCGGCGTGGAAACCCCGATGATTTCGGAACCACTGGCCAGGTATTGGATATCAATATATTTCCGGTGGGCCTCCAGTCGCCTGCTGGCTGCGGGCGCGGTCTCGTAGTGCTGGACGAGCGCGAAACAGGCCGTGCCCGCAATGTCGTAACGACCGTCGGGGGTAGAGGGAGCGAACGCCGCGAGATAAACGAGGCTTTCCCGGAAGCCGGGGTGGAGGTTTTCGTAGCGTCGCGCGTGGGTGAGGGAGACAAGGATCATGGCCGCATAGTTTCCGGATGAGTTCTGCGATCAAGGTATTTTCCCGGTTCCGGGAGGAGAAGGGTGCAGGACAGAAATCTTTTCTGGTGGCGGGCGACGCTTCGTCGTCGCCGGCTTTTCGGGAAACGACAGCCGAGTCTTCGAGACAGGTTGCCGCAGGCAGAGCGGAGCGTCCAAAGCGTTTCCCTCCAGATTTTTCGGGGAGGAAATTTATCCTGCACCCGGAACAGAAAGCTCCCTCGGGGAATAGCGTTACCTGAGATCGCGCGAGAGGACCTCGAGCAGGGAGTCGGCGGGATTTTTGCTGTCGCTGCTGATGTCCCAGAACATCACGCCGCCGAGGGCGCGGTCGCGGACGAGCCGGGTTTTATGGCCGATGCTCTCGGCGTCCTCGTAGGAGACAAAGGTTCCGCCGTTCACCGTGGGGGCGTAGATCCACGGGGCCTTGGCGTTGTCGTCCCAGTAGCGCTTGTAGATGCCGGGTTGGGTGGCGAGGCGGTTTTGGATGTCGCGGTATTCCCATTCGGCGTCGGGCGGATGGGTTCCGGCCACCTCTCTGCCGGGTTGGTGCAGACCGTTGGCCGTCGGGCCCACGCCCTGCCAGCCGCGTCCATAGAAGGGCAGGCCGAGGACGAGTTTGTTGGCCGGAACGCCGGCGGCGAGATAGGCCTTCACCGCTTCCTCGGCGCAGAGCGCGTCGCCGGGGGCAACGCCGCGCAGCGGGGAATGGTGGCCGGTGGTGGTTTCCCAGCCGCCGTGCATGTCGTAGGCCATGAGGTTGATCCAATCGCAGGCGGCGGCGATTTTCGACAGCTCAAAATTGGCGGCATTCCAAGGCCCGGCAGGCGCGGCGATACTCAGGTGGTATCTTTTGCCATCGGCTTGCGCGGAGGTGTCGAGCTGGCGGCGGAGTTCTTGCAGGAGGAAAGTGTAGTTTTGTTTGTCGGCCGGGCGCCATTTGTTGCCCGCGAGTCCTCCGCCGACGGGATATTCCCAGTCAATGTCGAGGCCGTCGAAACCGTAGCGTTTCATGAACGCGACGGCGGAGGTGGCGAATTTCTGACGCGAGGCGGAGGTGAGAGCAATGTCGGAAAATTCGCCGGAGAGGGTCCATCCGCCGATGGAGATCATCGTGATGAGATGCGGGTTGCGCTGTTTGAGTTTGTTCAATTGATGGAAGTTGCCGAGCAGGGGCTGACCGGCCTGGTCGCCGGGATAGGGGCGCTGGACGGCGGCCCACTCGTCGAACAAAACGACATCGCCGCCGGCGGTGGGCTTGGCGAAGGCGTAGTTGATCACATTCAATTTCTGCGCGGGGATGTCCGTGACGTGATAGTTTTTCTGGTAGATGCCCCACTCGGGGAAGTAGCCGACAATTTTCGCCCCGTTGAGGCTGGGGCCGCCCACGACCGGGGTGGGTGGAGGAGTCGCGCCGGGAGTTGGAGCGGGTGAGGGGGTTGCTGACGGAGCCGGGGTGGGAGTTGCTGAAGGCGTGGGCATTGGTGTGGCCACTGGAGTCGGATTGGGCGTGGCGGCCGGGCTACTGCCGTTCACACTGATATTCAGCGGAGGTTGTTTCACGTTGCCCGGACTGCCGAGGAAACCGAAGGAGACCGTCGCGCCGGGAGCGATGCTGGAGTTCCAACTCACTGGCGTGGCAATGTAGTGCAAAGAACCCTGGGCTTGCACGGTTGCATCCCACGCGCTGCTGATGCGCGGCGTGAGGTCAAACTCCAGCTTCCAGTTGGTGATGGTTTGTGTGCTGGTGTTCGTCAGTTTGAATTCACCTTGAAATCCGCTGATCCAATCCTGCGTGACGGTGAAGGTCACCCGCACGGCTCCGGTCTGGACGGTGATGTTGGGGCTGCCCGCTGCTGGCGTGGGCGAGGGAGAGGCAGCAGGTGTAGGTGTAGGTGTAGGTGTAGGTGTAGGTGTAGGTGTAGGTGTAGGTGTAGGTGTAGGTGTAGGTGTAGGTGTAGGTGTAGGTGTAGGTGACGGGCTGGGCGAACTGCCGGTCGCGGGCACCGGATTTTCGTAATAGCGCTGGGCCTTGGTGATCCACCAGAAATCGTCGGTAGGCGGGTTGCCGACACCATCGGTGGAGTCGCCGACGCCCGCGCCGAAGAGAATGAGCCGCACGCCCGCATCACGGGCCTGCGGGATGTGGCTGTTCCATTTCACCGCGCCGTTGTCGAGCGAGACGCGGGTGGCGGTATCGAAGCGGGAAAAATAATCAAGCCGCATGCCGCCGGCCTGGAAACGGTCGCCGAAAAAGTAAACCGGGGCGCTGTCCTCGTAGTGCTGCGAGGTATTGGCCAGGTCGGGGAAGGCGCCGTTGTTGTAAGGGTTTGGCTCGAGGGTCGAGTTGATGCGTCCGACCGGAAGCTGCCAGAGCACAACGGGCAGACCGGTGCCGGTTTTCATGGCACGGCAGAATTCGAGGTAGTTCGTCCAATGCACCCCGTTCCAAAACCAGGTGGAGGATTCGGGGTTGGCGGACTTGCCCTCGGAGCCGGCATCGAGGCCGTATTTGTCCACCGAAACGAAGTCCGCGCCGTGGGTCAGCACGCCGGCTTTCACGTAGTAGCCGGTGAGGGCGGCGGCTTCCTTCTGGATGTCGGCGCGGCCCTGGGTGACGCCGCGTTCGTCGGTGATGCGCAGGAGGCCCTTGACGCCGATCGGCGTGGTCCAGCCGCCAGCGGGGGAAGCCCAGAGGTTGAACTGCCAGCCGAAATACGCATTCGGCAGATGTTTGTTGATGGTGTAGTTGATGGCTTCGACCAAGCCGCGCACGGTGTTGGGAAAAACCGGATCCTTCGTGCGGTCGAGCACGCCGGAGTCGTAAACCGCGCTGGTCTGGGCGGAGAGCGTGGCGGGGTCCTGGCGGTTCTGCGCGAGATAGCCGAGGAAGTCCGGTTCGAGCACGATGCCGATCATCTCGTCCCCGGCTTCGGCGCGGGCGAGATCGAGGGCGAACTTCAGGTCGGTGAAGTAACCCTGCATGTAGCCGGGACTTTGGATGTGGGAGAGATTGGTGGTGTAGCTCTCGCCCCCGTCGGGGATGTTGTAATAGACGAGGAACGGAATCATCCCGAGTTTGAGGCTCTCGCGGATGAACGAGGTCACGCGGAAGCCGTCCTGGTCTGTCCAGGTGCGCCAGCCGACGCCCTGATTTTTCGGGCCGCCATTGATGTAAATATACCGCGCGTCCATGCGGCGGTTTTTGGCATCGCTGGAAAAGGCGCGCCAGAAGGCGAGGTCGGCCGGGGTGTCCTCGCTGACGGAACCGAGGGGAACATAGTCGGGCAGTCCGGGCAGGGAACCGTTGCTGTTTTTCACCCTCACGCCGAGGAAGCGGACTTCGCCGCTGGTCTTGTCCTCGATCTTGAGCGAAGCGCGGCCCGCTTTCACGCCGCGCAGCCGGATCTTGCCGCCGCCCTGGTCGCTGAAGGTGAAGACGGTCGTGTTGTTGGTCGCGAGCGTGAGGCTGAGCGCGCCGCTGCCGCCGGGCCGGGTCACCTCAAGATCGGTATCCTTGTTTGGTTCAATCGTGACCTGACGCGCCTGCGAGGATTGATCCAGCGCGGCGATCTTCAAGCCGCTGGCGCCGCCGGAGGCAAAAGTTTGTGTGTCGCTGAAGGTTTCGCCCGCCGCATGGCTCAGCCCGACGCGGTAGCTGAAAACTCCATAGTCGCGATGGCCGACAAGATATCTGCCGGTCTGCCGTCCGTCCGTTCCGGGAGTGGCCGCGGCCCGGTGGATCTCCACGCCATCCTCCAGCACGCGCCACGAAGTGCCGTCGGGACCGCTCCACTTGTTCCATTCGAGGACATAGCCGCCTTCCGCGCCCCAGTTTTTTAAAATGGCCAGCGTCGGTTTGCCCGGGGCGGCGGCGATGGGAGTGGGGGTAGGCGAAGCGGTTGGTGAGGGGGTGGCGGATGGTGTGGGCGTTGCCGAAGGTTTGGGGGTGGCGGTCGGTTTGGGGGTGGGAGTCGGCGCGGGGTTTGTGCCGGACGCATCGCGCAGGACAAAATCCTTCGGCAGCGTTTTGAAATTTCCGGGAGCCGCGACGAACCCGAAACCGGCCTTCGCCCCCGGCGCGAGGGCCTTGTTCCAGGCCGCGCCCTGGATGGTGTATAGCGAACCGCGGCGGACCGCGACCGCGCCGTTCCAGATGCTGGAAATCTGCGGCACCATGGTGAAATCCAGCCGCCAGTCGCTGAGGGCGCGGCCGGTGTCGTTGGTCACTTCCACCTCGGCCTGGAAGCCGCTGCCCCAGTCGTTGGTCACGCGCATGGTGGCTCCGGCCCACGCCGCGACATTCGTGAGGAACATCAAACCAAGGCTGCCGGCGAAGAAACGAAACGTGAGGACGGGCTTCATAGCGCAAAGTCGTTGGGGCCGGAAAAATTGCGTCAGGAACTCGATGAATGGGGCCGGATAGCCGACGAATGGGCGAAAACGGGCGTGTTTTTTCCCCGGGGGTGAATAAAACAATCCCGTCGTGATGAATTGTGAAGTTTCCGGTTCCGGAGTGATTCCGTTGGTGTGCGTTCACGGTTGGGGATGTGAGAAAGGGCAATTCGACAGACTCGCCCACGCGTTCGCGGACGATTTTCGGATTTACCGCTTCGACTTGCCCGGACATGGCGGAACGCCACTCGAAGGCTTTGCGCCGGATTTTGAGGCCTATGCCGGAGCGGTGGCGGAGTTTATTGCGAGCCGCAGATTGGAAAAACCCGTCGTGCTCGGGCACAGCATGGGTGGTGTGTTGTCCCTCATGGCCTCGCCGCGGGTTCGGCCAAGGGCGATCATCAATCTCGACGGGAGCATGCCCGCGGCACCGCATGTGCTGGCCGGGCAGGTGACCCTTCGCGGCTGGCTGGATGCGCCCGATTTCCGGCAACGGCTGGCCGGAGCCTTGCGGGAGGGATTTTTTCTTCCATCCGAACGGGATGCGCGTTGCGAGGAGATCATCCGCACGATGTGCTCGGCTCCGGAGGCCGTGCTGCGGTTCCTGCCCGAGCACATCGGCGATTTGAAACCGGATCAGATTCTCAGGGAGGTGAATGTTCCGGTTCTCTATGTCGGCCCGGACACTCCCCGTTTCGATCTGGCCAGGGCGTCCGCTTTGATGCCCCGGTTGCGTTTTGAACAAATCCAAGGCGCCGGACATTTCCTGCACATCTATGCGTTGCCGCGCGTGGTGGCTCTCGTTCGGGATTTTTTGCAGACGGGGTGATTGTTTGCGATTTCCCTTGTGCCGTGGGGAAAGCCTGCTCTAGTGCGGCTTGCAGGACAGAGCCCCTTTGGGCGTTGGTAGATTGCTAGTTGTGTTCGTAGCGGGTAACCGCGGGCTCTCAGTGGCGATTTGAAATCCGATCATCGGAAACAGCCGCAGAGACTCCACCCTCAACCAAACAAACACACCTATTATGGGAACCAAACTATACGTCGGGAATCTTTCCTTCGACACCACTGAAAACGACATCCAGGACCTCTTCGCCGGGGCCGGAACTGTTCGTGAAACCGTCCTCATGCAGGACAAAATGACCGGCAAATCACGGGGCTTCGCTTTCGTGACCATGTCCACTGACGAGGAAGCCCAAAAGGCCACCTCCGATTACAATGGCAAGGATCTGCACGGTCGCAACCTTACCGTCAATGAAGCCCGTCCTCGCGAAGACTTCGCAGGATCCGGCGGCGGCAATCGTGGCGGTGGAAACCGCGGCGGTGGTGGTG
>CAMASH010000092.1 GCA_945860745.1 Chthoniobacter flavus | reverse complement strand
CCTCAACCTCCATCATTTCCTCGACCTGGTGCAGGAGATGGGACTGGAACTCAACTTCCGCTGCGGCCCGTTTTGCTGCAATGAAATGGTCCACGGCGCATATCCAGAATGGCTGATCATGGGCGATCCTTCGATGATGGTCTGGGATTACCAGAACCGCACGACCCAGGGCTACTGGGTGGGAAAACGCGAGGGCTCCCAGCCTTCCTACCTGCACCCCGAGTATCTCGCCTGGTGCCGGAAGTGGATCAACGAGGTGGACAAAATCATCAAGCCCCGTCTCAAATCCAACGGCGGCTTCATCACGATGGTGAACCTCGACAACGAGGTGAGCTACATCGTCCAGGACGGCATGCTCACGAGCGACTACAATCCGGTGAATGTCGGGCGCGGGGGCTTCTACCACCAGTTCCTCACTGAAAAATACGGCAACGCCGCCGCTCTCGCTTATCCCCAAAAATACGCGTCCATCGAGGATGTGCAGCCACCGCGTCAGGTTCCCGACGAGGTGGGCGACGACTTCGCGTGGTATGCCGACTGGTGCGAGTTCAAGACGTGGGCGATGTCGAAATACATCGCCGCCCTTCGCGAAATGCACGAGGCGAACGGCGTGAAGGACGTGACGTTCATGACGAACTTCAATCCGCACCGTCCGGAAGGCGTGCCGACGCGGTTGCCAGCGTTCGAGAAAGCCACCGGCCCGCTCGGCGTTGCCGGCTATGATTTCTATCGCGGCACATTCATGAGCTACTCCGGCTACCAGTCAATGGCCCGCGTGCTGAAACTGATGAACGCGACGTTGCGCTACACGTGGTCGGCGGAGTTCATGAGCGGCACCTGGGAGCTCGCCCTCAAGTCCCGCGTCTCGGACGACCACATGCGCTTCATGGCCCTCTGCGCCCTCGCGCAGGGCTGCAAGGCGATTTCGTGGTTCATGTTCCACGACCGCGACTGCTGGGGCGATTCGCCGGTCAGTTCGCATGGTCACGCGCGCCCGAGCCTCGCCGTGCTCAAGTCCGTCAAGAAGCTCGCCTGCGAGACGATCAAAGGCTGGGACGACCTCGTTCCAGCCACGGATCTGGCTGTCATCTACGACCTCACCAGCCACCAGCACTCCTACATCGGCGATCCCTCGCCCTGCAACGACAACGCCCTCTATGTCGGCGAGCCCATGGTTGATGGTGCCGAATGCGGCCAGGCCTCGCTCGAATACGAAGGTCTCTTCCGAGTCGTCGAACACACCGGTCGCCAGGCGGCGGTGATTGATCCCGTGCACTCCACGGCGAAGCTCGCCGAGACTCCTCTGGTCATCCTGCCCGGCTCACCCGTCATCCACAGCACGACGGCGCGGGCATTGGAACAATATGTCAACGATGGCGGCAAGCTCGTCGTCTCGGGAACATGGCCGGGCCGCAACGACTCCGGAGCGTCCCTCACATTCCTCGGCGGCGCTCCCGCACAGTCCGGCGAGCCGGTTGCCAAAGGGAAGGGGAGCGTCTGGTGGATGCCGGTCGGCCTCGGGTCCGGCCAACCGGAGGAGGATTCGCTGGAGTCGATCGCCTGGCTCACCGCCCTGCTCGACAAGGAAACACCGGCCCCAAAAGTCCGCGTGGAACCCGAAAGCACGGTTACTTGGGTCGATTGGAACAGCGGAAAGAACATGAAATCCGAAGGCGGCCACCGCGTTTACACCCAACCGCGAAACCTCTTCAGCGCTGTGCTGCACGAGGGGCCGGAAGATTGGATTCTTTTTGCCCTGAACCACTATCCCGAAGCCGCACGCGCGAAGATCACCCTTGTCGAAAAATCGGTCACGAGCCTCGTGGATCTCGAATCCGGCGAAACTATCCCGGTCAAGGACGGATCGGCGCTCATCGACCTGGATCGAAAATCTGCTGCCGTCTTCCGTGTTGTATGAGCAATGAAAAGCCTGTTTCAATGAGACTTGGTCACAGAACAAAGTTGATTGCGAATGCTTGGCCCAGGATGTCGTTTTCATCCCGGTCTTCCCTACGTGTTACCTCTCGTTTCCATACCCCCCTTGCTAGGCGAAAAGCAGGTTTCACCCTGCTGGAACTGTTGGCAGTGTTTGTCATTGTTGGTGTTCTGACGGCGATTGTGCTCTCAGTTCTACCTAACTTCCGGGAGAGCAGCAAAGCAGCGAAAAGAACCTCGGATTTACGCCAAATCCTTACTGCAATGACTCTTTTTTCGTCTGAAAACAATGGATTCTTTCCACGCTCGGGCTCCGTGGTTCCATATAGTTCAGTTGATCCAACAACGGGCTTGCCTGGCTGGCAGGAACAGCTGGATCCTTATGTTGAGGGGAATCGGCGGCTTTTCGCAGGGCCTGACCCCAAGCTTATAGGCGATGACGTTTATCACGTAGCTTACTTTAATGGAAGCCGGGCAGCCTATGTTGCTGCCGAGGAAGAAGGAACGTTGCCGGAATTCCAGCCTGTTCAGGCTTCCAAAATCTCATATCCATCCAAATACATCCTCGCCGGGGAGATTCGCGTTTTTGCATTCCAACCTGAGGATGCCGATGCGGATAACTATTCCCTGGAGCCGCTTTTTGGTGGTGGCACCCAGGCTAAACCTGTCGTTGTTGGATTCGCCGACGGACATGTCGGAGCATTCAAAAAGTATGATACTGACCTTATGATGATGACCTATACCGCAGCCATCTCCCCATGAGTCGAATATCTCGCTCCCTGAAAGAAAGTCACCAGTAAAACAAGGCTTTATGAAGCTCCAGTAAACAAAACTATGAAAATCCTGTTCCAAGGTGACTCGATCACCGACGCCTTCCGCAAGCCGGAGGAAATCAACCCCGCATTTCAACTCGGGAATGGATATGCGTTCCTGATCGCTGCAAGGCTTGCGATGGACCATCCGAATCGCCCGTATCAATTTATCAACCGCGGGATCAGTGGAAATGCCGTGCAGGATTTGCTCGCCCGCTGGCAGAGGGATGCGTTGGATTTGTCTCCGGATTTACTCTCGCTCTTAATCGGTGTGAACGATGTGGGCCGACGCTTCCAAAGCAAGGAAAGCATGCCCGATGCGGACGTGCTTTCCGGCTATCGCCAACTTCTTGAACAAATGCGGGAAAACAATCCCCGCCTGCGCCTCATCCTGCTCGAACCCTATCTGCTGGAAGTGGGTGAAGTGACCCGGGAAAGAATCGCCGCTATAAAGCCCCTCCAACATGGGATCGCCAAGATGGCCGCCGAATTCGGCGCGATTTATATTCCGCTGCAAAAACTGATGGATGACGCCCTGCGGCGTGCCCCGGCGGCCTTCTGGGCCTACGACGGTGTGCACGCTACGCACGCAGGTTTCCAGCTCATCGCCGACGCATGGCTTGATGCGGCAAAAGAAAAAAACTATGTCTAAGGAGCTCGGCGAAAAGGGCAACCTTCTCGACACTCCCGAACTTCGCGCGTATTACGCGAATCGCCCTCTCCTTCGGAGAAATTTGTTTTTTATTGGCTTCTCGAATATCGGCTGGGGCGTTGCCATGGGGGCGACCGGGCCGCTCATGGCTCTTCGCCTTCTCGAAAAAGGCTGGACCGAGGCCTACAGCGGTACCGTGGGCAGCATCAATCTCTGGCTCCTCTCCTTCCTCGTCATGTATTTTTCCTGGAAGAGCGATCACACCGTCACCAAAATCGGCCGCCGCAAACCCTTTCTGTTTATTGCTGCGGTTCCGATCATCATCTCCACCGCCCTCTTCCCGCTCTTTGAATCCCTCGTTCCGCTTGTGGGGTTGTGGCTCCTGAAAATGATGTTCTCGAATCTTAAAAATTCGACATTTCCGTTATTGAACATCGACTGCGTGGCGAGGGATATGCTGGCCCGTGCTCAGAGCATTCTCATGGTTGCCTCGGGGATCATCATGTTTTTCACGATGCGCATCACGCCGTATCTCATCGAGCTTGGCGAATGGGTGCCCTACGCCTTCGGCACCGTGGTTCTGATCATCAGCACAGCATCCGCCTGGTTCATCAAAGAACCCGAAATCCACAATCCGCAGACTGAGACCTTCAAACCTTGGAGCGCGTTAAAAGTTGGAATGAGGGACCGGCGGATTATTTGGCTGATGCTTGGTGTGGCCATGATCGCCAGCTTTGAAACTGTCTTCGCGAATTGGACATGGATTTACGCCAAGGCCAAACTCGGCTTGGAGCGGAAGGATATTTTTGAAGCTCTCTCCTGGGCCCAACTCATCAATATCGTTATCGCCTTTCCGACAGGTTGGCTCATCGACAAGGTGGGAGGATTCAAGGTGGTGCTTCTGTATTATTTTATGATGCTGCTGAACCTTGTTTTGCTGCTCATGGTTCACGATGCCACGAGCCTGGCACTGTATGTGGCCTTCATGACCATCTCCAATCCGCTGAACAACGCAGCGGAAATTATGGTGTATAAAACATCCGACCCGAAGGAGGTGGGCTCCATCACATCGAGCCTCTCGTTTATTCGAAACCTTTACAACGGATGCCTGTTGTTCTTTGCGGGATGGTTCATCCAACTCTCCGGCCGCAACTACCAGATGCTCTTCATCATCGGCGCGGTAATGATGACCGTGGGTTTGCTGATGTTTTTCATCTACCGAAAAACGATGTCCGGCCCCAAACCGCTACCCGAAACCAGTGAACTTCCCAGTACGCTCCCAGCCTGATTGTCACATTTTTGGATGAGAAATATGGATAGCGATTGGTTCACACAGGCCCGCTACGGGCTCTTCATCCACTACGGCCTCTACTCCCTGCTGGAACGGGGGGAATGGGTCTGGAACCGCGAGGAAATCCCGCTCCAGGAATACAAGCAACTCGCAACCCGCTTCACCGCGAAACATTTCGATGCCGACAAACTCTGCCGGATGGCAGTGGATGCCGGGATGCGCTATGTGGTGCTCACGACGATGCATCACGAGGGGTTCCGACTTTACCCGACTGAACTCTCGGGTTTCCACATCGGCAACAGCGGCGCCGCCGGGCGCGATCTGGTCGCCGAGATTATCGCCGCCGCGCGCAAGCATGGACTCAAGGTCGGGCTCTACCACAGTCTTAACAATTGGTATGACCAACCGGACTCTGTCGCCGCGCTAGAGGATCCCGCCGCCTATGAGAAATTCATCTCGGCGACCCACGCGCGCATCCGCGAATTGGTGACGCGCTACAACCCGATCGACATCCTCTGGTATGACGGCTGGTGGCCGTTCAACGCCGAGGGATGGCAGGCGGAGAAGATGAACGCCATGGTGCGTGCGATCCAACCGCACATCCTCTTCAACGGCCGCAATGGCCTGCCCGGCGACTTCGCCACGCCCGAGCAGCACCTCAGCGCGCCGAATCCGTGGCGTCCTTGGGAGGCCTGTGTGACGATGAACGAGAGCTGGAGCTTCCATGCCGGCGATCACGAATGGAAGACCGAGTCGCATGTCCTCGACATGCTCACCCGCTGCGCTCAGGGCAACGGCAACCTCCTATTCAATGTCGGCCCCACGCCGGACGGCATCGTGCCCGAGCCCTGCACCCGCGTGCTGCACCGCGTCGGCGAATGGCTGCGCAAAAACGGTGAGGCGATCTACGGCACGGAACTTTTCACGTTCAACCTGCAGGAACGCGGCGACCATCGCGGCGATTGGAATTTCCACGGCCCCATGACGGTGAAGGGAAACTCGCTCTACTGGCTGCTGCGGCGTCCGCCCGGCGACAAGGCGACCCTCGGCGGCCTCCAAAACAAGGTCGTCTCCGTGAGCCGCCTCGACAACGGCGAGGCACTGCCCTTCACCCAGACCGGCACGCGCGTGCAGATCGCCAATGTGCCCGCAACCGACGAGACCGGCCTCTGGCCCGCGCTGAAGATCGAATGCGACGGCCCGCCCGGGGTCTATCAAAGCGGAGGTCTCCGTATCCCCAAGGCCCCGCACCCGCACTACGACCCGTGCCCCTCGGACATTGCGCATTGAATTCAATGAAGAAAAATCTCTTGGACAGAATCTACCATGTTTTGAAGAGACATGGTGGGTGTGGGCTTTTCACCATAGCCATTTTCTTGACAGGTTGCAGTAGTCTCCAAATAGCGAGCAAACGTCCGCATTTTAGATCTCCACAATTGGCTAAATTTTCTACCGGTGACTGGAAATCCGTCGAAGCGGCATTTGCAAAATCGCCGGAGATCAGCTTAGCGCAATCGTGGCGCAAACAGCAGGATCGCTTTCGGCCTGCTGTCGTCCGCACCGGTTGGCGCGACGACAGGCTCTGGGTTTACGCGGAGATCGGGGATCTCGACACCTTCAACCCGGAAACGCGGTTCAACGAGCCGTTCTTCATGCAGGGTGATGCTTTTGAGATTTTCCTGCGTCCGGTCGGGCAAGCCGCCTACTTCGAGTTTCATGTGGGTCCATCGAACCAGCTCTTCCAACTTAGAATTCCTTCAGCGAAGGCTTTTGCCAAGCAGAGCGAAGGTGAATCCGAGTCGTGGAAAATCCGGAATCCCGTGGTGAAGTCTTGGAGCTCGGTGGATCGGAAGCATCAGCTCTGGCGAGTGCTGGTCGCAATCCCCTTCCAAGCTGTCGTCGAGAAAGGCGGCTCGCGCTCGCAGTGGTTGTTCTCGTTCGCGCGATACGATTACACCCGCGACGAGAACGGGCCCATCCTCTCTTCCTCCTCACCCCACGCGAAGCGCGGATTCCACCGGCAGCAGGAATGGGGACGCATCCGTTTCGATAAGTGATAGGAAATGATTTTGCCCCATCGTAAGAAATTCGATCCGAATTCCACTCTGTGAGCACCACCGAAAATCCAAGTCTTTTTCGAGAACAGACGTTCCCGTTTTGGAAAACGCTCTGGCGCTATTTTCAAAATTCGCACGGACTCGTTCTCGGCGCGCTTGCCCTGAACATGGTCTGCGGGCTGGCCATCACCGCTCAGAACGCGATCCCCAAGTATCTCACCGACTCGGTGCTGCTGGCCGATCTTCCTCCCGCTTCCAAAATCCAGGGGGCGGTTGCGCTGATGACGGCGTATTTGATTGTCGCGCTGGCGGGTCGGATGCTCTGCTGGCACTTCAGCATGCGGCTATTCGCCCGCGCCTGCGCCAGATCACTTGTCCGCATCCGCACCGATTTCTTCCAGCATGTCAATTTCCTCTGCCTGCGGTTTCATGAGCAGAAACAATCCGGTGAGCTCTTGAGCTACCTCTTTGGCAGTCCATTGGGGGGAGTTCAACAGTTTCTCTTCCAGTTCGTCCTGATCGTTCCCTTTGTGGTGTTCACCCTGCTTTCGACGCTGGCTCTGGTTTTTTTCTGGAATCCTATTCTGGCTGGTATCCTCCTCGCGGGGCTTTTGCTCAATGCCTGGGTCTCCCCCGGAGCCACGAAGCAAATCCGCGAACTCAACCAATCCTTCCAAATGCTCGAAAGCTCCGTCTCCGGGCGCGCCTCTGAGCTGCTTCGCGGTCAGAAGGCCGTCAAGATCCTCGGGGCTGAGGAGAGTGTGGTCGAGCGTTTCCGGCAGGATGCAGCGGACATAGGCAGCAAGTCCTACGAAGTCCAGGTGAGGAGCCACCTCCAGGGATTGAAATCCGAATCCATCCAAGGGGTCATTTTTGCCGCACTGGCTATTGCCGGAACCGTGCTTTTTGTGCGGGGGCGGGTGCAACTCGGAGAGGTCGTAGCCACGCTGGTCTCGCACGCCGCGATTTCACCCCTGATTTCGAGTCTCTTCCAATGCGCCCTCGCCCAGGGAGTCGCCCATGCCGGGCTGAACCGGATCGAGTCGGTCCTGGCTCACAAGACCTCCACGCCCGAGGCGACTGCAACGGAAGTCGAAATCCCGGAACGGCCAAGCCTAGAACTCCGGGACATCGTTTTCGCTTATCAGGACAAGCCGGTCCTTCACGGCATCTCGCTGAAGGTTTCCTACGGCCAGAAGGTCGCTTTTGTGGGCCACTCGGGGTGCGGAAAAAGCACGATCGTCTCGCTGATGCTGCGCCTCTACGATCCGGGCTCAGGCTCTGTCCTGCTCGATGGTGTCGACCTGCGCGATGTGTCGCTTCAGACTGTGAGGCGGCAGTTCGGCGTCGTCCCGCAGGAAACATTCCTCTTCCACGCGAGCGTGAGGGAAAACATCCTGCTCGCGAATCCGGACGCCACCGACGGGGAAATCGTCGCGGCACTAGAGCGGGCGAACGCCTGGGAGTTCGTCCGCAGGCTTCCCGACACGATTCACACGATGCTCGGCGAGGGGGGCGCGACCCTCTCCGGCGGGCAACGCCAGCGGATCGGGATTGCTCGGGCCCTCGTGCAGTGGCCCCCGATTTTCATTTTTGACGAGGCGACATCGGCCCTCGACTCAACCTCGGAAAGTCTCATCACGGAAACCCTCACGCATGCGCTGCGGGGGAACACGGCATTCGTCATAGCCCACCGCCTCTCGACGATCCGCTTCTGTGACCGTGTGGTCGTGTTCGACCACGGGAGGATCGTGCAGGACGGCACCTATTCCGAACTCGCGTCGGGCCCCGGCCCCTTCCAGGAACTGCTCGACGCACAGAATGGGGGTCTCATTTCATGAATTGGAAATACCACGAATTCACCGAACGCCCACTCTCGGACTCCTGCTGGAGCGTGCAAACGGGACCTGACGGCAGGATTTACATCGCCTGTTGCACCGAGCACACGGGCGGCGAGACCGCGACCGTCATCCGCCTCGACGAAGCCACCGACACGCTGGAATACTTGTTCGACCTGGACGAGGTCACCGGCGACCTGCGCGACAGCGGCCGGGCCACGCAGTGCAAGATCCACTACAGCTTCGTTCCCGACCGCGAAAAGGAGCTGATCCACGCCGCCACGCACCTGAGCGGACCACCCAAAGGGGAAACATCCTACAACCCGTGGGCCTCCTGGAACGACCCGGCGCGCGCTTTCCGTGGCGCTTACCTGATCAGTTACGACACTGCCGCAAATGTTGTGACGGAATCGCGTCTCATGATTCCGAAGGAAGGCTGCCGCTGCCTGGCCCTCGATGAGCGTCGCCGCGTTCTCTATGCCGTCACCTACCCGCGGGATCATTTTGTTTCCTACGACCTCGCCTCGGGACGCCTCACCGACCACGGGCGCATCGGATCAGTAAATACCCAGTGCATCTTCCTCGATCCCCTCGGGCGGGCTTATCTGTTCGACGACTCGGGGCGCATGCTTCGCTTTGATCCTGACCACCAGCGCCTCGAGGAGCTTCCCCATCTCTATCCCCACGCCGCCTACCAATCCGCGTGGCATGGCGTGCTCTACGATGCCGTGGCCGATCCGCGTAGCGGTGCCGTTTACATGGTCCCTTGGAAAGGCCATCCGCATCTGGCCCGCTTCTGGCCGATGGAGGGGGCGCAGGGAAGGTTGGAAGACCTTGGCCCGATCACTCAAGATCACGATCCGCGGGAGCTCATGTCGGTCAATCTAGACCATGTCGGCGGGCTCGTCTGGGGCGCTGACGAAAAACTCTACCTGGTGAAGGCCGAGTGGAGAGGGAAAATCAACGGCTGCTGCGGTGAGTCCACCTCCTCGATGCTCATGCGTTTCGATCCTGAACTTGGCACCTGGGAACGACTCGGGGCGCTCTTTGGCGGTAACGGGTCCAACCACTATGTGTCCCGGGGCGCTCTCAGCGCCCAGGGGAACATGGTGTTCGGGAAAATCCTGGCCAAACCCGCCGGTGCCTACCGCGTCACTCTGCACGAAGACCCTCGCGACCTGAATCCCAACCAGTATTTACGTTTATGGGGATAGATACGCCACCACCCGTCAACGGCGACTTCGTCAACGTTGGAACCTTTCTTGCAATACCGCCGTGCTTTCCCGGCGTCTCGCTGCCGCCGCCGGCCGACGAGACCCGTGCGCACCGGCTTTTTCAATCAGCTTCCGGTCGGGACTTTTTCGCCGCAACCCGTGGACCGGTGCCCCATCTCCTGCAATTCCGCCCCAAGGGCACCTACGGTTTTGCGGTGGATCTCGGGACACCTCCAAGCGCCACGGAGATCACGGCGCTGCTCTCCCGCGCCATGCCCGATGGCGAGATGCTCCATGTCGCATGCACCGGCGCTGAAGGTGCCCGGATTTATCGTTCTTTCACGGCCTGCCTCGGGCACGGCATCCAGGAGTGGCATGCGGCATTGCGACCCTTTAAGCAGGTCCTTGCCCTCCCCGTCGCTTCCATCGACGGCATGGTCGAGTCCGGGACACGGATCTTTGCGTGGGGCGAGGGGATGGGCTTCTTTCTAAACCGCAACGGCATGGAACTCGCGTTGGAAAAAACTGTGCCGATGGGCGGAGCCCACGCCGTTGTGAAAATCTACGGCGCCGACCACCTGCTCAGTCGCGAATGGGAGCTCATGCCGATCTTGTGGGATCTCCTGGAAATTGGCCCGGCGGAAAAGTTGCCGATCCCTGCGTCGCCGCCGCAGGCATTGCACGTGTTCCTCGAGGGATTTGTTTTTGCCGACGAGGAGGGGCGGATTTTCGAGTGGAGCCAAGGTGTTCTGGGCCCGCGCGGCCGGATCCCGCTCATGCCAATCCATGCGCTTTGCCGCCTGCCCGATGGACGCATCTATGCTTCCGCCGGACCGGACATTGCCCATTGGTATGTGATCGCGGAGGAGGTCGGATGGGCGCGCGATCTGGGGGTGCCAGTTTCCACACTCACGACCAGGCGATACGGCCTGCGGTTCTCCGATCTCATTGTGGGAAGCGACGGCGAAGTCCTCGCCGCCGAGGATGACCGCAACGGCCACCTCTGGATCTACTTTCCAGCCCTGAATGAGAAAGGGTGCTGATTGATACCATGACCAACGATTCCAATCTTAATGTCAAACACGCCGGAGCCAGGGGCGACGGCACAACCGACGACACGGCCGTCTTCCAGAAGCTCCTCGATCTTGCCGCCGAGAGCCAGGCAACCGTCGAGGTTCCTCCCGGAACCTACTGTGTCGGCAGGCTCAAGATGCACTCCCACACCGGCATCACGGGCTCGCCCGCCTACGCCTGGAAGGGCAACGGCGGGTCCACGCTCCAGCTCATCGACCCGTCCGCAACCAGCCTGCTCGATCTCACGCTCGCCATCGGAGCCCGCGTCAGCGGCCTCTGCCTCGACGGACAGGATCTTGGCGAAGGCGTCCACGGCATCCTGGTGGACAAGCCGGACTACGGCACCACTGAGGACAGCCCGCTCATCGAGGGCTGCAAGGTCTCGCGCTTCAGCGGCGACGGAGTGCGCCTGAGCCGGATCTGGTGCTTCCGGGTTCGCGGCAACATGTTTTCCGAAAACAAGGGCCACGGCCTCTCCGTGCGGGGTTGGGATGGATTCGTCCTCGACAACTGGCTCTCGCTCAACGGCGGTGCCGGCTACGCGAGCATCGGCGAGAACAACGCCGTCACCATCACCGGCAACCGCATCGAGTGGAACCAGCTCGGCGGCCTGCGCGTCCTCAACGGATCGCACTACAACATCACCGGAAATTACATCGACCGCAGCGGTCCCGGCATCCTGTTTGCCGCGACGCCGGATAACCCGGTCGTAACAAACCGGATCGTCGGTCGAGTCGGCTACACAAGCATCACCGGCAACATGATCTACCGAAGCGGACGCCCCATCTGGAACCGCCCGGGTGAGGACTGCAGCGCCCACATCGTGCTTATTGGTTCGCGCGGCGTAACCGTGACGGGCAACACCATGGTCGCAGGGATCGATGACGAGAACAACGAGGGCAGCACGGGCTTCAGCAGGGAGGAAAACTGGTCGCCCGAATACGGCGTTGTTGCCGAGGGCCTTCGAAATGTGGTCATCAAGGACAATGTGATGGACTCCGGCGCGCTCAAGGAACTCATCCTCGACCGTGGCGGCCACAGCCCAGGCGTGCTCATCAAGGACAACCCAGGCGAACTCTTTCAAAAACCAACACCATGATTTCCCAAAACAGCACCATCCTCTTCCAAGGCGATTCCATCACCGATTGCGGGCGCAACCGCGACGCAGCCGGAAAACCAAATGATCTCTGCGGCCTCGGCCAGGGCTACGCCATGCTTGCCACCGCCAGCTCAAAAATCCTACAGCCATAGCTTGTCGTGCCTACCTGATTAGTTGCTTTTAGCATTCCATTCAGAAAACAAAAAATGAAAACCGATCCACTCCATAGTTCAACGAATCCGCCTAGGGAATCATCAGCCACAGCTCCAGGGGAAACTCGCAACGCAAGAGGCGAGTGGCAGCCGTCCTATCCTGCGAAATACGCCCCTCTGCTCGTGTGGCCACCCAAACCACGCGAACTGATCCTCTGGTTTGTCAACTGGCCGGGCTTCGTCTGGCCGCTTAACGCCGGATTGCTCTTGATCTCCGTGATGACCTGGCTGCTTCTTTTTTGAAGTGCAGAGGATGAGACCGACCGGCTCGTTCTCGGCCTTCCGCCATTCATGGCGTTTGAGCCAGGCGAGGTAGAGATCCATCTGGCCTTTATCGGAGGCGGTGAACGCGCCGATTTTCAGATCGATGGCGACGAGGCAGCGGAGACCGCGGTGGTAGAACAGAAGGTCGAGGAAGTAGTCATCGTCATCGATTCGCATTGGGAATTGGCGGCGGATGAAACAGAACTCATTGCCGAGTTCGGTCAGGAATTGCTGGAGGTTCGCGATGATGGCGGATTCCAGATCCTTTTCGGAATAGGCATCGGTGAGGCCAAGGAAATCGAGGAGGTAGGGGTCTTTGAAGGCGTCCCGGTAGTCGGCGGTTTCCGGCGGGCCGCTTTTCTGTTCTGTGGCAACAAGTTTCCGGGTGTTGCGGGAGAGGGCGACGCGTTCAAAGAGCGCCCCGTTGACTTGGCGGGTGAGTTCACGAGTGGACCACCGTTGTGTGGCGGCCTGCTCAAAGTAGAAGCGACGGCGCTGTGGATCCGATTGGGCAAGGAGAAGCCGGTAGTGCGACCATCCGAGATGGAAATGCCGGGCGAAGTCGATTTCGAGGCGTCCCTCAGATACTTCAGACAGTGCCTGAACCGTGTCGATCTCGGCACTGGGGGCTCTTGCGGACAGTTGCCGTCCACCCTGGGACGATTCAGACACCGTCTGAACCATCCGGAATGCCGCAAAGAAGCGTCGCATATCCCACAAATTGACGGGTGAGAAGCCAGTCCCATATTCCTGGGTCAACCGCTCGGAAATCTTGCGGATGACCTTCCCGCCATAGTCACCCGTATCCGAAACTTGCGTGGCCATGACGCGCCCCATGTTCCAGTAGAGCGAAACCATTGAAAGGTTTGCAGCAGCGACGGCGCGATGTCGGGCATCTTCAATGAGTCAGCTTGGAATGAATTGTAAGCAGGAAATACCACTCCTCGTTTTCGCATGTCCATGCCAAGGGATTGTCCTATGTTGTAGAGACCATGCATCGCATGATACTTTGTTCGAGCATCCCCATTTGTAAAGCACGTGTGGAGAAGACCAAGGGCGTCAAGCGAGGCCGGAAGATCACTCAGCCTCCCACGCACCGCGGACTGCGCCTCTGGAATCTGGCTTTCAAACATAGCTCTGAGAAGATTGATTTTACCATAATCCTGAGCCTCCCTTGCGGCTTTTGACCAGGCGTCCAATGGATGTATTGGCGGGGGTTGTCCGACACGCACAGTTACCTGTGGAGTTAGGAGAAACCACAAGACGAAAATGGATAGGCCGCTCAGCAATATGATGACTATTGGTGAGAAGCGTGACATTTGCTTATTGCCGAACGTCCGCGATGACCTGCCCCGGAAAGCTGGCACTCGGGGTGCTGGCAAGGAGGGCTCGGAATGAAAAAGAAACCTTCATCGCACCCCGAGTGCCAGCTTGTAGGGGTTAGGTCCATCGGTCTGTTAGCTTTTTTCTGCTTTCTGTGCGGCAAGGATAATCGCCGAAACCGGGACATCAAAATCAATAACCTCAACGGGAACTTGAATAAAGTGCAGATACAATGAGTAAAAAAGATAATCAGTCAGAAGAGCGGAGCCTGAAGATGAAACAACGGCACATGAAGGAAGGTCAAATTCCGTTATGTGATTACGCAGATAAATGTAGGCGGCAGAAAATCGCTTCTCGTATTCTTCTGCGTTGGGTGAATCGGGGTGCCTCTTGTAAAGAATCTCCCTTAGAATGCGTGGAGCGTCTCCTTGGTCTGTCATTCCCATTACAGTTCGGAAATCCTGAATCCAGAACGCGGGTGGATATTCATCAATTAAGGGTATCGGGGGCATGGGGAAATATTTCTTCAGCTAACGTCCCGCATCACCCACACCGGACCGGAGGCACGCCGTATGCGTAAGCATACAAAGTGCCGCCGGGTAGGTGTTGGGTGGATGCGCCTGTTCGCATTATTTTCCTTTAGCCTTCTTTACCGTTTCCGTGACCGTAGTAGCGGGACGGCGAGTAGCTTCGGACTTCTTCACAAACTCACCCGTGCGCGTGTCGCGGACAACCTTAACTGCTGCTTTCTTTGTCATGTCTGATTCACCTCCTTCTGATATTCTGATTTTTCCCTCTGACCCGATGGAAAAGGACGAAAGAGAAATGTATATGTGTCATTGCGATTGCCTCACTTATCGCCTGTTCTCGGACGGGAGCGTTCAATGCGCGAAATGCGGGAGGTGGCTCGATGAAGCGCATGTTATTTTTGCGAACGTCCC
>CAMASH010000091.1 GCA_945860745.1 Chthoniobacter flavus | reverse complement strand
CTCGAAATGCTTCAGGATGGCTGTTTCGAAAACAGCGATGATGCCCGGACCGAAATCTTCGAATACATCGAAGGCTACTACAACACCCACCGCAAACACTCGGCCCTCGGCTATCAAACTCCCAACCAGTTCGAAGCCCAGATCCACTCGGCAAACTAAAACACAAAACGGTCCAAAAATCAGTTGCACCTCACTCCGAATGGATATCGATGTGGATAAGACGCTCCAGGCCTTTGAGGACAACTATTTCAGCAAAGGAAAGTTGTTCATCACTCCTTCTGAGATCACCACGATGGACCTCATTCCATCCGGCGGCCTTTATTCCTCAGCAGCAGATCTTTGGAAGGAGTTTCCCCTCACTGGCGAAAATATCAAGGAACGTCCCTACGCGACCATTTATCCGCGTCTCACCACAAAATCGAACGTTTACAACGTGCATTACCGCGTTCAAGTGCTCCGCAAGCGACCCGGATCCGACCAGCAGGTATGGGACGAGGCCAAGGATGTTGCCCTCGCCCAGCGGCGCGGAAATTCGATCATAGAGCGCTATCTTGACATGAACAGGACCGGCATTCCGGATTATTCCCTGCCCGTCAATGCCGGCCTGACGGCCGAGACGCTCTACCGCTTCCGGATCCTCTCGAATCAGGAGTTCAATCCCTGATGTCGCTGCCGTTGGAAATCGAAAGTGCTCTTCGGGAAGCGGGGTTGCTGCGCGGTGCGAATTATCCGGCGGCATCGCTCCCGGGCGGCGTCTCCTGCGATATCTGGCGGGTCGGCGATGATGGGTGCCAGGTTGCCGCCATGCGCCCACTCGCGCAAAACCTCTCATGAAACCACTCCGCCTCGGATTCGCCGGATTCCGGCACGCGCATATCTTCGACCTTTACCAGCGGGCTTTAGACCACCCGGACATCGAGGTGTCCGGCACGTGGGAAAATGATCCGGGTGCATCGCTTTTGCCCGGTCGTGACATCACCCCGTCGCACAGCTCATACGAAGACTTACTGGCATCCTGCGAAGCGGTGGCGGTCGGTGACGCCTATGGCCGCCGCGGACAGATCGTGCTCCAGGCGCTCCGCGCGGGGAAACATGTGATCGCTGACAAGCCGCTTTGCACTTCGCTCGATGAGCTCAAGGAGATCGCGGTGGTCGCCCGGGAAAAATCCCTGCGAATCGGGATGATGCTCGACATGCGTGATCATGGAAATCTGATTTGCTTGCGAGACGTCGTGGCATCGGGCCGGATCGGGGAGGTGCAAACCGTCAGCTTCTCCGCCCAGCACCCGCTGCTGTGGGGCATCCGGCCGGCCTGGTATTTCGAGCCGGGAATGCATGGCGGAACATTGAATGACATCGCCATCCACGCGCTGGATTTTCTCCCGTGGGTCACTGGTCTGACAGTCGAAAAAACAGACGCGGCGCGCACCTGGAATGCGAAAGCCACCCAAGCTCCACATTTCAAAGACTGCGGGCAGTTCCTGCTGCGCCTTTCCAACGGTGGCGGCATCCTCGGCGACGTGTCGTATCTGGCCCCCGACAAATGCGGTTACGCCATTCCCAACTATTGGCGGATTACCATCCACGGCACCGGAGGATTTGCGGAAACCTCCTACAAAGCCCCGGGCGTAAGCGTTGCGGATGACAACTCCCAAGAGCCCGAACTCATTCCGCCGGCACCCGCCCGCCCGGGTGGATATCTCGAGGATTTTCTGGCTGATGTTGCAGGAAACCCTCATGCGGATGGCATCACGACCTGTTCCTGCCTGCACGCTACCCGCCAGGCGCTTGAACTCGAACTTCAGGCTCAAAAATCATGAGTCCTATTCGTTTCGCCATTATCGGCGGCGGTGCCAGCGACCCTCGCGACAGCGGCTTGGAAGGGCACCGGATTCTCATTGAGGACCCCGCTGTCGCCATCCGCGAAAAACGTGCGCCCATGATCCCGGGGCGCGAAACCCGCAACGTCATTCAACTCATCCTATCCGCCTACGAGTCGGCTTCGGCCGGCCACGCGGTGACGATCTCTTCTTGACCGGCACATCCTCTCCGGAAAAACGACCATGCTCACTTCCCGTTTGTTCGATGTTCAGGTGAACGGATTCGGCGGGGTGGACTTCCAGCAACCCAACCTTTCCGCCGCAGCCCTGCGCCATGCGGTGGACACGATTTCCAGTCACCAGACCCGGCGGTTTTTTCTGACGCTGATCACCGATGCGATCCCGTCGTCAGCGAAGCGGTCTGCGGATATCATATCGAAGGGCCCTGGCTTTCGTCCGAGCCGGGTTGTTATGGAGCGCAGAACCCGCGTCGCTTCCCTCTTTCCAAACGAAGCCTCCCTGCTCCGACTCATCTCCGCCCTCCTCTGCGAAATCAGCGAAGAGCGGCTCACCGGAAAAATCTATCTCAACATGAAACCTACTGACCTGGCCCAAAACTAATTGTCAATTTTTACAGAATAAAAATTGCGCCGCCCCGCCAGTCCCGGGCCATGGACAAATCTTCAGACTTTATCCGAAGCAAGATGACCTCATCGCTCATGCCCGTAGCATGACGCAACTGTGAGAGAGACTGGGTGATGGAGACTCCGAGCAGGAGCAGAGAAATTTCTGCTGATCGGATTCTCAGAGATTGGCCTCTTCGGTCGCTCTGCTGGCGTAGTGGCCATGAGGAAGATTCTGGTAGGATCAAAGGGCTAAACTCGTCCACCTTTCGGCGCATGAAGGCCCAGATTTTCTGGCGAACTTTTTATTTCTACGCGGGGCGGAGGTGTTTTGGAGGGGGAATTTTGTGATCAAAGGGCCCTCCTTATAGAAAGAATCGCCCCTGAAAAATGCCCCAACTTCAACCTTTCGGGTTGAATCTTTGGGTTGAACTTTAAGCTGTTTTTGTCTCGTAAGTCGCTGAGAGTCAGCGAATTGTTGTGCACCGCGTAGGACTTGAACCTACAACCAAAGCATTAAGAGTGCTCTGCTCTACCATTGAGCTAGCGATGCGTTTCCCCTTGGGATGCAAGGGACCGAGATAAATAGCATGCCGAAGAGATTTGGCAAGCGCAGGTCGAGGATCAGACTATGTTTTTTTCGATCAGTATTTCGAGATCGTCGAGGCGGATCGGCTGGCAAAGAAAATCATCCATCCCGGCCTCAAAATACCGCTCGCGACTGCCCTCCCCCGAGTTGGCGGTGAGCGCGGAAATCGGCGTGCGGATTTCGTGGCCCCTCAGGGTCAGAAACTCCGTCTTCGCGCGATTGGCGACCTCGGCGGACTCCTTGGCCTGACGGAGTTCATTGACGGCAAATTTCTGACGGGTCACATCGGGAAAGATCAGGACAACCCCGTCGCCAAGCTTCACCACCAAGATCCGGAACCACCGCTGGCCGAGGCTGAGACATTCCGCAGCTTGCTCGGTTTCAAACCGCAAACCGGTGATCACAACCTGAACACATTGTGCAAAGAAATCCGGCGAGAAAAAGAGGGGGAACTCCCCAGCGGTCTTCCGGCGGGACTCTTCACGATCGAATGTTTTCAGGATGTGCGAGGCGGCGGGATTGCGAAACACGTGACGGAAATCTTTGCTATCGCCTTGCGCATCGCGAATCGCTTCGCCGGCAATGATGCCGTCGGCTGAGGTGTCCGCGATGCTTTCCAGGAGAGCCCGGGTCCGCTCCTTGGAGCGCGACACTTCGCGTTTGTGTTCGCGGTCGGATACCATCAGGGAGGTCGCAGGCATGAACAATCCCAGGGCCGGCGCCACCCACCACCAGATCGGGCCGGCGCTCGATCTTTCCCGGGCCGCGATGGCATCCGGCGTCAGCCAGGTCATGATTTTCCAGGCCGGGTGCGCGCCGCGGGCGGCCGTATTCTCACTTCCGGTTAGCAGACTCAGTGTGTCAAAAACCACCAGTCCCCCGGGATGCTTCAACGTGCCGTTGATACTTTGGGAGATCTCCTTCCACCGATCGGCGTGGGTAAGGCTCAGACGATGACTACGCTTGGCGGGAAGAAGAAATCCCGACTCAGCCGAGGGAGCCGATCACCCGCACCCTCGGGCATACGGAAAAAGCGGTCGGCGCGCTGGAACAGCTGGCCACACGAAGCAACAACCTCCTGGCCAACAACGGAAAAAACTGACCGCGACCATTTCCGATTTCAAGGTGGCCGCGGAGAATCTCAAGGCCGCCTCAACCTACACAAAAATCCTCACCCGCAATCTCGCCTTGCGCCCCTCGCCGCTTGTCTGGAACAGCAGGCCTCCATCCCTCCCGACCGAAACGCAAATCCTCCAATCGCTCAGACCGATCCCGGTGAATTAAGTCCGCTGGCAGCTTTTCCAGGCTGGTTTCGTAGCGAAAGGCCAAGGGAGGTCAAGGCTTGCGGAAAGGGGGCCGGCGGGCGGGCGGTGCGCACCCTGCCGGTGGCGGACTGGTCAGTTTTCCGCAAACGCGGATTCGGTGACTGGTTCCCCGGAACGGAAAGCCGGAGTCGTCTTATTTTCCGCCGCAGATACACAACCCCGGCGGAGATTTTCGCGACACATTCTTCGGCGTCGAGCCGGGGACAAGCCAAGAGGAGATGCGCGAGACGCCCGTGAATTTCCCCAAGCGCGACAACCCGATCACGAACCCCTCGACGACCGATCCCCTGATGATACTGCAACTTTTCGGTCCGGAGAATTCCGACCTGGTTGTGACGGCATGAATGGAGGGAAACTATTCCGAGCCATTTTCCGCTTCTGACCGTGCGCCCGCAATGCGAAAGCAGGCAACTCCGACAGCGAAGCCGAGCAGAATCGCAACCATGCGATCTGCGGAGGCCTGAAGGGTCGACTCAGGCCTGGGGAGTATCGCGGCAGCCACGGCAAAGAGCGCCGCCGCCTGGCGGAACAGGGCTGCTTTTGAGGGTATTGAGACGGCCATCCATTCAAACGCCCCCATTGCCACAGCCAGGGCGAGAAGGAAAACAGCAAAGTTGTTTCCCGTCCCCACGATGATGATAAAAGCCACCGAGGCCAGCACCGCGAGCACCGCACCCACCGACCTCTCCAGCACCCGGGGGGCGGCACCCGAAGTCTCCAGTGCCAAAATGGTAGTCATCGTGGAGATCGTCATCACCACCGCTTGAGCCGGCACGGCCAGGCATGCCAAAACCAATGAGCAGGCGGCGGAGATGCCAATGAGCGAGGCCCGCGGTAAGGAGGACGGCGGGGCGGCGGCGGGCGCCGGATTCCGCATGAGGAGATTCCAGGAGAGCGTGGAAACAATCACCGCGATGGAGAGCGAGGAAGCGTGCGCGAGACCGGAGACCAGCCCCTCTTCGGGAAATACAATCCCGGACGAGAACATGCCGCCGATTCCCATGGCAAAAAGAATAGCGGCCGCAGCGCCCCACCGGCGGAAAGCCCCGACGATGCCGAGTCCGGCCGCCGCACCGAACAACGGAAGCGACAGCCATTGCTGATCCGGGACCGCGACCAGAAGAAGGCCTCCGGTCAATGATCCGATCCAAGCCGATGCCAGGCGCCTGAGGAATTCCCGGCGCGAATCGCAGCGGAGGCCGCCGATGAGCTGGGAGGCGAGAATAGCGAGAAACGGCTGTGGCACATGGAGCGTTCCCACGACCAACGCCGTGCCCGCAGTCGCCAGCCCCTGACGCAAGGCGCCGCGGGCGGAATCAGTCATTTTTCAGCGGCGGCGTGAAGGCCTCCTTTTCCCCGGCCTGCAAAACCCGCAACCGCTCCACATCCGGCGCCGTCCGGGTATCCACCACCACCGAGGCTTTTCCTCCCATGCGAAAAGCTGCGGACTCACGGGAATCGAGAACAATCCGGACCGGAAAGCGTTGCGCGAGCTGGACGAAATCAAAGGTCGGCGCCACCCGCGAGAAAACCCCTTCCCCGCCCGGGGCGGATTGGGAGGCGGTTGCGAGGGGATAAACCGCCCGTGAGATTCCCTGGACGATCCCGGTGACGGGAGTTCCGCGCTGGGACATCAAATACACCCGGACTTTCTGCCCGACCCGAATCCCGGCCATCTCGGTTTCGCGAAAGTTGGCCAGCACGAACCAGATCGAGGAATCCACGATGGAAAAGATCTGTTCCCCGGCGGCGGCGAATGTGCCCGGGGCGATTTGGAGATTGGTCACAAATCCGTCGCCCGGGGCGTAGACCTTGCAGTAGGAGACCTTGAGTTCGGCGTCGCGCAAGGCGGCCAGCGCTTCGTCCACGCGGGTGTTGCGCCCTTCGGACTCGCCGAGATTGTTGCGGGCGCGGGCCACGGAGGCTTCTCCCTCCCGCACCATCGCCACAGCGCTTTCCGCATCGGACTGCGCGCGCTGCACCTTGTCGGCGGAAGCGTAATTTCCGGTCAGCAGGGGTTTCAGCCTTTCGAAATGGGAGGTCGCATATTCTGAACGTGCGGTCCGTTCACGAAGCGAGGCCTCTGCCGCAGCGATCTCATCGCCGAGCGCGCGCACCTCCAGGCGCACCAGTTCGAGCCTGGCAGCAGCCCGCGCGGCCTCGGCCTCATAGGGACGCGCATCAATCTCAAACAAAAGGTCACCGCGGTTCACCTTCTGATTATCCGTGACGTGCAGACGAACGATCGATCCGCCGACCTGTGGAGCGATGCCGACCACATTGGCCCGGATCTCGGCATCCTCAGTGCGGGGAAATCTCTCCAGATTTTTCCACGTGGCAAAAGCGGTCACGATGGCGAGGAAGACAATGCCGGCCCGGATCAAAAGAACCGCGAAGGCCGAACGGTGCGCGGGGGCGGGCATCACGCGGAAAAAATCAGCAGCCACACGGCGCAGGTGAGAGTGGTGAAGAGGCAGGGGAGAATCAGCGGAGCGGGACGCAGGGCCGCCGCCAGGCCAACGCGCCCGGCCAGCGCGTGGAGGATCCAGGTCCCGATCACCCCGGCCAGCATGCAGGCCAGCCAGGCGGGAAAATAGGCGCCCGCCACATTCACCAGCGGATCGCCAGAGGACTTGATTAATGCAAGCAGTCCGGTCAACTTCATTGGGCCGATGATCATGCTTCTGAATAGCCAATGGGGGCGGATTTGTTCAATGCCAATCCTAGCCGCGTTTGCCATCGGACAGGTCACAGCCAAGCCGCCGCCTCCCGCCGCGAGCGCCGCGCCGGAGACCGGGATGCAGTTTTCGGAAACGAAATCCTACGACCTCGGCTCACTGATTGATCTCGGGCTCGTCACCCACCCCGGCACCCGGGCCGCATGGTTCCAGGCCCGGGCTGCGTCCGCCGCGGTCGGCGAAGCAAAGGCGCCCTATTTCCCCCGAATCTCGGCGCGCTTTGAAGGCGGCGTTGACCAGTGGTATACCCCCGCCGCAAACGGACCGGATAATTTCCACCGCACGCAGGCGACGACCATTCTCTCCCTCGAGTATCTCCTGCTCGATTTCGGACGGCGGGCGGCGGATGTCCGGCGCTCGATCGCGTTGTTCGACGCGTCCGGTCTTCTGTATGAGCGCAAATTGCAGCGGGTCGTTTTTGATGTGCAGCGGTGTTATTTTGCGCATGAGGCCGCACGGTGGAAAAGCGAGGCGGCGGCGGCCCTGTTGGAGGTCGCGCGCGTTCTCTCAAAAACGGTCAAAAAGGAAACTGAAACCGGCCTCGCCGCCACTCCCGAACTCCTCGCCGCCCGGAAAAAAGTTCTCGAGGCGGAGTTTGTGGCGGAATCTGAAAATGCCCTGGTCCGCACAACTCTCGGCGATCTCTGCGTGGCCGCCGGCCTGCCGGCTAACGCGCCCCTCAGGATCACCAAGTCCGAGATTCCCTCCTCCACCAAGGATCTGCGCGAGCAGGCCGGAAAGCTCATTGAGAAGGCGCTTGTGGCCAGGCCGGATCTGGCCGCACGCGCGGCGGATGTCCGGGCCAGCGAGGCCGCGACAAGCCGGGCCTCCGCAGACTTTATGCCCGAGGTCCGGCTGGAGGGGAAATATGGCTATTCCGCTTTTGGCTACAATGCCCAGGACGGGAGCACCAAGGGATCCTACGCGGAGGACCTGAGCGGCTATGGCGGCTTCCTCGTGGCGAGTTGGGATCTCTTTGACGGATTCGAACGGATCCAGAAAAAGCGCAGGCGACAGGACGAGGAGAAGGCCGCCCGCGAAGAGCTCGGCCAGGCGCGGCTAGATGCCACCCGCGACGTCTGGACCTCCTACCAGGAGACGCTGAGCGCGGCCCGGCGGGTGGATTACGCCGAGGGGTTTGTGGCCTCCGCGAAGGAAAATTTTGACGCGATCGGCAGTGGTTATGATCACGGGCTGGCTACCGTGGCGGAATTTTCCGAAGCCGCAGGACAGCTGGCGCTCGCGCGATCCATGCGCGCCGGGGCTCTGGCGGATTACTCGATCAGCCTTGCTGCGGTGGCATTCGCGGCCGGAGACGGGATCCCCATTATCCGCCAAGTGGTCAAGGAGCCCCGCCTCGGGAGGTAGGGACCCGCAAGGGAGAGCGCCTTCGTGCCGGAGGGCCTGCTGGACAAGTCAGAAGACCTGTGGTCGCGCGGGGATACCAAAAAAAATGGACAGAAGCTGATCCCCGGACGTAAAAACGGTTTAAGGAAACGGCCCGGAGACCTAGGCTTGGTATGCTCAATGATCATCTCCACTCTCATCGTATGCTTTCTGCTCGCGTTCCTGCCGCTGGTGATCAGCACGTTCTCGTTCCTCTACATGGCGAATGTTTTCAGCAAGGCGATTTTCGCCCTGTCCGCCGGGAACTTCCTGCTCGGACTGGCGCAATTCGCGCTCATCCTTGGCTTGTCCTACCAGCTTTTCTCCCCATCGCAGATGGAACAGGCGTCGCGGGCCCTCCAGTATGTGAGTATTGCCGGGGGTGCGATCATGATTGTCGCAGGGTGTTTGTGGGTGGGCTATTTCCGCAGGCTGATAAAAAGCAAGCCGGTGGAAACCGCTCCTCATCCCCACCGGGCGTTATGAAAAGCGGGTGAGGCCAAAAACCACCAACTCCGCCGTTTTTTCCCGCAAAAGCGCCGCGCTTTTTTCTCCCTCTCCCTCACCCGCTTTCCCTCACACCCCGTGACGACGAAAATCACTTGACGCCACCGCGTTCCGACGCAAACTAAACGCCTAATCTTATCGAGAGTGGCAGAGGGACTGGCCCTATGAAGCCACGGCAACCGGTTCGTCAGTGCCCAGCACTGGCGGGCGCCTAGGTGCTAAATCCAGCTCGGGTGTGAAAACATCCGGGGCAGATGAGATGCGACAGTCAGCCACCGGCGGATCGTTGTTTCTCCATCTTCCACTCTCGTGCGGAGAAACGAAAACCATGAACGCAGACCGCCCATTCTTTTCCCAGCTGAAATGTCGCGAGTGTTCGCGTCTCTATCCCAAGGAGGCCATTCACATTTGCGAATTCGATTTCGGACCACTCGAAGCCGCGTACGATTACGACGCCATCAAGGCCGCCGTCAGCCGCGAAATCATCACCCGCCGTCCGCAAACCATGTGGCGGTATCGCGAGTTTCTTCCCATCGACGGCGCTCCCACCGTCGGCACGCAAGTCGGCTTTACCCCGCTGGTCCGGGCCGACCGGCTGGCCAGGGTGCTGGGTGTCGAGGAACTTTACATCAAGAACGACACCGTCAATTACCCCACCCTCTCCTTCAAGGATCGCGTGGTCTCCGTCGCGCTGAGCCGGGCCCGTGAACTCGGCTTCAAGGTGGTCGCCTGCGCTTCGACCGGAAATCTGGCCAACTCCGTGGCCGCCAATGCCGCCGCCGCCGGCTTGCAGAGTTACGTGCTCATCCCCGCCGATCTCGAGCAAAGCAAAGTGCTGGGTTCGCTCGTTTATGGCACCAATGTCATCGCCATTCAGGGTGCCTACGATCAAGTCAACCGGCTCTGTTCCGAAATCGCGGGGAAATACGGCTGGGGCTTCGTCAACGTCAACCTCCGCCCTTACTACGCCGAGGGCAGTAAAACGATGGGCTTTGAGATTGCCGAGCAACTCGGCTGGAAACTGCCCCGCCATACCGTCGTCCCGATGGCCAGTGGTTCCCTGCTGACCAAGATCCACAAGGCCTACAAGGAATTCATCCACACCGGTCTGCTCGATCAGGCTCCGTTCGCTGTCCATGGCGCGCAAGCCAGTGGGTGCTCGCCCATCAGCGAAGCCATGAAAAAAGGCTCCGAGATTGTCAAGCCCGTGCCCAAGCCGGACACAATCGTGAAGTCGCTCGCGATCGGCACACCGGCGGACGGCTACTATGCCATTCGGGTCATGAAAGAAACCGGCGGTTATGCCGAGGATGTCACGGATGAAGAAGTCATTGCCGGCATCAAGATGCTGGCCGAATACTCGGGAATCTTTGCCGAAACGGCGGGGGGTGTCACCGTGGCCTGCGCCAAAAAACTCATCGAGAGCGGCAAGATTCCCCGCAACGAAAGCATTGTTCTTTGTATCACCGGCCACGGACTCAAGACCTCCGAGGCCGTCGCAGGCCATTGCGGCAAGCCGCGTCTCATCAAACCCAGTCTCCGTGAGTTCGAGGCGCTCATTGCCGGCGAACTCTCCACCCTCAACGCCTAAACCACCACCATGCCCATCCAAGTCCGTATCCCCACCCCGCTCCGCAAACTCACCGCCGAAAGCGAAACTGTCACCGCCGAGGGCGGCACCATCGGCGCCATTCTCGCCAGTCTTGATTCCACGTATCCCGGCCTCATTGAGCGCATCTGCGACGAACAGGGTGCCGTCCGCCGCTTTGTGAATATCTTCTTGAATGACGAGGACATCCGCTTCCTGGCCGACAAAGAAACCCCCGTCAAAGACGGTGACGAGATCAGCATCGTGCCCGCCATTGCCGGCGGTTAGAAACGTCTGCAGAAATCTTCATGACCTCCGAGCCGTTCATGGTATAGATCAATCTCTGCCATGACACTTACCGACGACCAAAAATCGCTCATCCTCCGCTGGATTGAAGAAGGCGCAGGCCCTTCCGAAATTCAAAAACGCCTCAAGGAGGAGTTTCAGATTTCGATCACCTATCTGGAAACCAGGCTGCTGGCCGATGACTTGAAACTCAACTTCAAGGAACCCGAACGCCCCGTCGAACCGCCGCCACTGCCAGTTGAGGAGCCCGTGACCGCACCGGGAACTGTCTCCGTCACCATTGACCAGATCACCCGCCCGGGCGCCATGATCAGCGGACGCACCACTTTCAGCGACGGCCAGACCGCCGCCTGGTATCTTGATCAGGCTGGACGCTTGGGCCTCGATGCCACTACGGCCGGCTACCGGCCTTCCCAGCCCGATGTGATCGCCTTCCAGACCGAGCTCGAAAAACTCGCGCGCGCCCAGGGGTTGTAAATCATCCAGGCACCGACCGCGGGTGTCTGGCCGGGCGTGTGACGAAAGATTCACCTTTCGCCGATTCCCTGCGGAAAAAACGCCGATAATTTTCAGGCCTGAGCGCCCCCGCGGCCCTGTCCGCTCCGGCAGTGGGAAGGAACTCCAGCGCCTCAAGCTTATGCGGCTCCTCGGCGGCGGTGCGATCATCGGCGCCCTGCTCCTGCCGGCCAGACTGCCGCGCCATCAGGTTACGGCCACGGCGGACCATGGCGATTCGCTTCCGGAAAGTCTCCGGATGTTTTCCGCCACTTCGTTGCGCACCATTTCTGCGGGGCAAGCGGTGCTCTGGAAGCCGCTCGGGTCCTCCTCCTTCCCGGTTTCGCCGTGGCCCGCGACGCTGGGCTCGTTGCTCCTTTGCCTCGATCAGGCCGGCTAAGTCACTTTCTGCGCTTCGGGAGGTTGAACAGGCCGGGTTTTTGGCCGGGTTTGCGCTGATCCACCGCAAGCTTTTCTTCAGTGTAGCGGGCCAGACGGACGAAGGGCAGACCGATGAGGAGATAAATGGCCGCGATGAGCAGGCCGGTGCCGAAGTAATCAAAAGTCTGCGTGGCGATGCGATTATAGGCTCCGGTGAGATCAAGCAGCGTGACCATGGAAACCAGCGAGGAATCCTTGAGCAGGGAGATGAAGTCATTGGTCACCGGCGGCAGCACGAGGCGGAAGGATTGGGGGATGACGATATGGAAAAGGCCCTGCCGGTGGGTCATGCCAAGAGCCCGGGCCGCCTCCATTTGACCGCGGGGAATGGCCAGCAGACCGGCGCGGTAATTTTCCGCCTCATAGGCCGCGTAATTCAATCCCAAACCCAGCACCCCGGCGATGAAGGGCGAAAGTTTGATGCCGACCGCGGGCAGACCGTAGAAAATGATGTACAGTTGGATAAGCAACGGTGTACCCCGGATGATCTCGATATAAAGCATGGCCAGCCAGCGCAGGGGCCAGGGACCGAAAACCCGCATGATGGCAAGAGTGAATCCCACGCTGACCGCCAGGATCATGCCGACGATGGAGACCTCCAGGGTCAAAAGCGCGGCCCTGAGCAGCAGAGGCCAGTAGCCGGCGTAACGCTGCATCCGGGTCCAGCATGTGGCCTGCTCGGCGTGGCCGGCCACGAAGGCCTTGTATTCCGTATCAGGTAGCGAAGGGTCCTCGGGTTGGCCGAGGGCACCTGCCACCAGGGGAGTCCAAAGTCCCCAGCGGGAAAGAATGTCCCGCATTTCCCCGCTGGCAATCACTTCAGCGAGGGCACTGTTCATTTCTTTCTGGAGCGCGGTGTTTCCTTTCCTGAGGGCAATGCCGTAGCTGATTTGTCCGAAAGGCGGGCCGGTGAATTGCAGGTTGGGATTCGGCGCGGCGTAGTATTTGGCAATTGGGTAATCGAGCAGGACGCCGAAAATCCGCCCATTGGCGGTATCCTGGTAGGCGTTGACTTCCTCATCGTAGGTCTTGGCCTCCACGCCGGGAATCTTCTCAAGCATGTCCAAGGCCGCCGTCTGATCGAGCGTGCCGATTTGTTTTCCCTTGAGTTCGTCCAGCGAGGTGATGGGCGGGGTGCCCTTGCGCACGACAAGCTGCTCGAACGTCACGTAGTAGGGATTGGAGAAAAGGACTTCCCCCGCTTTTTCCGGGGTGATCTCGATGCCGCAAATCACCACATCGTACAGATCGCGTCCCAAACCGGGTATGAGTCCATCCCAATCGTTTTGGACGAACTTGGGCGTGCGATTCATGCGCCGGGCAATGGCGGTGATGATCTCGTATTCGAAGCCGGTCAGTTTGTTGCTCGGGTCGAAGAAGGCAAACGGCGCGTTGCTGTCGGGATCGGCCGCCCAGCGCAGAACGGGATCGGCCGCCTGCGCCCCAAAGGCCAGAAGAAGACTGAGAAAAACAGCCAGCCTCCTCATCAGATGAACCTCCGGAGAAACTGGCGGGTGCGTTCATCTTTGGGATGGGTGAAGATCTCATCCTCGTCGGAAATCTCCACGATATGCCCACCTTCCATGAAAACGATGTAGTCACTGGCGTCGCGGGCGAAGCGCATCTCGTGTGTGACCACAATCTGGGTCATGCCCTCGGCGTCGAGGTCCTTCATGACCTTGAGAACTTCATCCACCAATTCCGGATCAAGGGCGCTGGTGGGTTCGTCATAGAGCATCACCTTGGGATTCATGGCCAGGGCGCGGGCGATGGCGGCGCGCTGTTGCTGCCCGCCGGACATCTGGGCCGGATACCGGTGGGCAAACTCGCTGCCCAGGCCGACTTTCTCCAGAAGCCGCCGGCCGTTAGCCTCGGCTTCCTCCCTCTTCGCTCCGTGCACAATCATGGGCGCAAGCATGGTGTTTTCCAGGACGGTGCGGTGGGGGAACAGATTGAATTGCTGGAAGACCATGCCGACGCGCTGGCGGAGTTCGTGCGCCCGCGTTTGGATATCCTTCGGCGGGGCATCCTCCAACCCCTGGCAGTCAATAGTTACCCCGGCGATGGAGATCCGGCCGGCGTCAGGGATCTCCAAAAAATTCAGACAGCGCAACATCGTGCTCTTGCCGCAACCGGATGGTCCGATGATCGAAACCAAATCGCCCGCTTCGACATCAAGGCTCACACCTTTCAAGATCGGATTTTCGTCAAATCGCTTGTGCAGATTGAGTACAGAAAGCAACGGCACAGGCATAAACACCATAGGTGTCAGGAATTTTCGCCCATGGCAACCAAGGAGCCACGGTCTCCTGTGACGAAATTGTTGCAAGGACCGCTCCAGATTTCCGCGCGCAGGAAAAATCGCGCGCCACCGCAGAGACTATCGCAGGAAAAGGTAAGCAAGGACGCCAAGCATTGCGCCGCCCACCGCCAGCATCGCGATCACCAGGATCCAATCCCGACGCCGGCCGCTGTAACGCCCCGGGCCCCAGATGTCCTGCTTGCGATGGTAGTTGTAGCGATGCTTCATGGCGACGGGAGCCCGACTTGAGATTTCCTGCCGGCGGGATTCAATTGCGCAGGCTGAAAAAAATCAGCCCTGCGATAACGAGGCCGCCCACCAGAAGCATGAGCAGGATGCGGACGTTTTCCCTTCGCTTCTCGAGCCGCCGCGCCTGCCGGCCGCCGGGCGGGTGGGGTTTGTTGTAATCGTAATCCCGGCTCATGGTTCCCATACCGCGCATCCGCCCGGCCTCCCCTCAACCTAACACACTGGGATGAAGGTCAAGACTTGTCTCGTCGGGCCGATCCCCGCCGTTCGGAATCGTGCAAAGCTTTACCACCCGCAATGTCAGTCGGGGCCACCACCAGATCGTTTTCCCCTCCTCCTCGGAAATGCGGAAGACCCTGCGGGCCGCCTCCGGAGCGGTCCGCACCAGTCCGCACGCAGCCACC